>CAYYFR010000061.1:0-28665 GCA_964470865.1 uncultured Burkholderiales bacterium | reverse complement strand
CGGCTCGATCGCCTTGCGCCTGCGTGGCGGGCTGGTTGCGGCGGCCAAAGCAGGCCTGCACGCACTCGATACAAGCACCGGCGCGCTTACGCCCTGGGTTGATCCCGAGGCACACCTGGCGGATAACCGCTTCAACGACGGTCGCTGCGATCGCCAGGGACGGTTCATTGCCGGAACCATGGCCGAGTCCAGCCGCGAGCCCACGGGCTCGCTGTACCGATTCGATCCGGATGGCGGATACAGCACTTTGCTTACCGATATCAGCGTGCCCAACAGTCTGGCCTTCAGTCCGGATGGTTGCACCCTTTATTTCGCCGACACCCATCGCAATCGCATATGGGCGTTCGACTACGACCCGGCCAGTGGCGGCATTGCGCGCCAGCGCCTGTTTGCCAATACGGAAGGCCACGCCGGCCGGCCGGATGGCTCTTGCGTCGATGCCCAGGGCTACCTGTGGAACTGCGAGTATGGCGGCTGGCGGGTGGTGCGCTATGCGCCCGACGGGCGCATCGACGGCGCGATCCCGCTGCCGGTGGCCAATCCGACCTGCTGCTGTTTCGGCGGTGCGGACCTGGGCACCCTGTATATCACCTCGGCGCGCCAGCGCCTGACGCCCGGGCAACTGGTGGACCAAGCGCTGGCGGGCAGCCTGTTCGCGGTGCGGCCTGGCGTCACGGGTTTGCCGGAGTCGCGCTTCGCAGGCTGAACCCTGCGTAGCACGTGCGCCGCGGGTTGCACAGAGCCGGTACGTCGCTTCCAGCGTGAAGCCGTGCCCGGTTCCAGCGCGTAGCTTCAGTCGGCCAGCGTTGGCACTTCCTCGGTGGCGAACTTGCCCGGCATCACGATTTCGAGCATTTCGATATCCGCGCTGTGGCCGATTTCGCGATGGCGAATCGAAGGCGGCTGATGCACGCAGGAGCCGGCTTCGAGCCGCACCTTGCCATGGCCTTCATACTCGAATTCGATCCAGCCCTTGAGGATGTAGACCATCTGGAAATCGGTGCGGTGCAGGTGCGGCTGGCCGGAAAATTCCGCGCCCTTGGCGGCGCGAATCACATGCGCCACCACGCGGCCGTCGGTGGCGTTTTCGATGCCTAGATCACGATAATCGAAAAACTCACGCAGCCCACTCTCGAATTTCGTGGTGCTCAGGTGGCTGATGGAAAAGCCCTTGGTGGTCATGTCGGTCTCCCGTGGGTGGTGTCGCGCCGCAGGATGTCGGGCGCCTCTGTGAATGTTACTGCAGCGACGCCGCTTTGGCGCGCCGCAGCCGCATTCAGCCGCGAATGCAATGCACCTGATGCGAGGCGCTGGCCGCAGCCGCGGGCGGAAAGATCGTGCCGCAGCGTTCTTCCGCATACTTTCAGCGTGGTGCGAAAGCACAGCCCTCCGGTACCTTGGCCATGTTGGGCGGGCTGCCGGGAATCGCCTCGATGCGCTCGCGTGCCGCGCCGACGGCGCGGTCGGCCATGCCGGGCAGCACGTTGGCCGCCAACAGGCCCTGGCTATAGGGGTGGCGCGGGTTGCGGATGATGTCGCGCACGCTGCCGGTTTCGATAAAGCGCCCGGCGTACATCACCGCCACACGGTCGGAGACTTCGACTGCCACGCCGCCATCATGGGTGACGAAAATCACCGCCATGCCGAACTCCTTCTGCAATTCGCGCAGCAGCAGCAGAATCTAAATCTGCACGGTGGCATCCAGCGCCGTGGTCGGCTCGTAGGCCAGCAGCAGTTGCGGCTTGCAGGCCAGTGCCAGCGCGATCATCGCGCGCTGGCGCATGCCGCCGGCCCCACCTCGGCGATGCGCCCGAGGTACATCACCATCACGCGGTCGCTCATCTACTGCACCACGTTCAAGTCGTGCAAGATTGAAGAGGTAAGTGAGGCCGAATTCGGCCTTGAGGTCGGCCAGCAGGTTGAGTACCTGCGCCTGCACCGACCTGTCGAGCGCGGATACCGATTCGTCCAGTATCACAAGCCTGGGTTGCAGTGCCAGCGCGCGCGATGTTGACGCGCTGGCGCTGGCGGCCTGAAAGCTCGTGCGGATAGCGGCGGATGAATTGCGCCGGGTTCTTGGCCCACCTTGGCCAGCAGGTCGCGCGCGCGGCTGCGCGCCTCGGCCTTCGGCACGCCGTGCACCTGCGGGCCGAAGGCGATCGATTCCTCGATGGTCAGGCGCGGATTGAGCGAGGCGAACGAATCCTGGAACACCATCGGCATCTGGCGCCGCAATTCCTATAGCGGCATGTGCTGCGAGCCTACCGTCTTGCCGTCGAAGGCGATGTTGCCTTCGTCATGGTCGATCAGGTCAGGGCAGCCTCAAGGCGTGTGGCTCTAACCGTGGGCGATGCGCTCCACTTCGGTGCGTGCGAGGCCGGCCTTCTCCCCCGCCTTGACGATCTCGCCCCAGGTCACTTCGTCGACCGGTACGCCATTGGCCAGGCGTTCTTTTTTCCACTCACGTTCGGGTTCGCCGGCGATCTTCACGTGCGATACGCCGGCAGCCGGCGGCGATGCGGTGTGCCACGCCACGAAGTCTTCCAGTTCGCGTGAAAGGTTCTCGGCCGTGCCCATTTTTTTCGGGTCGATGATGATCGAGAACATGCCATTCAACACCTGGCGGCCGCGCGCGCAATCGCCCTTCTCGGTTTTGCCGCCGGATAGCGCACCACCCAGCAGTTCGCAGATCAAGGCCAGGCCCGAACCCTTGTGCTCACCGAAGGGCAAGATCGCGCCATAGGGTTCGACCACGGTGAATCGCGGGTCCACGGTGGGATCGCCGGCGGTATCGATGATGGTGCCGGGTTCAAGCGCGACGCCCTTGTTGAAGGCCACGCGGGTCTTGCCCTGTGCGATCTTGCTGGTGGCGAAATCGAGCACCAGCGGATCGCCTCCGGCCCGCGGCACGCCGACGCAAAACGGGTTGGTGCCGTGACGCGCGTCGCGCCCGCCCCAGGGCGCCACGATCGGGCGCGACAGCACATTGACAAAATGGATCGACACCAGGCCATGGCCGATGCACTGCTCGGCCCACGCACCGATGCGCCCGATGTGATGCGAGTTCGACAGGCCGACCACGCACACGCCATGGCGCTTGGCGCGCTGCGCACCCAGTTCCATTGCTTCGTAGCCCATCACCTGGCCATAGCCCTGATTGCCGTTGAGCGTGAGGATCGCGTTGGCGTCCAGCGTGATGCTGACATGGGCGTTGGGCGTCAGGCCGCCTTCCTTCCAGGCATCGATGTAGCGCGGGATCATGCCCACGCCGTGCGAATCATGTCCCTTCAGATTGGCTTCGACCAGGTTGGTGGCGACCAGGTCGGCTTCACGGTCGGTGGAACCGCTGCCCTTGACGATGGCGCGGACGGTCTGGGTCAGTGCTGCAGCCTGGAAAGTGTGCGTGGTGGCCATGGAAGGTTTTGTGTGAATGGGTCGGATGGCTGAAACTGCTGGTTATGGTTTTAAATGACTTTGCCCGGGTTCATGATGCCCCTGGGGTCGAGCGCGGCCTTGATGGCGCGCATCAGATTCAATTCGGTCGCGGACTTGTAGCGCTTGATCTCTTCGCGCTTCAACTGCCCCAGGCCATGTTCGGCGGAAATCGAGCCGTTGAAGCGATGCACGCAGTCGTGCACGATGCGATTGACCGCTTCCGACTCATGGGCCATCCAGTCGCCTTCGGTATAGCCTTGAAGCGGGCGGGTGATGTTGTAGTGCAGGTTGCCGTCGCCCAGGTGGCCGAAATTGACCGGGCGCACGCCTGGATAGGCGGCTTCAAGCGCCGCGTCCGCCGCGTCGATGAAGTCGGCGATTTTCGAGATCGGCAGCGAGACATCATGCTTGATGTTGCGGCCGTCGATCGACTGCGCCTCGGGCAGGGTCTCGCGCAATTCCCACAGGCGCCTGGCCTCGCTTTCATTCTTCGCCAGCGCCGCGTCGCTGACCAGTTCGGCTTCCATGGCGCTGCCAAGCGCAGCCTCGACATCGTAGGCCAGCGCCTGCGCGTTGCGGCTGTCGGCGATGTCGGTCAGCACATACCAAGGGTGGCGCGTGGCAAATGGCGACTTCAGGCTGGCCGAAAAACGCTCGACAATCGACAGTGCGAAATCCGACAGCAATTCAAACGCGGTGATGCGTTCGCCCAAAGCACCCTTCATGTGGGTCAGCAGGGCCAGCGCCTGGCGCGGCGATTGCAGCGCAATAAAAGCGGTTTGGGTGGCGGCAGGTGCGGGATAGAGCTTGAGCACAGCCTTGGTGATGATGCCCAGCGTGCCTTCGGCACCGATGAACAATTGCTTCAGGTCGTAACCGGTGTTGTCCTTGCGCAGGCCCTTCAAACCGCTCCAGATCTCGCCCGAAGGCAACACCACTTCGAGGCCCATCACCAATTCACGAGTGTTGCCGTAGCGCAGCACCTGTACACCGCCGGCATTGGTGGCAATGTTGCCGCCAATCTCGCACGAGCCCTCGGCGGCCAGCGAGAGCGGAAACAGGCGCCCGTGCTCGGCGGCGCTTTCCTGCAGGACCTGCAGGATGCAGCCGGCCTCGACGGTCATGGTGTTGTTGACAGTATCGACTTCGAGCACGCGGTTCATGCGCGAGACGTTGATGATCACCTGCGTGCCGGAGCCGTCGGGCACGCCGCCGCCAACCAGGCCCGTATTGCCGCCTTGCGGCACGATGGTCGCGCCGTTTGCAGCGCACAGCCTGACGATGGCCGCGACCTCCTCGCAAGTGGCCGGCTTGACGACCGCGAGCGGCTTGCCGAAGTACTTTTTGCGCCAGTCATTGGCGTAGGCGGCGAAATCGGAGGTGATGACGTGGTCGGCGCCGACGACCCGGGCGAGCTCGGTCAGGAGTTGCATCTCAATAAACCGCGCGTCCCCCGGAGATATCAAACACCGCCCCGGTGGTGAACGAGCATTCTTCGCTGGCCATCCAGGCGATCATCGCCGACAGCTCCTCGACCTTGACAAAGCGGTTCATCGGAATCTTCGACAGCATGAAGTCGATATGCGACTGGCTCATCTGCGCGAACATTTCGGTCTGCGCCGCCGCCGGGGTGATGGCGTTGACCCGAATCCCGGTGCCCGCCAGTTCCTTGCCCAGCGATTTGGTCAGCCCGATCACTGCTGCCTTGGAGGCGCTGTAGGCCGGTGCGTTGGGGTTGCCGTCCTTGCCGGCGATCGAAGCGATGTTGATGATGCGACCGTAGTCGCGCTTCATCATGCCGGGCACCAGTGCCTTGCAGCAATGAAAGGTGCCCATCAGGTTGACTTCCTGTACCGCGCGGAAATCCTTGGACGAGTATTCCCAGGTTTTCTGATTCGGGCCGGTGATGCCGGCGCTGTTGACCAGGATGTCCACGCGGCCTGTAGCTGCGGCGGCGGCGAGTACCTGGGCTTCGTCGGTGATGTCCAGGGTGGTGGTGGCCACCGACCCGAGTGCGGACAAGGTGGCTTTGGATTGCTCCAGCCGATCGCCTGTCATGTCCCACAGCACGACGGCGGCGCCGGATTGCAGCATGCGTTCGGCCACCGCATAGCCGATGCCGCGCGCGCCGCCGGTGATGACGGCGGTCCTGCCTTTCAAGTCGATCTGGTTCATGGCGTTTCTCCTTTTGGTTGTGCCTGTGCGAGTTTCTTCAGTGGCCGCAGGATCGCGGTGGCGCAAACGAAGTAAATGGTGGCAAGCGCGATCTCGACGCCTGCCAGCAGCATCGAGGCGCCGGCGTCGCTGCTCACGCGCACCAGGCCTTCGGTGATGTAGAGCCAGATCAGCAGCACCGAGCATTGCAAAGCGTAGTTGCGAGCGGCCAGAACGCCGCGCAAGATCAGGAGCAGCGGCAGCACTTTCAACACCAGCCAGGAGCCGCCCGGACGCAAGGGTGCCAACCACAACTCCCATGCCACGCACAGCACGATGAGGCCGATCAGGGCGGTGCTGGCGCCGCGCTGCCAGGGGAATTTCATGCGGCGAGTTTCAGTGCGATACCGGTCAGACGTCGTCCGAGCGCGATGGTGAGGCGCTTTTCATCGTCGCTCAAGGGCCGATCCGGCCCGCTGCCGGCGACATGGCTGGCACCGTAGGGTGTACCGCCGCCAGTGGTGGTGGCGAGCGCCGGTTCGGTATAGGGCAGGCCGACGATGAGCATGCCGTGATGCAGAAGTGGCAGCATCATCGACATCAGGGTGGTTTCCTGCCCGCCATGCTGGCTGGTAGTCGAGGTGAAAACGCAGGCAGGCTTGCCGACCAGGCTGCCGTTCTGCCACAGTGCACCGGTCGAATCCCAGAAATGCTTCATCGGTGCGGCCATGTTGCCGAAACGGGTTGGCGATCCCACAGCAACGCCAGCGCATTCCTCAAGATCTCGCATCTCGGCATAAGGAGCACCGGCCGGCGGCACCGGCGGGGCCGCCACGCTGGTGATGGCCGCCACCGGCGGCACGCAGCGTACACGGGCGATCGCGCCCGCTACGCTTTCGACGCCTTGCGCGATGTGCTGGGCTAAACGGCGGGTGGCACCGTTGCGGCTGTAATAAAGGACCAGGATATCGGGCATCGGAGAGGAAAATGCGGTCCTGCTTGCGGCTGCTAGGCCAGGCGTCAAGCGGGATGACGATCAGTGCGAGGGTATTATACGGAGTCAGTCAGCAGGGAGAATCCAGGGCGTGTCGGCGAAACAGCCATCGGTGGTGCGGCGCATTGAACAGCAGGTCGATCAGGTGTCCGGCGCCGCCGCCAATGCGATCTCTGGAGCTGTCGCCAGTGTGGTGCATGCTGCCGGGGGCGTGGCCGACGATATGGTGGGCGGCTCGCGCCAGGCGCGCTATGTGTTGTATCTGCTGAAACGGGCACGCGAAGACCAGTTGGCGCAGGTGGCCGGCAGCCTCACATTTACGACGCTTTTGTCACTGGTGCCCTTTCTGACGATTGCGCTGGGAGTGTTTGCTGCGTTTCCGATATTCGACGAGATGCGCGATGCGCTCGAAGAGTTCCTGCTCGACAACGTGTTGCCCGAGCAGGCCAGCGACGCCTTGATGACGCATGTGGGCGCGTTCGCGCAAAAGGCGGCCGGCCTCACCATGGCTGGTGTGGTCGTGCTCGGTGTGACCGCAATTCTCTTGTTGCAGACCATCGACCGTGCGCTCAATGCCATCTGGCGCGTGCCGCGGCCACGCCCGCTCGGGCAGCGGGTGCTGGTGTACTGGACGGTGGTGACCCTGGGGCCGGTATTGATTGGCGGTGGCCTTGTGATTACCTCGCTGGCCGTGTCCGTGTCGCTCGGCTTCATGCCGGGCAGTCAGTGGGTCTCTCACCTGCTGTTGGGCGTGGTTCCACTCTTGCTCACCGCGCTGGCGTTTGCGATTCTGTATGTGGCGGTGCCCAACCGCGATGTGCAGTGGCGACACGCGATGATCGGTGGTGCGGCGGCGGCCCTCGGTTTCGAGGCGATGAAGAATCTGTTCGGGCTGTATGTCGCCAGCTTCCCAAGCTACCAGCTGGTTTACGGCGCGTTTGCCGCGATTCCGATTTTTCTGCTGTGGATATACATGTCGTGGCTGGTAACCTTGGGCGGCGGTCTGATCGCCGCGACCTGGCCACTGGTGGGCTACGAGCGTGCCGATACCCACAAATGGCCGGGTCTGGCGTTCACCGAAGCCATGCGCATCCTGTTTTTGCTGCACCGGAGCCGTGCCGGCGGCGGCGCCACGCCGCGCCGCATTCGTGCCGAGTTGCGCACCGGATTCTCGGATTCCGAGACCCTGCTGGAGCGGCTGCGCCACGCCGGCTGGGTCGCGCGCGTCGAGGGTGCAGACGGCCAGCCGCGCTGGGCCATGCTGGCCGATCCCGATGCGCTACTGGTGGCGGAGGTGTTTCGCCGCTTTGCCTTCGATGCCGGCATGGCAACCAAGACCCTCGACGTCGATCATCCGCAGCACAGCTTCGGCGTGGCACGTTTATCTGCGCTGATCGAGGGTAGCCTGGATCTCACGCTGGCCCAGGCGTTTGCAGCGGGGCCAGCCGTCCCTGAATCGCACGAAACACCTGCAGGCAAACGCAGCGCATGAAACCTTTCACCCAGAAACTCGAAGCCGCCTGGCGCAGCAACAATTCCCTGCTGTGCGTCGGGCTCGACCCGGATCTCAAACGCTTTCCGGCGCATCTAGGCCAGCGATCCGGCGCGATCGCCGAGTTTTGCCGCGCGATCGTGGATGCAACCGCCGATCTGGTATGCGCCTTCAAGCCGCAGATCGCCTACTTCCATGCCGAGCGGGCCGAGGATCAACTCGAGGACCTGATCACCTATATCCACGATCGCTATCCGCAGGTTCCGGTGATCCTGGATGCCAAGCGCGGCGATATCGGTTCGACCGCCGAGCAATATGCGCGCGAAGCCTTCGAACGCTACCGCGCCGATGCAGTGACGGTAAGCCCGTTTCTCGGTCACGACTCGATCACCCCCTACACCTGTTACGCCGAGCGCGGTGTGATCGTGCTGTGCCGTACTTCCAACCCGGGCGGCAGCGACATGCAGTTTCTCGAAGTCGATGGTCCGCATGGCCGCGAGCGCGTCTATCAACGCATCGCGCGCACGGTTGCGACCGAGTGGAACCAGAACCACAACTGCGGCCTCGTGGTGGGCGCCACCTATCCGGCTGAATTGGCCGAGGTGCGCCGGATTGTCGGCGACCTGCCACTATTGGTGCCAGGCATCGGCGCGCAGGGCGGCGATATCGTGGCGACGGTGGCCGCCGGGCGCAGTGCGCAGGGGGCGGGTCTGATCATCAATTCGGGGCGCGCGATTCTCTACGCATCGGGTGCCGAAGACTTCGCCGCTGCGGCGCGCCGGGTCGCATTGGAAACGCGCGACGCAATCAATGCAGAGCGTTGAGCGCGGCGGTTTTCGCTTCCGCAGCAGCTGCACTTTCGTAGAAGGCATCAACCAACACAGGACTTCATCAAAATGACGACAAATCTGGAAATCGCGACCCTGGGCGGCGGCTGCTTCTGGTGTGTGGAAGCGGTATTCGACGATCTCAAGGGCGTGCACGCGGTCGAATCGGGTTACATGGGCGGGCATACCGTGAACCCCAGCTATGAGGACATCTGCGGCGGCGATACAGGGCATGCCGAAGTGATCCGCGTGCGCTTCGATCCGGCCGTGGTGAGTTTCGCCGACATCCTGCGGGTGTTTTTCACCGTGCATGATCCGAGCACGCTCAATCGCCAGGGCAATGATGTCGGTACCCAGTATCGCTCGGTGATTTTCCATCACTCCGAGGCGCAGGCAGCGACCGCGCGTGAAATCATCGCGGAGATTGACGGCGAAGGCATCTGGGGCGGCAAATGCGTGACCGAGGTGAGCCCGGCAGTAACGTTTTACGAGGCCGAGAAATACCACCAGGAGTACTACGCGCGCAACCCCAACCAGTCGTATTGCATGTTCGTGGTGGCGCCCAAGGTGCAGAAGTTCCGCAAGAAGTTCGCCGCGCGATTGAAGAAGTAACAGTAGCGCGTCGCCGCGCCGGCCTCAGGAAGCCTGATCGACGATTGCCTGGGCCAGCTTGAAAAGGGTCAGCGGTGCCGACCCTTCTGCCTTGTTGTTGGCCACGATGGTCACCGGGTAGCCGGCGCGCGCGGTGGCGGCCGCCACCCGGGCCAGGGTGGCGCGGGTTTGCGGATCGGCATCGACGATTCGGTTGAACGGTGCGTAGGCCTGTTTGGCCTCCTGGTAGGCGAAGCCGGAATGCAGGTTCCAGCGCGCCACCATGGGGCCGGGCCACAGCGCACGCAGCAGCGGCAACTGCGCCTCGACCGCCGGCATGCGTGCGTGCACACCCAGGCAGTAGCGGGCGCCGGTGTCCTTGAGGGCATCGGCCAGGTCGCGCCCCAGCAGTTCCGCATCGCGCACTTCGACGGCGAACTGCGGTGGGTTGGCAAAGCCTTCGCACATCTTGTTGAGCGCCCACAGAAATGCATGCAGCCGGGCTACAAACGCCGGCACGTCGTCGAGCGTGCGGCGCGCCAGCGGCGAGAACTGAAAAACCAGCGGCCCGGCTTTCTCCGCCAGGCCCGCCACCGCGGGTTTTGCGTACTGCTCGAACGCGACCTGGGCGTCGAGAAACTGCGGGTTTGGCGCCGTGGCGCGCCCGCTCTGGTCGCGCCGCATCTGGTCGGTGACCAGTGCCGGGCCCTTGACCAGGAAGCGGAAATCCGGCGGCACCTGGGCCGCATAGGCCGCGTACTCGGCGGCCGCCAGCGGCTGATAGAAGCTGCGGTCGATGCCGACGCTGCGCAGTAGCGGATGGCGGGCATAGGCGGCAAGCCCGCTTTTCGCCAACTGCGATTCGCCGGCCACGGTGTCATAGACGATCCCGGCCCAACCGGGGAAAGACCATGATGAGGTTCCCAGATGAATCCGCGCCGGCAAGCGCCGACCAAGATCAAGCGTGGCGGCATCGGCAATCGCCGGGCCGATCGGCTTGGCCGGCGTGCGCGTTCGACCTGGGTTGGCCGGGGGTTCGGGCACGGCGCCAAAAAGATCGTCGCTGCGTGTCATGTCGGCGCAGGCGTCTCATCCTGATTTCGCGAAAGGACGATTATCGGCGAGAATCACGCTTTGCCAACGATTTCTGCGCAGCCAGCAAGACCCATGACGATCGACCTCATCGACTACGAGCACGGTATTTCCGCGCTCGATTCCGGCTTTCACCGGCCGCGTCTGGATGCAATACACCTGCTGATCGAAAACGGGCGCGCGGTCATCATCGATACAGCGACCACCCATTCGGTGCCCCTGGTGCTCGAAGCCCTGCACAGCAAGGGCCTGGGGCCGGAGCAGGTGGACCATGTGCTCCTGACGCACATCCATCTGGACCATGCCGGCGGTGCCGGCGAGCTGATGCGCCTGATGCCCAATGCCACACTGACTGTGCATCCGCGCGGCAGCCGCCACATGGCCGACCCGTCCAAACTGTGGGCCGCGACGGTCGATGTGTACGGCATCGAGCTCGCCCGGCACAACTATGGCGTGGTCGCGCCGGTTCCGGCCGGCCGCATTGTTGAAGCCGCGGACGGTTTCCGTCTCGATTTCCAGGGCCGTACCTTCACCTTCTACGATACGCCCGGCCATGCGAAGCACCACGTGTGCATCCATGATTCGCGCTCCGGGCATGTTTTCACCGGCGATACTTTTGGTCTGGGTTATGTCGAACTTGAAACGGATGGCCGCCGCTTCTGCTTTCCGACCTCCAGCCCCTCGCAGTTCGACCCTGCGGCACTGCATGCATCGATCGAACGCATCACGGCCTTGAAGCCCGGCGCGATTTATGTGACGCATTATGCCCAGGTAACTGATGTGCCACGCATCGCCGCCGATCTGCACCGCCTGATCGACGAGCACGCCGCTTTGGCCGAGCGCGCCGCCGCCGCCGGACTGGCCGGCGACGCCCGGCACCGCTTCCTCAAGGACGGGGTGGGTGGATTGATCCTGGCCGAGCGTGATCGGCAGGGCTGGCGCTTGTCGGATGCCGAGGCCCTTCAGGTATTCGAGATCGACCACGAGCTCAATGCCCAGGGCCTGGCCAGCTACATCGACGGCCGCAGGAGCTGAAAGTCACCATGCAGACCGACCCCCTGCTTGCCAGAGGCCTGGCCGGCCGCTATGGCCGCGCCGATCGCGAGATCCGCAAACTGTTGGCCGCCATGTCCAACGTGCGAGCTTCGGTCGGCAAGAAGACCATGTTTGGTGGCGACAAGCATGAGGTGGCTATCAAGGCTTTTGTCGAGCAGCTTTTCACCACCTGCGCGGCATTGGTTGAAACCCGCGTGCTCAATGCGGCCAGCACCAAGGCCCAGGGCCTGAGCGCACTCAACTCGGTGCTGGCCAGCTATCGGCTGGCCTATGCGCAGGATGCCGAGGCCTTCAAGGTGTGGGACGACTTTTTCAAGTATCAGGTGACCGTGGATCCCGAGAAACCCTGGTTGAAGGCGGTGATCTGAGCTGTCTGAGCTGTCCGGCTAAATGCGATTGCGATCCACCAGCTGTTTGGCGATCACGGTCTTCAGCACTTCGTTGGCGCCTTCGCCGATGACCATCAGCATGGCATCGCGATAGAACCTTTCGATCTCGTATTCGACCGAGTAGGCATAGCCGCCGAAGGTGCGCATCGCTTCCTGCGAGCAGAACACCCCGGCTTCGGATGCGAAGAGTTTGGCCATCGAGGATTCGAGATCGCAGCGTTCGCCGGCGTCATATTTGCGGGCGGCGGTCTCGATCAGGCCCATCGAAGCCTCGACCTGGGTCACCATTTCGGCCAGCTTGAACTGGATCGCCTGGTGCTGCCAGATCGGCTTGCCGAAGGTTTCGCGCTCCTGCGCATAACGCAGCGCCATTTTCAGGGAGCCTTGCGCGATGCCAGCGCCACGCGCCGCCACGTTGATGCGCCCGAGTTCAAGTCCGCCTGCGGTCTGCTGGAAGCCATGCCCTTCTTCGCCGCCCAGCAGGTTCTCGACCGGCACCTTGTAATCCTCGAACGACAACTCGCAGGTATCAATCGAGCGATAGCCGAGTTTCTTGAGCTTGCCAACCACGTTGAAGCCGTCGGTCTTCTCGGCGATCAGCATGCTCATGCCCTTGTGGCGTGGCTGCGCGGCCAGGTCGGTCTTGACCAGCAGCAGGGTGCCCTGGCCATACATGCTGTTGGTGATCCAGGTCTTGGCGCCGTTGACAACATAGTGGTCGCCTTCGCGCCGCGCCACCGTACGAATCGCCTGCAGGTCGGTGCCGGCATTGGGTTCGGTGAGGCCCAGGCTGCCGCGAAACGCGCCCGACGCCATCAGGGGCAGGTATTTGCGCTTCTGCGCCTCGGTGCCGCTGCGTTCGATGGCGGACGCCATGATCAGGTGTGAATTGAAGATGCCCGAGGGCGCCATCCATACCGAGGCCACCTTGATGACGATCTGCGCATAAGTCCAGGCCGACAATCCCAGGCCGCCGTATTCGGTGCCGATGGTGGCGCCGAAAAGTCCGAGCTCCTTCATCTGCTCGACCAGATCGTGCGGATATTCGTCGGCCAGATCGAATTTCTTGGCGATCGGTCGCACTTCCTTCTCGACCCATACTTCTATGGCGTCGAGGATTGCCTTTTCGTCTTCATGGATCTGTTGCGAATGATGTACGTTCATGGTTGTTCCTGATTCCAAGATGGCCCGGTCGGGTTCGCCACGCTGGGCGCATGCGCTTCATTGGGGGGTAGCTTTCGCATCACCGGTGGTGGAGCGAAAGACTTCGCGGCCCGCTTCCTGCCGCGCGAGCCGCCAGCGTGACGCAGACCGAAACAATACTCCAGTGACGCCCGTCCCGTCAATATGTCCGGACATATGCGCCGCGCTGGCGCATGACATCAGGGATGCAGCAGGGCGATGGCTGCGGTAAGGGGCGCGATCTGTTCAAGCGACTCCAGGCTGCCTACACACTGTTCGACGCTGCGCGCCGCCGGCCCTGCGGCGTCGCAACCCGCGAAGCCCAGGCAGGCGCGAAACTTGGCCAGATTTTCACTGTCTGTCAGCGGCATTTCCGGATGACCCGGCGCATACGGAACCTCGCGCTCGATCACCCGGCCGTCGCGGGTTTCGACGCGCAGGCGCTGCGGGTAGAAGGCGTTGGGGTCGGGGTATTCGAATTCGCCGGTGCTAAAACGTGACCCCAGCGCGAATACGTCCGCGGCAGCGACAGCCCCGGGAAGAAAGTCTTCGAGCCCGATCGCGCCGCGTATCAGGGCGGCCGCAGCCACGTAAGGCACGCATAGCCTTGCATAGTTGGGCGTCATCTCGGCCTTGATCGGCCTGCCCACCAGGCGAAAACCCAGCGGCGGCATGGCCACATGCACGCGCGCGATGGCGTCGGCCGTCAACTCGCCGCGCAGTGTGAGCATGGCGTGTGCCATGCCGTGCGTGACGCGGCCGCTCGGGTAGGGCTTGTGCGACAAGCGGGTGATCTTCCAGGGCTTGGCGATCTGCGCCCATGCGGCCGCAATGTCGCCTTCGGATTCGAATACCGGGAAGTAGCCAAAGCGGCCGTCGAGTATGCGTTGCGGCCCGGACAAACCGGCGCTTGCCAGGTCGAAGGCGGTGAGGGCGGCCCGTGCGTTGAAGCCGATCTGCATGGCCAGCATCGACGAGCCTTCTTCGTGCGATTGCATGCTGCCGCTGATTTGCGAGTAAACGATGCCGAAGCCGCGACGTACGAAGTCACTGTCGGCCCCGTCGATTACGCACAGCGCAGCCAGCGCCGAGAATCCGCCGGTGGTGCCGGGCCGGAAGAACTTCATGGCGCTTTTGGCCGCCAGGCCCAGCGTGCAGGAAATCTCGACGCCAACCACCAGCGCCAGAATCAGCGCGCGCCCTGTCACGCTCTCGCCGCGCGCGATGCGGCGCTCGACATGTGCCAGGATCGCGGCAACCAGCGGCCCCAACGGGATGATTACGCCTGGTTCAAACACGCAATCAAATTCCTGCGAATGGATGCGATAGCCGTTGACCAGCGCTGCGGACGGCGCCGGCAGGCGCAACTCACTGCCGAGCACGCTCGCATCCGCCGAGGCGCCCCAGCCAAGCGCCGCCTGCAACACATCGGCGCTCAATGGCGCGCGATTGCCGGCGATGCCCACGCCCACGGTATCGAGCAGGAAGGCTTTGGCGCGATCGATGGCCTGCGCCGGCAGATCTTCGTAGCGGGTGTCGGTCACCAGCCTTATCAGCTCGTCCATCGGGTTCGCGGTTGCTGGATTCATGCTCGGTACCTGGTTGTGAAGCAGCGAAAACTGCGGCCGTCACCGGTTGCACGATGGGCAGCGGGCAGGTGAACTGCGAAAGCGTCGGGTTTCAGTCGATCTTGGCGCCGGAGGCCTTGACCACCCTGGCCCATTTCACCAACTCGGACTTGTGAAAGGCGCTGAAGTCCTCCGGCGTTCCGCCACCGGGCTCGGCACCCATGCCGATGATGCGGTCGCGGATTTCGGGTGTTGCCAGGCCTTTGTTGATTTCCGCGTTGGCCCGCATGATGATCTCGCGCGGGGTGCCGGCCGGCGCCAGCATGGCGACCCATGCGGTGGCATCAAAGCCCGGTACGCCGCTTTCGGCGACCGTGGGAAGATCGGCTACAGCGGCGCTGCGTTTGGAGCGCGATACGGCCAGGGCGCGCAATTTGCCGTTTTTCACGTGCGGCAGCGCGCCTACAATGGTTTCGAACATCACCGATACCTGCCCGGCGATCAGGTCGGTGAGCGCGGGCGGGCCACCGCGGTAGGGAATGTGCACCAGGTGCAGACCGGTGGCCGACTTGAACATCTCCATCATCAGATGGTTGGTAAGCCCGCTGCCGCCCGAGGCGTAATCGATCTTGCCTGGGCGAACCCTGGCGTAATCGATCAATTCTTTCACGGTTTTGACCGGCAGGTTGGGCGTGACCACCAGCATCTGCGGTACATCGGCCATCATGACCACATGGTTGAAGTCACGGTTGATGTCGAATGGCAGTTTGGCGTAAAGCGCCGGATTGATCGCCGCCGTGCCCGACGAACCCATCAGCAAGGTGTAGCCGTCGGGTGCCGCGCGCGCAGCCATCTCGAAGGCGATGTTGCCGGAGGCGCCGGGGCGGTTCTCGACAAAAAACTGTTGCCCGGTCGCATCCGAGAGCCGCTGCGCGGCCATGCGCGCGAGCACGTCGGTGGCCTGACCGGCAGGAAAGCCGACCAGGATCCGCACCGGCCGGTTCGGCCAGGCCTGCGCGTGCGCCGCAGGCAGGGCCGCGGTGAAGGCGGCGCCGGCCAAGAGCAATCGAAGGGCAAATCCGGCCCGTTGGTGAAGTCGCATGGTGTCTCCGTTATGGCCCGTTGCGGTAGCTGGTACGCCACCGGCAAGTCCTTGGCCTCTTTCTGTGGCCGCGTAGTTTGGCATCCGCGGGCTGAGCGGTCAACCTTGGGCGATACCCTATACTTGTTTCTATGTACGGACATATGGACCTGTCTCGATGAACCTTCCCGAGTATCCCGAATTCCGCTGGCCGAACGGCGCGCGGCTGGCGCTTTCGCTGGTGATCAATGTCGAAGAGGGCGCTGAAGCGAACATCGTCGATGGCGACAAGTACCCTGAAGCGGTCGACGAATTGGGCATGATGGTGAAAAAGTCGGTGCGCAACTTTCCCAACGAGAGCAACTATCGCTACGGCTTGGTGGCGGGCGCGCCGCGCGTCATGCGCCTGCTGGAACAATCCGGCCTGGTTGCCACTTTCACGGCCTGCGCGCAGGCGCTGGAACGCGCGCCACAACTGGCTGCGCGCATCGCCGGCGGTGGACACGAGGCCTGCTCGCATGGCTACCGCTGGGCGCCCCAGTACCACTTGAGCGAGGATGATGAACGCGCCTACATCCGGCGCGCGGTGGCGTCGATTGCGCAGACCATCGGCAGCCGCCCGTACGGCTGGCTGTCGCGCTATCTCACCAGCGCCAACACGCGGCGACTCCTGGTCGAGGAAGGCTTTCGCTACACCATGGACGACTTCAGCCACGACCGCCCGTTCTGGGACGAAACCCAGAGCGCGCCGCTGGTGGTGGTGCCCTATGCGCTGGATACCAATGACATGAAGTTCTGGACCGATCCGGCCTATACACCTGAATCCTGGCTGCGCTATGCGATCGATACCTTCGACTGGCTGTACGACGAGGGCGCCGAGGCGCCGCGCATGATGTCGCTCGGCTTGCACTTGCGCATCATCGGCCGCCCGGGCCGCATGGCGGCGTTCGAGCGATTTTTAGCGCATGTGGCCGCACAGCAGAATGTATGGGTGGCAACACGCCTGCAGATTGCCGAGCATTTCGCCCAATGTGTGCCGCACGGCGCCGGCGCGGCTGCTGCATGATGAGGCAGCTCAATGGTGCTGGTGCGCGCCGGTGGCGCGCTGTGCTTCACACGGGGATATTGAAGGTATGACGATGAGCCGGCGCGTGGAACCGCAGGCAGTGCCGCTTGCCACGCTCGATTTTGCCACTCTCCTGCGCGCCGGTGACGGCATCGTGATCGGCCAAATGGCGGGTGAGCCGCTGGAGTTGTGCGAGCACCTGTTTGCCGCCACCGGGCTGCCGTCCGGCCTTTCGGCTTTCGTCGGCGGCAACATCAGCGGCAGTCCGCTGGCCGCGCGCCCCGGCAGTTTTCGCTTTTCGAGCTATGGCGCACTGTTTCGCACCGCCGAAATTGGGCGCCACGCGCCGCTTGACATCTACCCCCTGCACTATTCGCGCATTGGCTCGGCAATCGCAGCCGGTGACGTACCCTGCGACGTGGTGTTGATGCAGGCGGCGCGCGATGAAACAAGCGGGCAACTGTATGCCGGTGCCGGGCGCAACTACATGTTCGAGGCGGCGCGCCGGGCGCGGCTGGTGGTGGTCGAAGTCAATCGCCATGCACCGATTGTTGCGGGTGGCGAGATCCCCGCCGACCTGCCGATCCACATGCTGGTTGAAAGCGATCGCCCCCTGGCCCAGCAAGCATATCCGCCGGCCGGGCCGGAAGAGGCGCAGATCGCCACACATGTTGCCGGACTGGTGGCTGAAGGGGCTACCCTGCAAGTCGGCGTCGGTTCATTAGCCGGTGCCCTGATCAGCTCGGTGGCGGGCCATCGGCAGCTTGGGTTTCACTCCGGCTTGATGAACGACGACGTGATGCGCCTGATGCAAAGTGGGGCGCTCGACAATTCGCGCAAGACGGTCGACCCCGGCATCAGCGTTTTCGGCAATCCGGTCGGGACTACCGCTCTGTATGAATTCGTCCATCGCAACCCGGCGCTGCGCATGGCGCCGGGAGCATATACGCATGCACGCGAGGTGCTGGGGCGGATTGATCGCTTGACTGCGCTCAATTCCGGTTTGCAGGTTGACTTGGCCGGCCAGGTCAATGCCGAGTCGGCCGGCAATCGTTATCTGGGCGGCGTCGGCGGCTTGGCCGATTTTGTGCGCGGTGCACTGGCGGCGCGCGACGGCCGGGCCATCATCGCCATGCCTTCATGTGCCAAGGGCGGGCAGGTTTCGCGCATCGTCGCGCGTCTCGACGGCCCTGCTACGCTGGGCGCCTGCGATGCCGACTGCATCGTCACCGAATGGGGCGTCGCACATCTGCGCGACAAGTCCTTGCGTGAACGCGCGCGCCGGGTGATCGGCATTGCGCATCCGCAACATCGGGCGGCGTTGCAGGCGCAGGCGCAGGCCACCGGCCTTGGCTGAGCCGGCCCACGCCGGGGCCCGTCGTGTCGTGAATGCTCAGCCGGATTTGGTCAGCGTGGTCGAATAGCTGAACAGGTCGCCGGTGTGCCAGGTGGTCGCCGATGCGGTGATGCGGCCGCTATTGCCGACGTAGATGCGCATCGACTTCAACATCGCGGTTCCGGGCCGCACCGCTAAGATCGCTGCCAGCTTTTTCGATGCCGCTTCAGCCATCAGGGTCTGCTCGATGCTCGAAAGGTGCGGCGTATCCACCTTGCGCACGAACCAGAGCGTGGCAAGGGCGGGATCGAGCATGCGGCTGCGTTGTGCTGCACTGGCGACCGGGAAGTGGATTTCGGAGTAGGCAAACGGCCGGTTGTCGTGGCGTTGGTAGCGGATGCCCTTGAGCAGCATGCAAGGGCTGCCGGCCTTCTGCTTGAGCAGGGCTGCATTGGCCGCGTCAAGCAGCACCACACTCGATTCGATGACTTTCAGGCGCGACGCGTTGCCGTATTGCAAAACATCGCCCACCGACTGGATGCGCTGGTTGTAGCGCATCGGCAACTGATTGCTGACAACCGTGGAGCCGACGCGGCGCCGGCGCGTGATCATGCCGGTCTCTTCGACCAGGCGCATGGCGTCGCGCGCGGTGTGGCGGCTGATGCCTTGGTGCTGCGCCATCTCGGTCTCGCCGGGCAGCACCGCGCCCAGCGGATACTTGCCGTTCAGTATGTCCTGAATCAGGGCGTCGGCGATCACGCGGTAGCGTGGTGGTGCCGGTTTTTTGACTCGCCTGGCAGATCGGGAGTTGGACAAAATGCTTGCGGGTTCAAGGGTGAGGTCGGGCGCTGGCGGAGTCCGGGCGGATCACAAGCATGCACTTAGCGGCGATTGCCGCTGCAGAAGGCCTGTGGAATAATATGTCCGTACATATTGCCACAGTCTGCGGGAGTCGCACTGCCCGCACGGGATGATCAGAATGCGTGCCGCCACCTATTATCAGGCCATCGACCTGCCCGCGCTGGCCGAACAGTATCCGGTCGGTGATGCCTTCGTGCGCCGCTTCGCCGCGATGGGTGCGGATGCGCTGCGGGCGCGTCAGGATGCGCAGTTCATGCGTGCGCTGGCGCGCGCCTGGCAGATTCCCTTCTATCAGCGCCTGTGGGGCGAGGCCGGCGTGGTACGCAGCGATATCCGCACGCTTGACGACATTGCACGCCTGCCCACCTTCGGCAAGGACGAAGTGATGGCCAGCATCGCCAGGCGTCCGCCGTTTGGCGATCATCACGGGCGCGATATTGCGGTAGACGGCCAGTTGCTGCCGATGATCGTGCACACCACCTCGGGTACCACCGGCACACCGCAGCCGCTGATCTACAGCCCGAAAACCCGCGAAGTTCAGAACCTGCTGTTGGCGCGCCTGTACCGGCTGCAGGGCATGGGGCAGCACGACGTGGTGCATTCGGTTTATGGGCACGGCCTGATCAACGGCGGCCATTACATACGCGAGGCGATCACCCATTACACGCAGGCGATCTTCCTGTCAGCCGGCACCGGCATCGAAACGCCTTCGGCCAAGCAGGTCGAGATCATGCGTGATTTCGGAGTGACCGTGCTGGTGGGCTTTGGCGACTATCTGAAGCGCCTTGCACAGGTGGCTGTTGAACAGGGCATCGACCCGCAGAAGGATATCGGCTTGCGCATGATCTGCGGGCATCTGAGCGACGAAGTGCGTGCTTCACTGGCCGGCGCCTGGGGCATGCAGGTCGAGCTGTTCGACTGGTATGGTGTAGGTGATACCGGGGCGATTGCCGGCGAAGGGCCGGATCATGATGGCTTGTACCTGCAGGAAGATGCGCATTTCGTGGAAATTGTCGATGTCGACAGCGGGCGCGAGTTGCCGGCCGGCCAGATCGGCGACATGGTCGTCACCTGTCTGTTCATCGATGACCTGTTTCCGATCATCCGTTTCAACACCCACGATGTCACTCGTGTGCTGCCCGGCGCTTCGGCGCTGAAGCTGCCGTTCCGGCGCATCGCCGGCTTCCTCGGGCGCAGTGACAGCATGGTCAAGATCAAGGGTATCAATGTGTATCCGCAGGCGATCGGCAATATCCTGTCGGAGATGGACGATTTCGCCGGTGAATACCTGTGCGTGCGGGGTGCGGCGGCCGACGGCCGTGAAACCTTCACGGTACGCATTGAAGCGCGCGGCCCCGCCGATGCCGCGCGCACCGACGCGTACCGCGCCTTGCTGCGGCAACGGCTGGGGGTCGACGTCGGCGCGGTGCTGGAGGCGCCCAAGAGCCTGTCGGCACTGACCGGGGTCGAGACACGCCAGAAGCCGGTGCGCCTGATCGACGAGCGCGCCAAGGCTGCATCTTGAGCCAGGCTTCGAGCATGGCGGTGTTAGCGCAGGGTGAGACCGGCGATGTCGCAGTAGCGAGGCCGGGTTGACTGGCGCCCGCCCTGCCGTCAGCGCAAGCGCGCTGCCGGCATCGCTCACGCAAATCCTCGTGCAGCGCATTGACCGCCCGGTGGATGCACGCGCGCGCCGCCGCGCGGTGCTGCATTGGCTGGACTGGATGGCTTGCGTGGCCGCAGGCGCGCGTGCACCGGTCGGCGCCGTGTTGCGCGACTGGCGCTTGCAGCCGGGCATTGCGTGCAATACGCCAAGCCTCTTGGGCATGGCCCAGAACGACTATCACGCGATGCTGCTCGACGCCGGGCCTGCGAACGTCGAAGAGATGGACGACATGCATCGTGCCGCGATCCTCCATCCCGGACCGGTAGTGATCCCTGCACTGGCAGGTGTGGCGCGGCGCCAGCAGCCGAGCGCGGCGGCGACTCTCGATGCCCTGGTGCGCGGTTACGAGGTGATGATCCGCATAGGCCGGGTGGTCGGGCCGCGACACTATTTCTTCTGGCACAACACCGCCACCGTTGGCGTATTTGGTGCCGCTGCGGCCTGTGCCAGTGCGCTCGGATTGAGCCCCGAGCAGACTGTCTGGGCCCTTGGCAATGCCGGTACGCAGGCTGCCGGCCTGTGGCAGGTACGCCTGGAGCCGGTGATGTCCAAGCAACTGCATACCGCGCACGCCGCCTGGAGTGGCATGACCGCGGCCTCGCTGGCGCAAGCCGGCTTTACCGGCCCGGCATTCATTCTGGAGGGCGAGCGCGGCTTCTTGGCCGCCATGTGCGAGGGCGCGGACCCGGCGGGCATCACAGCGCTTGAGCCCGATTGGCTGATTCACGACACCAGTTTCAAGCCTTGGCCGGCCTGCCGCCATACGCATGCGAGCATCGATTGCACGCTGGCCGTGCGCTCGCAGGAAGGTGAACAGCCGCTGCACTTCGAGACTTGTGTGGTGGAAAGCTTTGCGGACGCGGTCGGTATCTGCAACAACCCGTGCCCGACAACGCGCACCGAAGCCAAGTTTTCGCTGCAATACGCGGTGGTGGCCGCCGCCGAATTCGGCGCCCTGCGACCGGAGCATTTCGATGCAGCCAGCTTCGCGCGCGCCGACCTGCGCGAGCGCATGCAGCGGGTGCGGGTGCAGGTCGCGCCCGACATCACGCAACGATATCCGTCGCATTACGGCGCGCGCGTGCGCATGACTTTGAGCGACGCTCGTGCGGCCTGCCACGAGGTGCGGGATTCGCTGGGCGATCCGGAGCGGGCGTTGTCTCCGGAAGCGGTGGTTGACAAGGCCCGCAAGCTGATGGCCTATGGCGGGGTGAGCGAGCAGCGTATCGGCCAGGCCATCGATGCGGTCACGCGATTGCTTGATGAAGACAACGCGGCGGCGCTGGCAGCGCCATTTGCGGCGGGGTTGTTGCAAGCACTGGTGTGAGGCCTGGAGGTACGGTCAATGAAAGCGAAACTGCAATGAGCGAAGTCAAGGCGGCCGATGCGCGAAGCGGGTGGGCCGTTGTCGAGGAAGTCGGTCAGGCCGCACTCGATGCCGCCGGCCCAGAGGATGCCATGCGCATTCTCGCGCGCGGTTGTTTCGATGCGCTGGGCGACCGCCTGGCGCACCTGCGCCCGGGGGCGCTCAAGCCCGGCGAGCGCCAATACTTTGTTTCCGGCACTTTTTTCGTGACACCCGACAGGCAGCATCACATGTTGGTCGGCAGCCTGGGCTTTCCGCCCGAACAGGAACGCCTGATGGTGCCGATCGACGGCGGGCATCCGGGCTGGGTCCATGCGCATCGTTCAAAACTGATCCTCAAGAACACCGACGAGCACGGCGCGTTTCGCCAGTACCTCAAGTCATCGCGCATGGGCTCGGCCGTTTTTGCGCCAATCATCTGGAAGGGCGAGTTCCTGGGGCAGTTGATCATGGCTGCGCAGGCCCGTCACACCATGCGCGATGCCGACCTCGAGTTGATTGTGGCGCTGTCGCGCGTGGCCACTGGCGCCTGGGTGGCGCACGGCGGTCCGGCGTGGCTGGCTGCGAACTATCCGCCGCCTGCTGCCTTTTATGTCGGCAAACAAGGCGTGGATGCCTTGCCGATACTTGCAGGGCTTGAGCAATCCAGCAACATCGCGTCGCCATAGCTGAAGAAGCGGTAACGCCGGGAGATCGCGTGCGCATACGCACGGCGCATCAACCCATGGCCGGCGAAGGCCGACACCAGCATCATCAGGGTCGATTTCGGCAGGTGGAAATTGGTGATCAGGCGATCGACCACGCGAAACTCGAAACCGGGCGTGATGAAGATGCTGGTGTCGTCCGCACCCGCTGCGAGCAACTGCCCGCCACTGGCGCGCAATGCCGCCGATTCAAGCGCGCGCAGGCTGGTGGTGCCCACGGCAATCACGCGGCCACCGGCCGCCCGCGTGCGCTCAATGGCCTGTGCGGTCGAAGGCGAGATCTCGTACCACTCGCTGTGCATGACGTGTTCCGCGATGGATTGCGCGCGCACTGGCTGAAACGTGCCTGCGCCAACATGCAGTGTCAGTGCCGCGCGTCGGACGCCGTGCGCCTCGAGTGCGGCGAACATCGCCTCATCGAAGTGCAGGCCCGCGGTCGGTGCCGCCACCGCGCCGGGCGTCCTGGCGTAAACCGTCTGGTAGCGCGTTTCGTCGACATTGCCGGCAGCGTGCTCGATATAGGGCGGCAGCGGCAGGGCACCATATGCCTCCATCAGCGCGAACACCGATTCGCACTGCTCGAAGGCCAGCAAAGTCAGGCCCGCGCGACGCTCCATGACCATTGCCTGCGCACCGCCTGCAAGTGTGATGATGTGGCCCGGGGTGGGCGCGTGGCTCGCACGGATATGCGCCAGAGCCAGGTGTGGCTCCAGCACCCTTTCGATCAGCAGTTCGACCTTGCCGCCTGAATCCTTGGTGCCGAACAGGCGCGCCTTGACCACGCGTGTCTGGTTGACCACCAGCAGGTCGCCTGGCGAGAGCAAGGACGGCAAATCGCGAAAGCCGAGGTCGCGCATCATGCCGCTGGCAGGGACCAGCAGCCGGCTGCCGGCGCGCTCGGGCGCCGGGAACTGCGCGATCAACTCAGGCGGCAACTCGAAGTCGAAATCGTCGATGGTGTAGGCGGGGTGTTGCATCGGGCCGCATTGTAGCTTCGCGCTATACTTTGCCACTGGATTGCGTCTGCACAACGAGGCGCGACACCATGGCCCGGGTGGCGAAATAGGTAGACGCAGCAGACTCAAAATCTGCCGGCCGCAAGGCCATGCCGGTTCGATTCCGGCTCCGGGCACCAAAGCGAGATTCCAAGAGACTCAAGCAAGCCAGGAAGACCCGCCTTTCTCCTCGGAAGCGCGGGTTTTTTCGCTTCAGGACGTAGGCCCCCTCAGTAAGACCAGTTGTGGGCGAACTCGTCCCAACCGAGCTCCGCGATGTGTCGCAGTGTGTGCGCATCTTCGGGCAGCCCAAACGTGTCCTGATACCAAATCAACACGATCGATGAGGAATGACCGTCTCCGTCGGCGTCGCGTGCCATCCGGCTGGTATCGAAGCAGCCGAACGCAGTGCACCGCGGCAGGATGCACCAATCTTCGGTGTCCTCGAAGTCTTCGCGTTTGGTGACTCTCCTGCCGCGATGCATGCGCGGTGGCACGACGTACGGCAGGGCGGCATGGTTCGGAAATATCGTGGCGACATAGTCAATATCGCCTTCGATATGGGATGCCGGATCGAACGGAATGCCATTAAGCACGCCGGCATAGGTGCTGAATTGGAAGAGGCTGGCGAGATAGAGAGTGTCCCCCGCGATGGTCTTGATTGAAAACCCTTCACCGATGGATAGCGGGCGCCTCAGGTTGCCATGATCGATCGCCGGGAGTTCGTCGATCGTGAAACGCATCGACCGCTTGATCTTGGCTTCGTGCTCTGGATCCGGCTCGAAATCAAGGGATGAAATGTCATCGGGCGGAACGTCGTCGGACATGATGGGTCGTTCCAGGTGGTGAGTGCCCGATATTAGGCGTGGCCAGGTTCACCGGGTGAGCCTGGCCGCAAAAATATTTGTACGGACATGCCAAAGTTCTGCCGCTCGGTGCGGGTGCGTCCTAACCTGCGCCACACGGCGGCCCCGATCAGCTTGCAGTCGAAGGCGGGGGCACAATTGGGGGCATATTCGCTGATCGCATTGGAGCAGCACAGTAAAAACAATGGATTGCGGTAAGACTGCGGATGCGGCTCCGGCACCAAGGCCATACTCAGACTTTCCTTCACTGCTGCAGGTGGCGGACACCGCCTGTGGAAACATCGCCATGCGAGGTTGATCCGATTGCGCAAGGATCATCGGGCGCATTGGCGGGCATCGCGCCGGCGGCAGTTTTCCGCAACTCGGTCCGTTTCCTTGACAAAACAATCAAGAAGGCGGGAATCCAATTTCGTGACTTTTGCGCGGTACAGGCGCTTTGTCTTGCCAGGCCCGGTCAAGCATCACGTAACGCCACGATACTGGTTTCGCAAGATTGCTAACGCCAGGCCGCGCGAGCCCGGTCGCGGATGTTGATGGTCATAGGCAATCTCTGACTTACCTGTGGCGTCGACAAAACCGCTACCTGCGGCCAGACCACCGTCTCGAATCTCGCCGCATCCGCATCCGAAATGAAGCGCGTACGCGAAGCATAAACATGCCGATCGCCGCGCGCGGCCTGGTGTGTGACATAGAAGCGGTGCGGCACCAGCAGGTGCAGGTGCTCCTTGGCGCGAGTCATGGCGACGTAGAGCAGGCGGCGTTCTTCCTCGATTTCGGCGGCGCTGCCGGCGGCCATGTCGGACGGGATGCAACCGTCGACGACGTTGAGCACATGCACCGCAGTCCATTCCTGGCCCTTGGCCGAGTGGATGGTCGAGAGAATCAGGTAGTCCTCGTCCAGTGATGCGTTGTCGGCGCGGGCGCTTGTGAGTTCCGGCGGATCCAGTGTCAGTTCGGAAATGAAGCGTTCACGCGAGCCATGGCCGCATGCCATGGCTGACAGTTGCTCCAAGTCGCCGCGCCGGGCCAAGGCGTCATCGTGCAGCCGTTCCAGGTGCGGCAGGTACCAGCGTGTGGCGATGTCCAGATCGGCCGGCCAGGCGAGTTGGCCCGGGCGCAATGCGGCGTACAGATCGATGAAAGCCTGCCATTGGGCGCCGTCCACCGCCGCTGGCGGCACAAATTCGGCGAGCGCGCCCCATGGCTCGGCCGCTTGGTCCATTGCGTCGAGCAGGCGCGTGGCCGTCGCAGGTCCGATGCCGGGGATCAACTGCGCGACGCGAAAACCGGCGATGCGACCGCGCGGGTTCTCGGCGAAGCGCAGGATCGCCAGCATATCCTTGATATGCGCGGCCTCAAGAAACTTTAGCCCGCCGAACTTGACGAACGGAATGTTGCGTCGCGCCAATTCCAGTTCCAGGGCGGCACTGTGGCTGGAGGTACGAAACAGCACCGCCTGTGACTTGAGCCGCAGGCCGGCCTCGCGTTGCGCCAGCACGCTGTCGGCGACCCAGCGCGCCTGCTGCGCGTCGTCCGGCACCAGCACCAGTTGCGGTCTGCAGCTGGTGGAGCGATCGGTCCAAAGTGCTTTGGCGTGACGCTCGCTGCTTGCTTCGATTACCGCATTGGACACGTCGAGGATCGCCTGGGTCGAGCGGTAATTGCGCTCGAGCGTGACGATGCATGCCGGCTGGCTGAACTGGTGCGGAAAATCGAGGATGTTGCGCACCGTTGCGCCGCGGAAGGAGTAGATCGACTGTGCATCGTCGCCGACCACCGTGACCCCTTTGCCATCGGGTTTCATCGCCTTGAGGATGGTCGCCTGCAGCAGGTTGGTGTCCTGGTACTCATCGACCAGCACATGGTCGAATTCGCCGCCGATAGCGTCGGCCAGTTCGGCGTCGGTCAACATTGCGGACCAGAACAGCAGCAGGTCGTCGAAGTCGAGCACGTTCTGCATGGCCTTGGCTTCGACGTAGGCGCCAAAAAGCCCCTTGAGTTCGGCCTCCCACTGATCGCACCAGGGAAAGTGTTTGTGCAGCACCGTAGCGAGCGCTTCGGTGCTGTTGACCACGCGGGAATAGATGGCCAGGCAGGTACCCTTCATCGGAAAGCGCCTGGATTTTGACGACAGTCCGAGCTCATGGCGCACCAGGCCCAGCAGGTCTTCGGAATCGCCACGGTCGTGAATGGTGAACGAAGGGTCGAGGCCGATGCGCAGCGCATGCGCGCGCAGCAATCGGGCGCCGATGGCGTGAAAGGTGCCGGACCAGGACAGGGTTGGCTGCTGCTGCGACAAGCGCAGGCCCAGCACCCGGCCTATTACCTGGCCGGCGCGGCGCTCCATTTCAGTCGCGGCGCGGCGTGAGAAGGTCAGCAGCAAGATTCGATTGGGGTCGCTGCCCTGGAGAATCAGGTTGGCAACGCGATAGGCAAGCGTGTTGGTCTTGCCAGACCCGGCGCCGGCTACCAGCAGCAGCGGGCGGTGGTCGGGCGCGGCCAGATCCATGCCATGGCACACCGCTTCGCGCTGGCGCGGGTTGAGCGTGGCGAATGGGTCCGGCGGTTCCTGGGTACACGCGCGCATCGGGGCTTTTCAGACATCACTTTGGAATGTGTATAAATGTACAGCATTCTGCGTTGATGCCTCGTGTTGGCAAGTTTGGCGACCGCCATGCCTGGTCTGCTTGCGGTGGCGCGGCACCGGCGCAGCGGTCGCGCAGCGCACGCCAAAGAAAAGCGGCAGAGCGCAATCGCGCCCTGCCGCAAATGATGCCAGAGGAGACAAATCGGTCTGGACGGCCTTGAAACCTTGGAAAACCCTGAACAAATCCCTGGAATTCGAACCTTCTCGACCTGCGGACTTGTTCGGTGTTTCCCTTATATCGGCGTTCTCTGCGCCAACTTGAAGCGATCGTTTGCTTGCTCGCCTCGACCCGCTCTACGAGGTGCGCTCGATTATTGTTCGGCCTGCTGCAACCGCGACTACCTGCCGGTCTTGATCACGCGGTCGTTCTGCGCCTGCAGCGGGCGCGCGTTCATCGGGTAGAGGGCGGTGAAATGGGCGATCTGCTCACGTGAAATCTCGACCGGGGTTTTCATCACCAGCCATTGCACGCCTTCAGTGCATGGCGGTGTGGTGAGGGAACCCATGTAGCTGAAGTATGCGGCGTCGGCCGGCAGCATCTGCCGGGCGTTGATGGCGACATCGAGGCGCTCGCGGGTGCGGTCGCGGGTGCCCGGCATGGCTGACCACACCGCCTGCAGCATGGAATGCTCGCGACCGGCAGTGAACATGACGGCCACCACCGCCAAACGACCCTGCGCGCTGCGATGCACCAGATGTGCGGCCATGTCGAAGACGCGCCCGTTGATGCGGTTTTCGGCCGGCGTATGGAAATGGAATTGCAGCAGTTCGTAGCGTACGCCGCCATACAGGATGAAACTGCCGGGCGCGTAGTCGACCTCGATGGTGTGGCCGTTGTTGGTGACCTTGAGGGGCGCGTCTTCGTAGTTGAAGAGGATCGGTTCGACCTCGGAAAGCAGGGGATTGCGAATGTCGATCGGCGATTGGCGTGAACCTGTCTTGCAGGCGGCGAAGTCGGGTTTCAGATCACCCCAGCGGTAAGGGGCGTTCTCTCCTTCGTAGCTCCAGTGTGCCTCGTGGCCATGCGCGGAGCGGCTGGTCGTGGCAGTGCCCCCATGCGCGCGCGCGCCGATCGACCCGGCAGACGAGGGAGCGTCAGCGCGCGACTTCATGACGCGCGCCACCACCATCTGGCGTGTCTCCTGTGGTTTGGCCGGCGCGTGGGCGATCGCCTTGGCCTGGGCCATGGCGGGGCTGAGTGCGGCCGCCGCAGCGGCGGTTTTGTCGGCGCTGACGCTGGCTGCCGCTGCGGTTTTCGCAGATGTCTTGTCGACGGAGTTCAGGTCGCCTTTGTCGC
>CAYYFR010000060.1:0-28739 GCA_964470865.1 uncultured Burkholderiales bacterium | reverse complement strand
CACCGCCAACAAGTCGCTGCTGGCAACGCATGGCAACGAGATCTTTGCCGCCGCCTCGAACGCGACCACCACACCTTTTTCGCGGGCGGCGGCAAAGATCTCGTTGCCATGCGTTGCCAGCAGCGACTTGTTGGCGGTGACCACATGCTTGCCGGCGCGAATCGCCTTGAGCACCAGATCGCGTGCGAAGGTGTAGCCGCCGATCAACTCGATGACAATCTCGATCTCGGGGTTGTTGATGATGTCGTCAGCATTGGCTGTGACAGTTGCACGCCCCTTGACGATGCGTTCGGCACGCCCGGTATCGAGATCGGCAACCATGCTGATGACGATGTCGCGGCCGGCGCGGCGCACGATTTCCTCGCGGTTGCGCGCCAGAACGTTGAAGGTACCGGAACCAACGGTGCCGATGCCGAACAGACCTACTTGAATGGGTTTCATTGAATTGGAACGACGCCTGGGTTCTCGGGGATATCAATGGGCAATGGCATACAAAACCGTCTCTTCCTGGTGAATGGTGTAGTGGTCGAGATGGAGACGGTAACCCAGACCCAGATTATCCACCCACAGCGGGATCCGGGTCAGATCGATAGGCCGGTGGTAGAGCGAGATCGCCAGCTTTGGGCGAAATCGGCGCAGGGTCTCGATGGCGCCATCCAGCGCCTGCGACTCGGAGCCTTCGATGTCCATCTTGATGAAATCGACCTGCGTCAAAGCCTCGTTGGTCACGTACTCGTCGATCGAAATGACATCCACCGGCTGGCCTCCGGCTTGGGCATTGACGACCGCGCCCGGCCCGCTGCCGTGCACGTACAGGCGCCCGGACACCGCCCCCAGCGCCTGCGCATTGCAGCGCACCGTGGCGGCGAAGCGCGGATTGAGTGACAGGTTGTGGCGCGCCACCGCCAGGTTGTCCGGCACGACTTCGAACGCATGTACCTGTCCGCCGGCACCCACCGCGTCGGCGAAAGCCAATGTGGTGTCGCCAAAGCAAGCGCCGGCATCGATCACGCAGTCGCCCGGCCGCGCGGCGACGAGCGTCGCGTCGCCTCGGGTCAGCCAGTATTGCCGGATCAGAAACGACCAGGCCACGTTGAACCACCAGCCGTCAAGCACCACCTGCTGGCCGCTCTCGCCTTGCAGATGGTAGCGACGGGCATCGCCATAACCCCCGACAAGCGCGGCGCCGGCCTCGCCCATGCTTCTGGCGCGCGCGCAGTGCGCATGGAACCGGGCGTTGTTGCGTTCGAGCCGAACATGGCGATGGCCAAGCAGGCGGTAGGCGATGAGGTCGATCAGGCAGGCGCGCGACTGGTCATCTTGCAGAAGCTCATACAGGCGGGCCGCCGGCGCCGGCGATTCCAGCAGGTCGGAGATAGTGGCCGCGCAGAATGCCTGGGTGCGCGCATGTAACGCGCTATCGGCTACAGGGCCGTAGCGGTCATGATCGAAATTGTCGTCGAAGCATGCCTGTGTCGCTGCCGCGTAGACCCGCGTCAGGTGCGCGCTGAAGCGCGCGCCGCCCGCTCCAGCGGGCAACTCTCCAGCCGCCGCCGGCCGGCCCCAGGACTTGATGAACCGGCTCAGCACATCGGCGCCAACTCAGGCGGCGGCCTTGTGCAGAACGCCATCCTTGCGGAACATTTCGCGGATGCCACGCACCGCCTGACGGCAGCGCTGCTCGTTCTCGATCAAGGCGATGCGCACATAGTTGTCGCCGTAGTCGCCGAAACCGATGCCGGGCGAGACAGCGATGCGCGCGTCGGCCAGCAGTTTCTTGGCGAAATCCAGTGATTTCAGATGCGCGTACGGCGCCGGAATCTTAGCCCAGATGTACATCGAAGCCTTGGGCTTGTCGACCATCCAGCCGATTTCGTGCAGCCCCTTGACCATCACGTCGCGCCGGCTCTGGTACTGCGCGCAGATCTCCTTGACCGCATCCTGCGGCCCTTCGAGGGCGGCGATCGAGGCTACCTGCACCGGCGTGAAGCTGCCGTAGTCGTGATAGCTCTTGATGCGCGCCAATGCATTGACCAGTTCGGCGTTGCCAACCATGAAACCGATGCGCCAGCCGGCCATGTTGTAACTTTTTGACATGGTGAAAAACTCGACGGCGATATCGCGTGCGCCGGGCACTTCCATGATCGAAGGCGCCCGGTAGCCGTCGAAGGTGATATCGGCATAGGCCAAGTCATGCACCACCAGGATGTCATGCTGCTTGGCCAATGCGATCACGCGCTCGAAAAACTCCAGATCGACACATTGCGCGGTCGGGTTCGAGGGAAAGCCCAGAATCATCATCTTGGGCTTGGGAATGCAAGCGCGTATGGTTTCCTGCAACTCGGCGAAGAAATCGACGTCCGGTGTCATGCGCACGCTGCGGATGTCTGCCCCGGCGATCACGGCGCCATAAATGTGGATCGGGTAGCTGGGGTTGGGCACCAGCACGGTATCGCCACGATCCAGGGTGGCCAGCATCAGGTGGGCCAGCCCCTCTTTCGAGCCGATGGTGACAATCGCTTCGGTATCGGGATCGAACTCGACGTTGTAGCGGTGCTTGTACCAATCGGTAATCGCGCGCCGCAGGCGCGGAATACCCTTGGAAACCGAATAACCATGCGTATCCGGTCGCTGCGAGGCCTCGACCAGCTTGTCGACGATGTGCTGCGGGGTGGAACCGTCCGGATTGCCCATCGACAGGTCGATGATGTCTTCACCGCGCCGCCGCGCGGCCATCTTCAACTCGGCGGTGATGTTGAAAACATAGGGCGGCAAACGCTTGATGCGGGAAAACTCTCTCATGGCAGCCTCGGGCCGGAACGCGGCGGGTCGCTGACGGCACTATCGGGGCACTACCGGTGAACCCGGCGACTTCCCGTCGCGCGCCGTGACAGGCATAAAAGCTATAATTCTACGGTACCCGGCGCTGCATCGCAACAATGCAGGGCCGCGTCGCATCCCTCACGAAATCAACCACGAAATGTGCCTCCGTTTGCGCACGCTTGCCCGCAGCCGCAGGTGCGCCGCAAGCTGCGCGCCGCGCCCTACTCATTGTGAAATTGCATCTCGATCGCCCGGGCATGATGAATTTCATCACCGCCTTCGACCCGCAATACGTGCAGGTCAACCAGACCCGCCATGCGTCTTCGCTGATCGTGCTGCGTGAACGCCTGATCGAAAACTGGCCGGTACGCACGCCCGAAGACCTGACAGAAGCCGATTTCGAGGCCCTGGCGGGGCTTGGCGTTGAAATCGTGCTGCTGGGCACCGGTCGCAGCCTGCGCTTCCCGCATCCGCGCCTGACCAGTCGCCTGTTGTCACAGCGCATCGGGCTGGAAGTGATGGATACCGGCGCGGCCTGCCGCACCTACAACATCCTCTCCGGCGAGGGCCGCAGTGTCGCCGCCGCCCTGATTGTCGAGTGATGGCCGGCAAGCGCGGGCTCTGGCTCCTGATCGCAGCACTTGCCCTGGTGTGGTTTGCCAACCTCGAAGTGCGCAAGCTGGTGCGCCCTGACGAAGGGCGCTATGCGGAGATTCCGCGCGAGATGGTCGCCAGCGGCGATTGGGTGACCCCGCGCCTGAACGATCTCAAGTATTTCGAAAAGCCCGCACTGCAGTACTGGGGCACGGCGTTGGCCTACACGCTTTTCGGCGAGCATCACTGGACCGCGCGGCTGTGGCCGGCGCTGACCGGATTCGCCGGCATTCTCTTCACCGGCTTAGTCGGTGCCCGAATGTGGGGCCGCAACGCCGGTATCATGGCTGCCGCGATCACCGCCAGCAGCCTTTTGTATGCACTGATCGGCCATGTCAACACGCTCGACATGGGCGTCACGTTTTTCCTCACCGCCGGCCTGTTCGCACTGATGCTGGCGCAGCGCGAAGCGGAAGCCAGCCGCGGCGAACGCAACTGGATGCTCGGCGCCTGGGCCGCGCTGGGCCTGGCGGTACTTTCCAAGGGCCTGATCGGCGCAGCACTGCCGTTCGCGTCCCTGATCATCTACACCGCCTGGACCCGCGATTGGGCTTTGTGGCGCCGCCTGCACCTTGGCAAGGGCTTGGCCACCTTGATGCTGGTGACAGCCCCCTGGTTCATCCTGGTCTCGATCGAAAACCCTGAGTTTTTCCAGTTTTTCTTCATTCACGAGCATTTCGAGCGCTTTCTCACCAAGGTGCACAGCCGTTACCAGCCGCCCTGGTACTTCATCCCGATGTTGCTGGTGGGCATGCTGCCCTGGACCCTTTTCATGTTCGGCGCCATGCGCGGCGCGCTTTCGCAACAGCCGGGCGCGAGCTTTCAGCCGCGCCGCTTCCTGCTGGTATGGATCGTGTTCGTATTCGTTTTCTTTTCGGCTTCGAGCTCCAAGCTGCCGTCCTACATTCTGCCGATGTTTCCGGCGCTGGCGCTTTTGATCGGTGAACGCTTCTCCCAGCTTTCCGCGCGTGCCGTGGCCATGCACGCCCTGCCGTATGTGGCCGTCGGCATCGCCATGCTGCTGGCGGCGCCCCAGGTGGTGCGCCTGGCCAGCAGCGAAGTGCCGGTCGCGCTTTACCAGGGCTATGTGCCGTGGCTGCTGGTAGCCGGTGCCACCCTTACCGCCGCTGCCCTGCTGGCAAGCTTCATGGCCCTGCGCGAACGCACCTTGGCGGCCGGCCTGTGGCTGGCGGCAGGCGGCCTGATCACGGCGCAGCTGATTCTCACCGGCCACAATAGCCTGGCGCCGGCCAGTTCCGCCTACCATCTGGTACAGCAGATCCGCCAACATGTGCGCCCGGACATCCCGTTCTACAGCCTGGGCATCTATGAACAAACCCTGCCGTTCTACATCAAGCGCACCGTGACCTTGGTCGAGGCGCGCGATGAACTTGCATTCGGCATCCGGCAGGAGCCGCACAAATTCGTGCCGGATTTCATCGAATTCAGCCGCCGCTGGCATGCGCATGCCGAAGCGCTGGCGATCATGCACCCCAACACCTTGCAATACTTCGACCAGCACAAACTGCCCTATGAAGTGATCGGCCGCGATACCCGTCGCGCGGTGGTGCAGAAGCCTGCCGCCGACGCCGCGCCCCCCGGGAACACCTCCCAAGCCCGGCCCAAACCATGACCGCCTTCACGTTTGCCATGCTGCTCACCGGCGTCCTCCTGAACGCCGCCGCCCAGCTTTTGCTCAAGGCGGGCACCAATACGGTCGGACGTTTTGAATTCGCCGCGGCCAATATTGTTCCTATCGGCTGGCGGCTGGCGACCGAGCCGCACATCATGGGCGGCATGGCCTGCTATGTGCTGAGTCTCGCAGTGTGGATCGTGGGCCTGTCGCGCGTGCCGGTCAGCGTGGCCTATCCAATGCTGTCGATCGGCTACGTGGTGAACGTCCTGGCGGCATGGTGGCTGTTCGGCGAGAGCATCACATTGACGAAGATCGCCGGCATCGGCTTCATCATCATCGGTGTGTGGTTGATCGCGCGCACCTGAGGCAAGCAAGTCGATATCAGGGCGGCGCCCGAGCGACACCCGGTTCACCGCCTTCACTGCGCATTTCCACATAACCCAATGCCCATGAACACCCCTTTCCTGCCCCTCACCCGCCCGTCGATCGACGAGGACACCATCGCCGGTGTCGCCGCGGTGCTGCGCTCAGGCTGGATCACCTCCGGCCCGCAGGTGCAGGCATTCGAGGCCGCGTTGTCGGCCCACTGCGGTGGACGAGCAGTGCGCGCCTTCAACAGCGGCACCGCGACCATGGAAGTTGCGCTGCGCGCCGCCGGTATCGGTGCCGGTCATGAGGTCATCACCACCCCCTTGTCGTGGGTGGCCACGGCCAACGTGATTCTCCAAACCGGCGCCCGGCCGGTGTTCGTCGATATCGATCCGGCCACCCGCAACATCGACTTGAACCGCATCGCAACCGCGGTAACGCCGGCGACGCGCGCGATCATCCCGGTCGATCTGGCGGGGCTGCCGGTGGACCGCGAGCGCTTGTACGCGATCGCCGCCAGCCATCGATTGCGGGTAGTCGAGGACGCCGCGCAATCCTTTGGCGCCTCCTGGGCGGGTCGTCCGATCGGCAGCTTCGGCGATTTCGTCTCATTTAGCTTCCACGCCAACAAGAACGTCACCTCGATCGAGGGCGGCGCGCTGGTGCTGCCGATCGATATGGATCCCGGGCTTGTCGAACGCTACCGCCTGCAGGGTGTGGCGCGCAGCGGCTTTGACGGCATGGAAGTCGATGTCCTGGGCGGCAAGTTCAACCTGACCGACGTGGCCGCACGGGTCGGGCTGGGGCAACTGGCACGCCTGGACGAATTCACCGTGCGCCGGCGCCTGCTGGCGCGCCATTATTTCGACTGCTTCGACAGCGCGCTCGGCTGCGACCTGCCGGTGATGGATTTCGAAAACAGCAACTGGCACATGTTCCAGATCGTTCTGCCGGCCGATGTGCCGCGCGCCGCCTTCATGGCCGCCATGAAGGAACGCGGTGTCGGCACCGGCGTGCATTACCCGGTGATCCACCTGTTCAAACTGTATCGCGCGCTTGGTTTTTGCGAAGGCATGTTCCCGCACGCCGAACGCGTCGGTCGCGCCATCGTCACCCTGCCGCTGTTTGCGGCGATGCTTGAATCCGATGTCGAACGGGTATGCGATAGCGTCACCGAATCGATCGCCGGCCTGCGCCAGAACGCATGACACACGGCACGGTCCCCGCATGAAACCAGCCATTTCCGTCATCGTCCCGGTCTACAACGAGGAACCAGGCCTGGAAGCCCTTTTCGCGCGGCTCTATCCCGCGCTCGACCTGCTGGCCGAACCCTACGAGATCGTGTTCATCAACGACGGCTCGCGCGACCGCTCCGCGGCGATCCTGCGCGAGCAGTTCGCGCGCCGGCCGGAGGTCACGCGGGTGATACTTTTCAACGGCAATTTCGGCCAGCACATGGCCATCATGGCGGGCTTCGAGGCCAGCCGCGGCGAGATCATCGTCACCCTCGACGCCGATTTGCAGAACCCGCCCGAGGAAATCGGCAACCTGGTGGCCAAGATGCGCGAAGGCTACGATTATGTCGGCACCATCCGCCGCCTGCGCCAGGACAGCTGGTTCCGTCGCGTCGCTTCGCGCTGGATGAACGGCATCCGTGAACGCATCACCCGCATCAAGATGACCGACCAGGGCTGCATGCTGCGCGCCTACTCGCGCGCCATTGTCGATGCGATCAATTCCTGTCACGAGATCAACACTTTCATCCCCGCGCTGGCCTTTACATTCGCGCAAAAACCGGTCGAGATCGAGGTGGCACATGAAGAGCGCTTCGCCGGCGAATCGAAGTATTCGCTGTATTCGCTGGTGCGCCTCAATTTCGACCTGATGACCGCTTTTTCGGTGGTGCCGCTGCAATTGTTTTCGCTTGCCGGCATCGCCATCGCCGCCTTGAGCTTTTTCTTCGTCGCCTACCTCGCGATCCGTCGTCTGTTCCTGGTCGGTCCCGAGGCGGAAGGACTGTTCACGCTGTTCGGCATAGCCTTCTTCCTGATCGGCGCGACCTTGTTCGGCATCGGCCTCCTGGGCGAGTATGTGGGCCGCATCTATCAGCAGGTGCGTTCGCGCCCGCGCTACCTGATCGCCGCGGTGCTCGAACATGAGGCGATCGAATCGGACCTGCCGGTCTCGAAGAAGGTGGTGGTTTGACGCGCGCGGTCGTGTTCGCCTATCACAACGTCGGCGTGCGTTGTCTGCAGGTATTGCTCGATCACGGCGTCGACGTGCGGCTGGTGCTGACGCACGCCGACAATCCGGACGAAACCATCTGGTTCTCAAGCGTTGCCGAGCTGGCGCGTTCGCGCGGAATCGCGGTGATCATGCCTGACGATCCCAACACGCCGGACGTCGTGGCGCAGGTGCGTGCCGCAGCGCCGGATTTCCTTTTCTCGTTTTATTACCGCCTGATGCTCAAGCGCGAATTGTTGCTGGTGCCCACACGCGGCGCCTACAACATGCACGGCTCGCTGTTGCCCAGGTATCGTGGGCGGGTGCCGGTGAACTGGGCCATCATTCACGGTGAAACCGAAACCGGCGCCAGCCTGCACGCCATGACCGAGAGGCCCGACCGCGGAGCGATCGTGATTCAAAAGGCGGTGCCGATCGGGGCTGACGATACCGCAAGGCAGGTATTCGACCGCGTTACCGAAGCGGCGGCCGCAGCGCTTGACAGCGCCTTGCCGGCGCTTGTGGCCGGCCGCGCGCCGCACTTTGCGCAAAACCCGGGCGAAGGCAGCTATTTCGGCGGGCGCAAGCCGGAAGACGGGCGCATCGATTTCAACTGGCCCGCCCTGCGCATCCACAATTTCGTGCGGGCGTTGACGCACCCCTATCCGGGGGCATTCGCCGATGTCAACGGCCACCGCCTGGTGTTTTGGCGCACCCTGAGCACAAGCACGCAGTCACCCGCGGACGCCACCACGCCCGCCCGCCTGGTCGCTACTGGAGAGGCAATCCGGCTCGAATGTCGCGACGGCTCCGCTTTGCAGGTGCTGGGCCTTGAGTGCGACGGGATCGCGCTCGCAGCCGGCGATTTCAGTCGCGTATTCGGCGGATCGGCCATTGAACTCGCGTAAACTGATACGCTGCCTCCCTCTCTGGGCGTCCGCGCGCCGAACCCGGCGCCCATGTCGTTCAGCACATGAAAAAAATACTCATACTCGGCGTCAACGGCTTCATCGGCCACCATCTTTCCAAGCGCATCATCGCCGAGACGGATTGGGAGGTGTACGGCATGGACATGGCGTCCGAACGCATCGCCGACCTGCTGCCGGAGCCGCGCTTTCATTTTTTTGAAGGCGACATCACGATCAACCGCGAGTGGATCGAGTATCACGTCAAGAAATGCGATGTGGTGCTGCCGCTGGTGGCCATTGCAACCCCGGCCACTTATGTGAAGGAACCCCTGCGGGTGTTCGAGCTCGATTTCGAGGCCAACCTGCCGATCGTGCGCGCCTGTGTGCGCTATGGCAAGCGGGTAGTCTTCCCCTCGACCTCCGAGGTATACGGCATGAGCGCGGACGCCGAATTCGACCCGGAAAAATCGAACCTGGTGTTAGGCCCGATCAACAAGCCGCGCTGGATTTACTCCTGCGCCAAGCAGTTGATGGATCGTGTGATCCACGCCTACGGCATGCAGGAAGGGCTCAAGTACACACTGTTTCGCCCGTTCAACTGGATCGGCCCGGGCCTGGATTCGATCCACACTCCGAAGGAAGGCAGCTCGCGCGTGATCACCCAGTTCCTGGGCCATATCGTACGCGGCGAGAACATTCAGTTGGTCGACGGCGGCGCGCAAAAGCGGGCCTTCACCTATGTCGACGATGGCATCGCAGCGCTGATGAAGATCATCGAGAATCGTGATGGCGTGGCCGACAGCCAGATCTACAACATCGGCAACCCCAGGAACAACTTCGCGGTGCGCGAACTGGCCGAGATGATGCTTGTGCTGGCCAAATCGATCCCCGAGTACCGCGAAAACGCGCGCAAGGTGAAGCTGGTCAAGACCACTTCAGGGCGCTATTACGGCAGCGGCTACCAGGACGTGCAGAACCGGGTGCCGAAGATCAGCAACACCATGAAGGACCTGGGCTGGGCGCCCAAGGTGAAAATGGACGCGGCGCTTACGAACATCTTCGAGGCCTATCGTGGCGATGTTGAACAGGCGCGGCACCTGAACGACTGATCGACAGCGATGCGTGTCGCGCTCAAGGTCGACGTCGACACCTATCGCGGCACCGCCTGCGGCGTTCCGCGCTTGCTCGATGCGCTCAAGCGCCACCAGGCGCGCGCCACCTTTCTGTTCAGCCTGGGGCCCGACCACACCGGCCGCGCCATCAAGCGCGTGTTCCGGCCGGGCTTTTTCGGCAAGGTCGCACGCACCTCGGTGGTTGCGCACTACGGCATCCGCACCCTGCTCAACGGCACGCTCTTGCCCGGCCCCGACATCGGCCGCCGCTGCGCGGCGCTGATGCGCGCGGTACGCGACGCCGGCCATGAAGTCGGCATCCATACCTGGGACCACGTGAAATGGCAGGATGGCGTCGGCACCGGCGCTACGCACGCAGGCAACGCATGGACCGAACACCAGATGCGCCTGGCCTGCCGGCGCTTTGAGGAAATCTTCGCTACGCCGGCCTTGACCCACGGTGCCGCCGGCTGGCAAATGAACCCGCATGCCATCCGCATGACGCAGCGCCTGGGTTTCGCCTACGCCAGCGACATGCGCGGCAGCCACCCGTTCATGCCGGTGGTCAACGCCGAGGTCACGCTGTGCCCGCAGATTCCCACCACCTTGCCCACGCTCGACGAATTGATCGGGATCGGCGACATCACGCCGGACAACGTACACCAGCATGTGCTGGCTGCGGCGCAACGACCGGCACCGCAGGGTCACGTGTACACCCTGCATGCCGAACTCGAAGGCATGCGCCTCTTGCCGGTGTTCGAGCGCCTTCTGGACGCCTGGCAGGCGCAAGGCGTGCAACTGGTCGGCACCGATACGATCGCCGCGGGGCTTGATCGGGCGAGCCTGCCGCGCCACACCATCGTATGGGCAGAAGTGCCGGGGCGCAGTGGGCTCTTGGCGACCCAGGGTTCGGAGTTTCTTCTGTGAGGATGAGATCTGCGATACCAGCAATGTCGCAAGGCGTAGTCCAGCGGCAGGTCGGTATAGCGCTCAAGTATGTTCACGATACGCGCCTGCCCCCGTGCATCGAACCCACGACCTTAGCGCGGTCCCAAGCTGGCATCAGGCCCTCCGTCCGGCTCGCCGACAACCACGGCGCGCGGCCTTTTGCGCTAACCTTGAGTCCGTTGCGTCCAACCGACTCCTAAATGACACCTCCGTCCATCTTCGGCTTGCCGGTTCCCGATTTCGATGCGGCCACCACCGGCGCTCCTTTCAAGCTCTCCGCGCTGCGCGGCAAAAAGGTCGTGCTGTACTTCTACCCCAAGGACAACACCCCCGGCTGTACCACCGAAGGTCAAAACTTCCGCGATCGCCATGCCGAATTTCAGGCCGCCGACGCCGAGGTTTTCGGTGTTTCGCGTGACAGCCTGAAATCGCATGCCGGCTTCAAGGCGAAGATGGGCTTTCCGTTCGAGCTGATTTCCGACCCCGACGAGAAGCTGTGCCTGATGTTCGATGTCATGAAGCTGAAAAACATGTACGGTAAACAGGTGCGGGGTGTCGAGCGCAGCACGTTTTTGATCGATGCCCAGGGCCACGTGGCGCGCGAGTGGCGCGCTGTCAAGGTGGCAGGGCATGTGGATGCGGTGCTGGAGGCTGTCAAGGGCGCATGAAGGACTCACCGTTGAACCAGAGGGCAGGCGCACAGGGATGACAGCGCGCGCTGCTCACGCCACCCGCAGATTCGCGACTGCTTCGAATCCAGGCCGTTTGTCCCCCGAGACAAGCGGCTTTTTTGTTTCCAGGAGGCCCTGATTGGCCATGAGGCCCGACTTGCCGGTGCATGGTTTGTCGATGGCCGGCATTGCGGGGCTGCCCTTTGCGCGGAGCCCGGAATCCAGGGAAATCGCCAAGCGTTTGCGGATTCCGGGTTGCGCTTTGCGGCCGCGGAATGAGGTGCCGGACGTGGTGCTCAACCGACAAACTGCCCGTGCCTTTCGCCCGCTTTACTTTCCCACCACTTTGTTCATTTCCAGGAGAGCCCGTTGAACGCCAACGTCACCAAGTTGCCCGCCGCGAAAAAGCCGCTCAATCGCAAGTCCGCCACCGTCACCCGGCTGCGCACCCCCGCGACCAAGCTGTTCGTGCTCGACACCAACGTGCTGATGCATGATCCGACCAGCCTGTTTCGCTTCGAGGAGCACGACATCTTCCTGCCGATGGCGACGCTGGAAGAGCTCGACAACAACAAAAAGGGCATGACCGAGGTGGCGCGCAACGCGCGCCAGGCCAGCCGCTACTTGGACGAGATGGTGAGCGGCGTCGAGGCCTCGATCGAGGAAGGCATCGCGCTCAATGCCGCCAATGCCAACTACGCCACCGGGCGCCTGTTCCTGCAGACCGAGGCGATCACCCATGTGCTGCCGGCCTCGTTGCCGGCCGGCAAGGCAGACAACCAGATTCTCGCGGTGGTCTTCCACCAAACCCAGAAGTACCCGGGCCGCCAGGTCATCCTGGTCTCCAAAGACATCAACATGCGCATCAAGGCGCGCGCGCTGGGCCTGCCGGCCGAGGACTACTTCAACGACAAGGTGCTGGAAGACACCGACCTCCTCTACACCGGCCTGTCGGCGCTGCCGGCGGATTTCTGGGATACCCACGGCAAGGGGGTGGAGAGCTGGAAGCAGGGCGAGAACACCTTCTACCGGGTGCGCGGCCCCTTGTGCCGCGACTGGCTGGTCAATGAGTTCGTCTATCTCGAAGGCGACGACCGCCCGGCCGCCGCGGCGTTTCATGCGCAGGTCACCGAAACCAGCGGCAAGACCGCGGTGCTCAAGGTGCTGCGCGATTTCACCCACCACAAGCATTCGGTATGGGGCATCACGGCGCGCAACCGCGAGCAGAATTTCGCCCTCAACCTGCTGATGGATCCGGCCATCGACTTCATCACCCTCCTGGGCCAGGCCGGCACCGGCAAGACGCTGCTAACCCTGGCAGCCGGCCTGATGCAGACCCTCGAGGAAAAGATCTACTCCGAGATCATCATGACCCGCGTGACCGTGCCGATCGGCGAGGACATCGGCTTCTTGCCCGGCACCGAGGAAGAGAAGATGACGCCCTGGATGGGCGCGCTGGAAGATAACCTCGATGTGCTCAACAAGACCGATGACGAGGCCGGCGACTGGGGCCGCGCCGCCACCCGCGACCTGATCAGGAGCCGCATCAAGGTGAAGTCGCTCAATTTCATGCGCGGGCGCACCTTCATCAACAAGTTCCTGATCATCGACGAGGCGCAGAACCTGACGCCCAAGCAGATGAAGACCCTGATCACGCGTGCCGGCCCCGGCACCAAGGTGGTGTGCCTGGGCAACATCGCGCAGATCGACACACCCTACCTGACCGAAGGCTCTTCAGGCCTGACCTTCGTGGTCGATCGTTTCAAGGGCTGGGTGCACAGCGGACATGTGACGCTGCAGCGCGGCGAGCGCTCGCGGCTGGCGGATCACGCCGCCGAGGTGCTCTAGCAGCCTGTAGCCCATGTCCTGACGGCACTGCGCAGGCCTATTGCGCGCCTGGCACCGAAATCGGCGAATCCACCCTGCCCGAGCCGTTTGCCTGCGCGTACTCTGCCAGCTTCTGCAGCACAAACTGACGGATGATGGGCGGCAATGAACCCGACGATTCACGCATGAAGCGATCCACCACGCTGTGGGCATCGAAATCACCGCCCTGCTCCAGCAATGCCGCAGACGCCCCGTGGTCGGCCATGGTGTCGCCGCCCTTGACCACCCGATGGTGCGAAAAACCGCCGTCCTTTTTCCATTCGAGGGAGCGCTGCTTGCGCCGGATGTCGTAGCACAGCTGCATGCCGACGAACTCGCGATCAGCCTTGACGTCGGCGCGTTCGCTGTGGCGAAAATAGAAAATGAACAGATCGAAATAGTCGCTTTGGTACCAGCGCCGTTTCGGACCTTCATTTGCCTGCTTGCTGACGGTGATTTCACGAAACATCGCCGGCCCCTCGCCTTTGCGCGCAGCTTGTTTGGATTTCCGCAGTGTAGCCCAGCCCGACCGCAATGCCGGTACCGGCCCGGGCTTTTTGCGCCATGACCCCGTGCGTGACACTTTTTGACCCTTGTTCCATGGGTGGGCGCCACCTCATCCCGTGTAGAATCGCGCCGCTTTTGATGCAATGCAATACAACCTGAATTCCCTGATTTGTCCGGGTGAGCGGCGTGCCCCTGGGTGCGAGAAAGAACCATCGATGCTCTACCAATTGCATGAACTGCAGCGCCGGCTGCTCAACCCGATCACCACATTCGCCGAGGGCGCCGCATCCCTCTATACAAGTCCCGCCAGTCCGCTGTCTTACCTGCCGTTTTCGCGCGAAATCTCGGCTGGCTACGCTCTTCTGCATCGCCTGGGCAAAGATTACGAAAAGCCCGAATTCGGCATCAGCGAAACCACCGTGCGCGGGGTGAAGGTGGCGGTCACCGAGGAAGCGGTCGCAGTCAAGCCGTTTTGCGTGCTCAAGCGCTTCGCCCGGGCGACCAAGGCGCGCGACCCGAAAGTGCTGTTGTGCGCCCCGCTTTCGGGCCATCACTCGACGCTCTTGCGCGACACCGTGCGCCAGTTGATCACCGAGCATGACGTCTACGTCACCGACTGGGTCGATGCCCGCATGGTGCCATTGGGTGAGGGCAAGTTTCATCTGGACGATTACGTCGCCTACGTGATCGAATTCATCCGTCTGCTGGGGCCGGATGTGCATGTGATCTCGGTATGCCAGCCCACCGTGCCGGCGCTGGTGGCCATTTCACTGATGGCCGCCGAGAACGACCCGAAAAGCCCGCGCAGCATGACCATGATGGGCGGGCCGATCGATACGCGCCGCAATCCCACCGAGGTCAACACGCTGGCGATGACCAAGCCGTTTTCCTGGTTCGAGAACCACGTGATCTACCGCGTGCCCTCCAATTACCCGGGCTACATGCGTCGTGTCTATCCGGGCTTCCTGCAGCATGCCGGCTTCGTGGCGATGAATCCGGACCGGCATGTCGACAGCCACTGGGATTTCTACAAGCACCTGATCGAAGGCGACGGCGAATCTGCCGGCCAGCATCGCGCGTTTTACGACGAATACAACGCCGTGCTCGACATGGATGCCGACTATTACCTGGACACCATCAGGTTGGTGTTCCAGCAGCACGCCCTGCCCAACGGCACCTGGGTCACCGGCGCCACCTTGCAGCGGCGCAAGGTGGAACCAGCGGCGATCCGCAAGACGGCGCTTTTCACCATCGAGGGCGAACTCGACGACATTTCAGGCAGCGGGCAGACCGAGGCGGCGCACGGCTTGTGCTTAAGCATTCCTAAAGCCAGGAAGCAGCATTTCACCGCACCCAAGTGCGGCCATTACGGAATTTTTGCCGGGCGCCGCTGGCGCGAGATGATTTACCCGAAAATCGCCGCCTTTATCCGCAAACACGCTTGATCCGTCGCTCCGATCCATCATCCACGCGCCGCACCCACTGCGCCGGTTTCCAACCGCCATGACAGAAAAACTTGTTGAAGTTCGCAACTCGCTGATTCACGGCCGCGGCGTGTTCGCCGCCAAGGCGATCAAGAAGGGCACCCGCGTCATCGAATACAAGGGCCGGCGCCTGACCCACAAGGAAGCCGACCGACTGTACGGCGGCACCTCGGAAACCGGGCACACTTTCCTGTTCACGCTCAACGACTATTACGTCATCGACGCCAATCAGGGCGGCAACCCGGCGCGCTGGATCAACCATGGCTGCGCGCCCAACTGCGGATCGATCTGCGAGGAAGACGACGACGGCCACCCCGAACGCGAGCGCGTCTATATCGACGCCATCAAGGACATCAAGGCCGGCGAAGAACTGACCTACTCTTATTTCATCACGCTTGAGGAACCGCACACCAAGCGCTTGCAGAAAATCTGGAAATGCCTGTGCGGCGCCGCCAAATGCACCGGCACCATGCTGGAGATGAAAAAGGCCTAGCAGCCTGTCGGTATCCAGGGCGCAGCAGGTCCGACCCGCTCGCCCGGCAAAAAGAAAAGGCCGGCCGCCAGGCCGGCTTCTTCTTTTGCATGTCCAATCAGCGCAGCGCGCCCGCACGCGGCGCCAGGCGATCGGCCAGCACGCCGGCCATGGTCGCCCCAAAACGTTTGGCCAGGCGCTCGGCGACATTTTCCTTCTCGGTGTAGTCGATGATCTTTTCGGCCTTGATGACATCGCGCGCCACCGAATCCACCGTGCCGTAGCCATCGGTCAGGCCCATTTCGATGCTCTTCGCGCCGGTCCACATGAGGCCGGTGAAAGTATCCGGGTTGTCCTTGAGTCGCTTGCCGCGCCCCTTCTTGACCACCTCGATGAACTGCGCATGGATTTCGCCCAGCATGGCCTGGGTGAATTCGCGGTGCTTTTCGTTGGGCGGGGAAAACGGGTCCATGAAAGCCTTGTTCTCGCCGGCGGTATAGACGCGCCGCTCGACCCCAAGCTTTTCCATCGTGCCGGTGAAACCGAAGCCGTCCATCAAGACGCCGATCGAGCCCACCAGCGAGGCCTTGTCGACGAAAATCTTGTCGGCCGACGCGGCGATGTAATAGCCGCCCGAGGCGCACAGGTCCTCGACCACCACATGCAGGGGTTTGTCGGGATACTTTGCACGCAGGCGCTTGATCTCGTCGTACACGATGCCTGACTGCACCGGGCTGCCGCCGGGGCTGTTGATGCGCAGGATCACGCCGGCCGAATGCTCGTCCTTGAAGGCGTTGGTCAAGGCCGAGGTGATGTGGTCGGCACTGTTGCTGCCGCTGGCGTCGATGACGCCTTGCAATTCGACCAAGGCGGTGTGCTTTTCCATGGTGGACGATCTCTTGCCGAAAATCGGCAAGTCGAACAGCATGATTATCGCGAAGGTGATGTAGCTGAAGGTCAGCAGTTTAAAAAAGATGCCCCAGCGACGCGAGGATTTCTGCTCCTTGAGTGCCGCGAAGGCCAGCTTTTCAATCGTCTGCCGCTCCCAGCTGGTGTCGGCCGCCGCCGCGGCCTTGGCGCTTATCGCCTGCGGGACGGCCGCGCCCGCGTTTGCCATACCTGCCGGGGCCGCTGCGGCGACCGCCGCCTCGGCCAGCGGAATGGTGTTTTCGGCGCCGGTCTGCGACCCAGAGCTGGTTTCGCCAGGCGTCTGCGGCGGCCGGTTTTGATCGTCGTTTTGCATCGTCAGTCTTCCAGGAAAATATTGCCGTCGATTTCGCGTACGGCAAGCGCTGTGAGCCCCTGGCCGCGGCACGGGCCACCGACACAGGCGCCGGTTGCGGGGTGGTACAGCGCGCCATGCGTGGCGCAAATCAAGTATAAGCCGTCGGCGTCGAAAAACACCCCGGGCTGCCAGTCAAGTTCGACCGGAACATGGGCACAACGGTTGACAAAGGCGCGCGCCTGGCCGTCATGACGAATCACGAATGCCGGCTCGTTCCTGCCGCCCTGTTCGCACTCGAAGCGCACCCCGGTGCCGCCCTCAACCAACTGCGCGCCGGCGCAAATCAGGCGTGGCGTGCCAGCCATGCCGACACCTCCGCGACCGAATCGAGCACGTCAAGCGGTGCCAGGGTTTCCAGCTGCGCGCGCGGATGAGCGCCATAGGTGACCGAGAGCGCCGGCACGCCGGCGTTGACCGCCATTTGCGAATCATGGGTGGTGTCGCCGATCATCAGGGTGCGCGCCGGCGCCACCGCGAAACGCTGCATCAGCTCATGCAGCATTTGCGGATGCGGTTTGGAGCGGGTTTCGTCGGCGCAACGGGTCCAATCGAAAAAATGCCCGACATCGCCATGCCTGAGCGAGCGATCCAGGCCGACGCGCGATTTGCCGGTGGCCACCGCCAGCCGGTAGTCGCGCTGCCTGAGATCGTCCAGCAATTCGCGCACGCCGGCGAACAGCACCAGGTCGTCTTCATGCGCACGCCAGTGCGCGACATAGCGCTCGACCATGCGCGGGTAGTCCGCCTTGTTCAACTGCGGCACGGCAATCTGCAAGGCGTCCGTCAGACCCAGGCCGATCACATGGCTGGCGATCGAGTCGGCTGGCACCGGCAAGCCCAAGTCGCGCGCGGCTTCCTGGATCGACATCACGATCACGGCGGTGGAATCCATGATCGTGCCGTCCCAGTCGAACACGATGAGGTCGTAGTTTTTCATTTGCAGGCGAATTCCGGTGGTTGCCAAGCGCACGACAGGTGTGTTTCAGATACGGCCTTGCATTGCACTTCGGGCAGTTGAAGACGGCAGGGAAAATGCCGAATGGCCGCCCCGAAAGCGCTCCATCTGGCAGCAAACCAGTTCAATCCAGTGGTGCCGCGGCACGTTTTTCCGCCCGCACATCGCTGCCAGGCCTGGGCAGCGTTTCCAGATAGGCCTGACATTGCGGCGGCAGCGGGGATTCGAAACGCACACGCTGGCCGGTTTGCGGGTGAACAAACGAAATTTTAGCCGCATGCAGGAACATGCGCTTGTATCCGGCCTTGGCGAGCGCCCGATTGAATGCGAAGTCGCCATACTTGCCGTCGCCGGCAATCGGATGGCCGGCCGAGGCAAGATGCACGCGGATCTGGTGCGTGCGCCCGGTCTTGATCTGCACTTCGAGCAGGGTCGCATCGGCATAGCGGCGCATCACGTTGACCACCGAATGCGCCTCCTTGGCACCGTCATGGCTCGCCTGGAGCACACGCCGTTCGCCTTCGCGTGTCACAAAACTTGCAAGCGCGGTGGTGATGTGGTGTTTGGCAGCATGCGGCCACACCCCTTTGGCCAGTGCAAGGTAACGCTTGTCGATGCGCCCCTCGCGCAAGAGTGCGTGCATCGCCACCAGCAAGGGGCGGGTTTTCGCCAGCAGCAAGATGCCCGAAGTTTCGCGATCGAGGCGGTGCACCAGTTCCAGAAAGCGGGCGTTCGGCCGCGCCGCGCGCAGGGCTTCGATCACGCCGAAACGCAAGCCACTGCCGCCATGCACCGCCACCCCGGTCGGCTTGTCGATGGCGAGCAGGCTTTCATCCTCGAACAGCACCGGAAAATCCGCGCCCGCAATGGCCGCGCCGGCAACCACCGTTTTTGCCGCCACTGCTTCCAGCGAAATCGGCGGCAGCCGCACCAGATCCCCGAGGACGAGCCGGGTATCGGGCTTGACCCGCCCTTTGTTGACGCGCACCTCGCCGGACCGGATGATGCGGTAGACGAGGCTTTGCGGCGCCCCTTTCAGGCTTTTGTGCAGGAAATTGTCCAGCCTTTGGCCGGCCGAATCCACACCGACCTCAAGCAGTTTCGGCGCGGGCTTACCTGGTGGGTTCATTTTTCACAAAACGTCGAACAAGTCCCTGAAAAACGGATTCTCCTGCGAAGAGTCTTTTCGATTCAACGTCTTGCAAGAGCAATTCTCTCGACCTGCGAACTGGTTCGGTGTTTCCATATATAATCGCTCGGTCGGAGAGGTGTGACCGGCATTCCATCAGGCACAAGAACCTGCGGTTTTTTTCCCGCGCCAGACCCAAGGCGCAAGGACCACGAGGTTCGGTCGAAAGCTTCCGCAGTCTTTCGCCTCCTAACCGGAGACGATGCGATTATCGGCGATTTGGACCTTCACTGTCGCCAATGGCGCGCCTGAATTTGTGGTCATCTGCATCTTTTCCGGCCGGCTTATCGCTCGCCATAACTCATGACAAGAGCGAATCCCAACGCAAACGAATTCGCGCGCCGAACCGCCCAATTGAAACGTCCGGAATTCTTTCCCGATCCGGACTGACAGCCCCCTAGTGTCCATCCTCTTTTTCGCCCTCGCGCTTTGCCTTCTGGGACCAGCTTCCCGAATGCTTGCTGCGCGCACGTCCGCCAGCCATCCAGCTGTCCCGGCCGCGCGTTCGCATGCGCGTCCCGGCGAAATCGAGCGGCCGTGGGAAGAGGCAGCCTGGCGCGCGCCAGGAGCAATGAATGAAACGCATGTTATTCAATGCGACGCACGCGGAAGAACTGCGCGTCGCCATCGTGGATGGCCAGAAGCTGATCGATCTGGACATCGAAATCGCCGGGCAGGAGCAGCGTAAGAGCAACATCTACAAGGGTATCATCACCCGCATCGAGCCTTCGCTCGAAGCCTGCTTCGTGGATTACGGCGTAGACCGCCACGGCTTTCTTCCCTTCAAGGAAATCTCGCGCAGCTACTTCCGCGAAGGCGTCAGCGTGCGCGACGCCACCATCAAGGAAGCCCTGCGTGAAGGCCAGGAACTGCTGGTTCAGGTGGAAAAGGACGAGCGCGGCAACAAGGGCGCGGCACTGACCACCTTTATCTCGCTGGCAGGCCGTTACCTGGTAGTGATGCCCAACAACCCGCGCGGCGGCGGTGTATCGCGCCGCGTCGAGGGCGATGACCGGCAGGAACTCAAGGAGGTGATGGACCAGCTGCAGTACCCCGAGGGCATGAGCCTGATCGCGCGCACTGCAGGCATCGGCCGCGAGGCTCCCGAACTGCAGTGGGACCTGAACTACCTCTTGAAGCTGTGGGATGCGATCGAGACCGCCGCCAAGTCGCTCAAGGGCGCCAACCTGATCTACCTAGAGTCGAGCTTGGTGATCCGCGCCATCCGCGACTATTTCTCGCCCGACATTGGCGAGATCCTGATCGACACCGACGACATCTTCGAGCAGGCCCAGACCTTCATGTCGCTGGTGATGCCCGATACCGAGGGCCGCGTCAAACGCTACCGCGACGACGTGCCCCTGTTCTCACGCTTCCAGATCGAGCACCAGATCGAATCGGCCTATTCGCGCACCGTGCAACTGCCCTCCGGCGGCGCGATCGTGATCGACCACACCGAGGCCTTGGTCGCCATCGACGTCAACTCGGCGCGCTCCACGCGCGGCAGCGATATCGAGGAAACCGCGTTCCGCACCAACCTGGAAGCCGCCGAGGAAGCCGCGCGCCAGCTGCGCCTGCGCGACATGGGCGGGCTGATCGTGATCGACTTCATCGACATGGAATCGGCGCGCAACCAGCGCGATGTCGAGCAGAAGTTGAAAGACGCGATGCGGCCCGACCGTGCGCGCGTGCAGATGGGCAAGATTTCGCGCTTCGGCCTGATGGAACTGTCGCGCCAGCGCCTGCGCCCGGCACTGGCCGAGGCCAGCCACACCGTGTGTCCGCGTTGCAACGGCACCGGCCATATCCGCGATACCGAGTCCTCGGCGCTGCACATCCTGCGCATGATCCAGGAGGAGGCGATGAAGGACAACACCTCGACTGTGCGGGCCCAGGTGCCGGTCGATGTGGCAACCTTCCTGTTGAACGAAAAACGCCTGGAAATCAACCGCATCGAGGCGCGCCAGAAGGTCAACGTTCTGCTGATTCCGAACATCCACCTCGAAACACCGCATCACACCATCGAGCGCCTGCGCTTTGACGACCAGCCCGAATCCACCAAAGCCAGCTTCGATCAGGTCGAAGCACCGTCGACCGAAGGCGGCTACAAGCGCAAGGAGCCAGGCGCACAAGTCAAGAAACCGGAGCCCGCGGTCAAGGGCATCACACCGGAAGCGCCGGCACCGATGCGCGCTGCCGAGCCGGTTGCCGCAGTTGCCGCCGCGCCGGCACCCGCCGCGGTGCCCGCTATGCAGGAATCCGGCGGCATCATCAGCCGCATCATGGGCTGGTTCAAGAGTAGCCCGGAAGCGGTGGTGGCCACCGCAGCACCGGCTGCCACCAGCAGCACGCCTGCCAGCACCGCCCTGCGGGCGCCACGCAGCGAACGCGACAGCGCCGGCCGCAACGGCCGCGGCAACCGCGGCCGCCGTGGCGAGCGTCCGGAGCGTGGTGAAAGAACCGAGCGTGGCGAGAAAACCGAGCGTGGTGAGAAAACTGAGCGTGGCGAGAAAACCGAGCGTGGGGAGCGCCCGGATCGCGCGCCGCGCGGACCGCGCAACGAGCGTGGCGAGCGCGAGGAAGCGGGCGCGGCAAACCGGCCGGAGCGCGAACGCGGTCGCGGCGCAGCGCAGGATGCAAAACCCGATGTCGTGGCAGCCGACGGCAGCGCTGCAAGCCTTGACTCGACGCAACGTGGCGAGCGTGGCAACGGCCGGCGGCGCGAACGCCCGCCGCGCGTCAACGGCGATGCATTGCCCGCAGACAATCCGGTCGACGCAACAGCACCGGCAACCGATAGCGCGATGGCCGCAGTTGCAAATCTTGACAGCGCCAGCGGCGCCACCGATCGGCCGGATGCACCCGAAGGCGACGAAGCACACGACGGCGAAGGCCGTCGTGGCCGCGGCCGTCGCGGCCGTCGTGGTCGCGGCAGGAACGGCGAGCGCGATGGCGAAGGCGGGCAAAACGGGGAAGCCGGAGAAGACCCGTCGGCCAGCATGCAGCAATCGTTCGCGATGCCCGAGCAGACCCCGTCGACGGCTGCCGAAGCAAGTGCGCGGGAAGCCATGTTCGCAGCCACGCAACCGCTGCCGGTCGAGGAAGCGCCTGTGCCTGTAGCAGCCGCGGAAGGCGCGAACCCGGCGCCGCTGGCGCCTGCAGAAACTGCCGCGCCAACGGGCTTCACGCCGATTGAACCCGTGCTCGCAGCACCAGCGGTGGCCGCAATCCCGGCGGCCGTCGTCGCCAAAGTCGTTGCGCTGCCAATTCCAGAGGCTGCGCCAGCCGCGCCTGCAGCGCAGGTGGCGACCGCGGCGGCTGAACCGATCCACGTGCGCAAGTCGGCGGCGGAAATGGAAGCCGAACGACTGGCGATGCTGGAGAAGGCCGGCCTGGCCCTGGTTGAGACCGACGCGCAAAAGTGGCGTCATGCCTATGGTCGCGCCACCTCGACGCTCGAACCGATGGCGCCCAAGCGCGTCTTGCGCCCGCCACCGCCAGTCGATCACGAACCGCTCGTCATGGTCGAAACGCGCAAGCACTAAGCGTTACAGCAGTGGGGGCGGCGCCATCGGTGCCGCCCCCACGCAGGCGCGCCGAAGCATGCGCGCTGCCGCAGTGCAAGTGCGGCGGCGCCGTCATCGGTGCAAGGAAAAAGCAGGATACGGCGCTGCTTGCGCCGCCGAAGATGAGTACCTGTGCTGTCGCGCCGGGCCGGCTCAGTCAGGCTGCGGCCGCGCCAGGGCCAAGTCGATCAGCCCGTCACACGCATCCTCGATGTAGTCGAGCACCACCTCGAAGCCATTGGCCGCGCCGTAGTAGGGGTCGGGCACCACTTGCGACTGGTGGCGGCGCGCGTAGCGCATCAACAGGCCGACTTTGCGTTTGTGCCCGGGCGGGCATTTCTCTTCCAGCAACGCCAGGTTGTCCCAGTCCATCGCCAGCAGATGGTCGAAGCTTGCGAAATCATCGCTGCGCAGGCGGCGCGCCCGCTGCTTCGAAATATCGTAGCCGCGCCTGGCCGCGTGCGCTTGCGCGCGCGGGTCCGGCGGGTCGCTGATGTGATGCGCATGGGTGCCGGCGGAAGCCACCTCGACCATGCCGGACAGCCCGCGCAGCGCCAGCTTGTGGCGCAACACGCCCTCGGCCGTTGGGGAGCGGCAGATGTTGCCCATGCAGACCATGATGATTCGTGTTTTCTTCTGCGAAGTCATATGCTTGCCGCAATTTTCGGAACAAGAAGCGCGCTTGGAATAACATGATACGATTTAACGGAATGGCCGACCCATCCGACACATCCGAAGCTGTCGATGACGCAGCATTTCACGCTAGCAGCCTGTCCACAACGCCCGGCGCGCCACTTTCGCAACCCATGCGCCGCGCTGTGATGCGGGAAGTGAACCGCTTCCGGCGGCCCCCGATTCGGGCCCGCCGATCCGCGCCTGGTTCACCATGCAGCTTGTAGGGTACGCGGCAACCCGCTGCAAGACCAGCTTGGTCGTGGCATGGCGCTTGAATCGCAGGAAGACGGCCGCTTTCCGCTGAGCGGCGTTCGAGTCGCCCGCGCCCTGCATCTCTACCAGGGCAGGGATCACGTTCCGCATTGCGGCACAGCGCGGTGATCATTCCAGCCCGGCGACAGCGGCATTTCCTCGCAGCAAATCGCGCAAAACAAGTATCCCGCCGACGCATTCGGCGGCACTCAAATACGCCAGCACATAGCGATCCGGTCGCAGCACCACGGCATGCGCGCCGGCCGCGGCCAGTGTCTGTTCGATCACGCCTTCGCAATCGCGCCCTACCGCGTCGCCACCAGCCGGCCCGTAGGCATCGCCCTTGCGCAGCAGCAACAGCGCCTGCGGCCTGAACCCCGGCGCCAGCGTTGCAAGCAGCGGCGGCACGCCATCGGCCTGCCAGCCGATATACGCGAAACCCGGGCCCAGCAGGTCGTCGAGCAACATCCGCACACCATCACGCCGCTCGATGCCCGGCTGCGGGAACAACTGCCCGGCGCGTACACCATCGCGCGGTCCGCCAGGCACGAAAAAGCCTGCATCAAAGCGTGGCTTGGGCTTGAATTTGAGATGCAGCACATAGTCGCGCGCCGGCGCGTAGAGGCCGGCCACGCGCAGCGCACCCTGCATCGCCAACGCCGCAAGCCTGGACTTGGGCTGCATGAAGCGGCCGATGCGCAAAGCCATCGCGATCAGCGACCAGGCGTGCGGCTTGCGTTCCACTTCATACGTATCCAGCAGGGCCGCACCGAGTTCGCCGCGGGTCACGGCCGCCAGCTTCCAGGCCAGGTTGAAGGCGTCGCGCACGCCGCTATTCATGCCCTGCCCGGCGAACGGCGGCGTCAGGTGCGCGGCATCGCCTGCCAGCAGCACGCGCCCGACCTTCCAGCGTTCGGCCATGCGCGCATGGAAGGTGTAGACCACCTTGCGCACGATCGGCAGGTTTTCGTCGCTGGCGACGCGCGCGCGCATCCAGGCGCGAATTCGTGCTTCATCCAGCATCTCCTCCGGCGACTCGTGCTCGAACAGCATGAACTCGTAGCGCACGGTGGCATGCGGGCCCGGCAGGCGAATTGCCGGGCGTTGCGGGTCGCAATAGGTACGGGTATGTATGAACGGGTCGGAGCGATCGGCCAGATCGACGATCAGCCAGCGCTCGGCATAGGTGGTGCCGAAGAGCGCAACGTCCAGGGCCGCGCGCACACCACTCCTGCCGCCGTCGCAGCCGATCAGCCAGTCGCAACTGAAGCTCCCTGTTGCGCTCGGCCCTTCTACCTCCAGGCTGACGCGCGCGCCGTCGTCGCTGAAGTGCTTGAGCAGGGTCGACAGCTTCACATCCACCGCCGCGAAGCGCCCGAGCCCCTCCAGCAGGCGCGCCTCGAGCAGGGGCTGGCGAAACGCATTTCGTTTGGGATGGCCGTACTCGCGCGAGGTCGGCTCGATGCGCGCGAACTCGCGCCCTGACCATGAGAAGTAATGCACGCCGTAGCCCGGCACCACGTCGGGCAATACTTGCTCGAGCACACCGGCGTTTTGCAGGGTGCGCAGGCTTTCGTCGTCGATCGATACCGCGCGCGGTTCGCCCACCGTCGAGGCATTGCGTTCCAGCAGCAGGGTACGGATGCCGTAGCGGCCCAACAAGTTGGCCAGCGTCAATCCGCAGGGACCGGCACCGACAATCGCCACCGGGTAATGCGTGTTGGTCACCCTTTGGGCTAGCTGCGCATGATGGCGCGGCCCCACAGGTTGAGGGTACGCTCCTCATGCGGCCACAGGCCCACCGTACGGCCGGGCTGGCAGACCTCGATCTCGGAGGAAATCTCGGCAAGGTTGCCGTCGGGGTCGGCCACCATGAAGAACACGTCGTTGCCGGGCCCATGCCGCCCGACGCCCCAGGCCATTGGCGTTTTAAGGGCCGCCATGTGGTCAGCCCAGTCGCGCAGATCGGTCCAGCCGGGGGTCTCGAACGACTGATGGTCGAAGCGCACCAGCGGTGCACCGAACAGGGCCAGGGCATGGTGCATGCGGTCGGTGCGCAGGAAGCAGGCGCGCAGCACGCCGGTGTCGTCCTCGACCCGGTCCGACAGGGTGAAGCCCAGTTGGTCGCGGTAAAAGGCAAGCAGACGTGCAGGATCGGGACTGCGCAGCGCGAAATGCTGGGTCATGGCCGCCGGCAGGCCGGCGCTTTCCTGGGCCATGCCGCCGCGCCCGGCGGTGAATACCGTCCGGTTGCCGTCGGGGTCGGCGACGGCGAAGGCTTCGGCCTCGAATAGCGCAGGATGCGGCGGCGCCCCCAGCAACGCCGACGGCACCCGAGCGCGGTATGCCAGGAGGGCGGCGCGATCGGCGAAGCGCCAGGCCGCGTATTTGATCTGGTTGGCAATGCCGGCCGAGATCGCCAGCTTGCGCGCCGGCCCCGCGAGCACCCACACTTCATCCTGGACGGTCACGCTCATGCCGAAATGAGCGGCGTAAAAGCGCGCGCTCAACTCCGGCGCGGGCGACGCCAGATGCAGGTGGTCGAGGACAGCGCCGATTTCCATGGGATTCATCAAGGCTGGAGGAGCCCGCATGATGGGCACGTGACTTGCCGCTGTCAACGCGGGCGTGCATGACGCAGTGCTGCGACATCAAGCGTTGCGCCAGGAGCGCAGCCACGCCGGGCTGCGTGGCCGCCATTCGTGCCGTGCCGGCTTGCAGCCGCCTCAGTGCTGCTTCAGGCAGAAAAATCCCGCCACCGCCAAAATGCAACTGGCTCAAGCGTCGCTCGCCGCCCAGGTGCGCCAACTGCAAATGCAACTCCTTTTAGAGGTAGCGCAGATACTTGGCCGAGCGCCCGTGGTCGCGGGTAATCACCTTGTTGCAGGCGCAGTAGTAGCAGATCGAGGCGCAAAACGGCAGGTGCACATAAAGCGACAGCGGGCGCGCGAAGCCGCCGATGGTGCGTCGTGAAAGCCATGTCGCATGCGCGGGCGCGTCGAAGACCACGACAAAGCGGTCGGCGGTGGGATATGAGGTGTAGCGCGGGCCGGGCGTATTGAAACGGGCGACCAGTGCGTGGTCGATTTCAACCCGCTCTTGCATTTGCGACATTGCGGCTTTCCGCTGACTATTCTCCGATCGGGCCACTATGCCGCGCCACCTCGCCCCGGTATTGATCCACATCAAGCGCCCCACCTACACGATGTTGCCGGCTGCGACCAAAGCAGGATTGCTTAAAAAACGCTAGTCTCCCACCTGACGCGAACCTTCGCCTCCTTGCCAGGCAAGACCATGAACGCCCCCTTGAGCCTTGCAAATCTAAAAACCGCGTGCTCCAACTGCAATCTGCGGGAACTGTGCCTGCCGGTCGGCATGACACGCGACGAACTCGAAACCCTGGATGAACTGGTCTATACGCGCCGCCGCATCAAGCGCGGCGACAGCCTGTTTCGCACCGGCGACCCGTTTCAATCGCTGTACGCCATCCGCAGCGGTTTTTTCAAGTCGCGCGTGACCACCGCCGACGGGCGTGACCAGGTCTCGGGTTTCCAGATGGCGGGCGAACTGCTGGGCATCGACGGCATCGGGTCGGACACCCACAATTGCGACGCCGTCGCCCTCGAAGACAGCGAGGTGTGCGCGATTCCCTACGCCAGGCTGGAAGAACTGTCGCGCAGCTTCCCACCCCTGCAACACCATTTTCACAAGGTGATGAGCCGCGAAATCGTGCGCGACCACGGCGTCATGCTGCTACTGGGCAGCATGCGCGCCGAGGAACGCCTGTCATCCTTCCTGCTCAACTTGTCGCAGCGCTTCACCGCGCGTGGCTTTTCGGCCTCCGAATTCATCTTGCGCATGACGCGCGAGGAAATCGGCAGCTACCTCGGCTTGAAGCTGGAAACGGTGAGCCGCGCGTTCTCGAAATTCCACGACGACGGCTTGATCAGTGTGCAGCAAAAGCACATCCGTATTGTTGATGTCGCGGGACTTAAGAAGATCATGGGCCAAGGCGTCAGCGCCAATTGCTGAAGCCCAAGCCGCGCCGGGCGGCTGTGCCGGCCGTTGGCGCCATTTCTATAATCATCGCGCCTCCCGCACCGACCTGCCGCCCCAGGCGCAGCTGCAATTTCTCATTCACCGGACCAATTCATGAGCACCACTTTCAGGGCAATTCGCGCGCTCGATACGGGCGGCAAGCTGACAGGACAACTGGTGCGCCAGAGCATCGAGGAACTCGACGCCGGCGAGGTGCTGATCCGCGTGGCCTATAGCGGCATCAACTACAAGGACGCGCTGGCGGTGACCGGCAGCGCGCGCATCGTCACCCGCGCGCCCTGCAATATCGGCATCGAGGCCGCCGGCGTAGTCGAAGCCAGCAGCGCGTCCGGGTTCAAGCCGGGCGCTCACGTGATCGTGCACGGATTCGGCCTGGGCATGCGGCATGACGGCGGCTTTGCCGAGTTTGTGCGGGTGCCGGCGGACTGGGTGGTGGCCCTGCCGCCGGGCCTGGCGCTGCGGTCTGCGGCGACCTTGGGCGTGGCCGGCGTCACTGCCGCCACCGCGCTTGCCGCGCTTGAGGAAGCCGGCGTGACAGCGGATTCGGGCGCGGTGCTGGTCACCGGTGCCAGCGGCGGCTGTGGCGGGCTGGCAGTGGAAATGCTGGCGCGCAAGGGCTACCGGGTGGTGGCGCAAACGCGCAAGGCCGAACGCGGCGACTGGCTCAAGTCGCTGGGCGCGGCCGAGACGCTGGTGGCGGCCGACATCGAGGATGGCGGCCGGCCGCTGGAATCGGCACGCTGGGCCGGCGTGATCGACTCCATCGGTGGCCAGCAACTCTCGTGGGCACTGCGCAGCACGCGCGACAACGGCGCCGTTGCCACCTACGGCAATGCCGCCGGCAATGATTTCTCGACCTCGATCCTGCCCTTCATCCTGCGCGGCATCCGCTTGTACGGCATCAACGGCAACCTGCCGATGGCGCGCCGCCTCAAGACCTGGGCGCGTTTAGGCAGCGACCTGGCGACGCCGGTCTTCAGCGCCGCGGCACAGGACATCGCTCTCGAAGATGCGATCGAATTCTGCCATGGCATGATCGCCGGCCAGTCGATGGGCCGCACGCTGATCGCCATGCCGCGCTAAAC
>CAYYFR010000059.1:15296-29546 GCA_964470865.1 uncultured Burkholderiales bacterium | reverse complement strand
CGTTGGTTGACGCATCAAAATCGCCCACTTGATTTCGTGAAGAACCCAAATTTGTGAGCTGTGTCCACCTCGCGGCAAATGTAGGCGGCGCCTTTTTCCAGCCCGAAGACCATGATATGTCCTCCCTGCTTCAGAAAGTGGTCGAAAAGGTCAAGCTTAGCCACGGCGCGAATTGGGTGTAAATGGGTGAGTTATCGGAGATTTTCGCCTATAAATGGTTGTTATTGGGTGTAATATTGGGTGTATGCCGCGTATCGACACTCTCCGGATCACCCCGGAAATCCTCAGCCTGATCGCCAGGATCGACGAATTCAAAGGCGCCTGGCGCGCCTTGGGCACGCTCGCGCCGGACCGCTTGTCCGCATTGCGGCGGGTGGCAACGATCGAAAGCATCGGCTCTTCCACCCGCATAGAGGGCAGCAAACTCTCCGACCGGGAGGTCGAGCGCCTGCTCTCGAACCTCGACGTCAAATCATTGGCTACGCGCGACGAGCAGGAAGTGGCCGGCTATTCCGCATTGATGGAGCTGGTATTCGCCTCGTGGCAGGACATCCGCTTCACCGACAACCACATCAAGCAACTGCACCAGACCCTGCTTGGCCATAGCGAGAAAGACCAATGGCATCGCGGCAACTACAAAACCCACCCGAACCACGTGGCCGCCTTCGACGAGAACGGCGCGCAAATCGGCATCGTCTTCCAGACCGCCACGCCCTTCGACACCCCGCGCCTGACGAGCGAACTGATCGCATGGGTGAACACCGAGCGGGAATCGAAGCAGTTGCACCCGCTCCTCATCATCGCGATCGCGATCGTCGTATTTTTGGAAATCCACCCCTTCCAGGACGGCAATGGGCGCCTGAGCCGCGCGCTGACCACCTTGTTGCTGCTGCAATCCGGCTACGCCTACGTGCCCTATAGCTCGCTGGAAAGCGTAATTGAACTCAACAAGGAAACCTACTATCTGGCCCTGCGCCAGACCCAGGGCAGCATCCGCACCGAAGCACCCGACTGGCAACCGTGGCTCATGTTTTTCCTGCGGTCACTGGCCGAGCGGGTGCGACGGCTGGAAGCAAAAGTCGAGCGGGAAAAAATCGTGCTGGCCGCGTTGCCGGCACTGTCGTTGGCGATTGTGGAGTTCGCACGCGAGCATGGACGCGTGACCATCGGCGAAGCGATGCGCTTGACGCAGGCAAACCGGAATACGTTGAAGATGCATTTTCGGGCGCTGGTGGAGCGGGGGACCCTCACGCAGCGGGGAAGCGGGCGCGGGGTTTGGTATGAGTTGCGCTAAACGAAGCGGACGAGCGTTGACGTAGACCCTGCCGCTTGCAGCGCAAGAGACCCCCCTACCGAAAACCTCTACACTCGCCACCGCCCTCACAAACCCCTGCGCCCGCGTCCCAAGCACACCATGACTCCCGCAGCCAGGGCACGCGAACACATTGACCGCAAGCTTGAGCAGGCGGGCTGGGTCATCCAGGACGTAAAACAGATCAACCTCGCCGCTGGCACAGAGGTGGCGGTGCGCGAATACCCCACCGACACCGGCCCGGCGGACTACGTGCTCTTCGTCAACCGCAACCCCGTGGGCGTGAGCGAGGCCAAGAAGGACGACGCAGCATGAAAATCACGAAGCCGGGCTATGCCGGAGAAAAACGCCCGCATTTGCGGGCGTCGGGTGAAGACGCAGGTCCTGAGTTCAAGGGTTCCACCCGTTCGGGCTGGCGCCGGTGCCGGCGACCTCTACAATCTCACGCTTACCTACGGCGTGGGGTTCTACGAGACGCCGCGATATTGGGTACGCATGGACCGCGAATCTTTCCCGTTCGTCTACCGTGCCGTCACTTGACTTGCCGGGGAGGCTGACGTGCTCACACGCTTAGAGATCGATGGATTCAAGACTTTCGAAGGTCTTGAGGTTGATCTGTCGCCATTCACCGCCGTTGTCGGCAACAACGCGGCGGGCAAGAGCAATTTGTTCGACGTGATCCAGTTGCTCTCGAACCTCGCGTCGCGGGATGTTGCCGAAGCGGTGAAGGACATGCGAGGCGAACCGCTGGAATTATTTCGCCAGACGGCAAAGGGCCGCAGCACGCAAATTCGCCTGGCGGCCGAAGTGTTGGTGGACCCGGTGGTGCGCGACCCTTGGGGCAGCGAGGTAAGCATTACCCACACCCGGATGCGGTACGAAGTGACGCTGGAACTGCGCAGCATCAAGCCGGGGGTCGAGCGCATTCAGGTGGCACGGGAGGAGGTCTTGCCGATCCTGCGCAAGGATGACCACTGGGCGGATGGGATCGCACCTTCGAAGTCGTTTCGGACGGCGTATCTGAAATACGCACGCTCAAAGCCCTGGCTCACCACCGACGGCCTGACCTTCAACATTCATCAAGATGGGAAGCAAGGCCGTAACCAGCCGCGGCCGGCCAGTGCGGCTGAAGCGACAGTGTTGTACGGCGTCACCAATGCGGCGGAATTTCCGCATCTGTTCGCGCTGCGTGAGGAAATGCGCTTCTGGCGCTTGTTGCAGCTTGATCCGGTGTTGCTGCGCAAGCCTGCCCCGGCCACGGCCACCGATGTGTTGAGCGCAGATGGCTCGAATCTGGCCGCCGTGCTGGCGCAGTTGAAGGTGGAAACGGCAACCAGCACGCAGCCGGACGGTGTGCTGAGCGACATCGCGGCCGAATTGAACAACCTTATTGCAGGGGTGACCAAACTCGACGCGCAGTTGCACCCGGCGAGCCGCGAGTATCGGATCGCGTTGACGATGCGCGATGGCCTGCCGTTTTCTTCACGAGTGGTGTCCGATGGCACCCTGCGCGTGCTCGCGTTGCTGACGCTTCTGCATGACCCGCGCCATCGTGGCTTGATTTGCTTCGAGGAACCGGAGAACGGAGTCCACCCGGCACGCCTCCGGCAATTGGTTCAATGCCTGCGGGATATGGTGACGGTCCCTGGCGACGAAATCCCGGTCGACAATCCCGCGCCACTGAGCCAGCTGCTGGTCAATAGCCATTCACCTGTCGTCCTCGCGGCGCTGGTAGACCGGGAACGGCACCCGGTAACGGGATCGATCCTGTTCGCCGATACCGCCACGGTGACTGATCCGGAAAAGAAGGAAACCCGCCGCAGAACGCGATTGCGCTTGGTACGCCAGAAGTCTCAACCCACCTTGCCGGGCGTTGATGAATCGCCGCGAAGCTTTGTTTCCGACTATGAAGTGCAGAAAGTCCTGGAAACAGTCGAAGCCGAGGATTGAGGATGCGTTATCTGGATCTCGCTCTGTATGCGGAAGGAAAGACGGACTACCAGTTTCTAAGCCCTTTGCTGCAGCGCTTGTGTGAGGAAATATGCGCCCAGGAGGCGAAACAATCGGTTGAAGTCGGCCCGGTTCTCGCGCTCAATCACCCCGATTCGGCGAAAGGCGCGCCGCGCGAAGTGCGCATCGTAGAGGCGGCGGAACAGGCACGCGGCGCGTGGCGGGTGCTGTTCGTGCATGCCGACGCAGACGGCGATGCGGCGCATGCGCGCGCCCACCAGACACAGCCAGCGATAGTCGCGCTGCGACAACAATTCGACGATCAAGGTTTCGGCGTGGCAGTCGTTCCGGTCCGTGAAACCGAGGCATGGGCAATCAGGGATGGCGAAGCCTTGCGGCAGGTTTTCGGCACCAATCTTTCCGATGCTGCACTTGGACTCCCCCAATCAATGGCAGCGGTCGAAGCGGCCCAAGACGCAAAGGCGATCCTGAAAGCGGCGTTTGACATTACGCGGCCTTCCCCACAGAGACGCCGGCAGGGTGTATCACCGATGCTCAACGCACTTGGGGAACAGGTTTCACTTGAACGCCTGCGCCAGCTTTCAGCGTTCGCCACTCTGGAAGCCGAACTGCGCGCAGCTCTGAAACAGCTTCACATTCTGAGTTGATTGACGACGCGCTACCTCCGTCGCACGTTGCAACGCCGCCTGGCTGAACTGGCCGAAACCGGGAAGATTTCCACCGCTGGCAAGGGCCCCGGCCTGCGCTACCTTCCACCTTGTGCGCCAGCATGGGCTGGCCCACGGTGTCGCCGATGGCGAACAGGTGTGCAGGGTTGCTGCGCATCCGGAAATTGATGTGACCAGGCACTGTCAGATGCCGGACGCCTGTTGCAGTCTTTCAATGGTTGGCTTACCATTCGTCTTACTTCTTGAACAAGCCGTCACCATGGAAACCACTACCCTATCCAGCAAAGGCCAATTGGTCATCCCCAAGGCAGTGCGCGACGATGCCCAGGTTTCCGCAGGGACACTGTTTTAGGTGCGTTACGTTGAAGGTGAAATTAGCTTGCGCGCCCTGCCCTCGTTGCGCGCTACCGCATTGGACGAAGTTGCCGGTTGCCTGGCCAAACCGGGGCGCAAACGCGTGAGCGATACGAAGGCGCAGGCCAACGTCAAAATGCGCTTGAAGGCGCGTCACGCGCCGTGATCGCGCTCGATACCAACCTGCTGGCGCGACTGCTGCTGCAGGACGACAAGGTTCAACACGCCTGCGTGAAGGAACTATTGGCCAGTCAGCAGGTGTTTACCGCGCCGCTATCGGTCTTTCTCGAACTGGTGTGGGTCCTGGAAGCCAACGACTACACGCCTGCAGAAATCCAACGAGGGTTGAACTTGCTCCTGGGCCTGCGCAACTTCAAACCGGTCCAGGCAGGCGTTGTCAGAACCGCACTGGCGCATTACGCACAAGGCGTGGACTTTGCCGACGCCCTGCACCTCGCTTTGAGCCGCGCCGACCAATCCTTCGTGACGTTTGACAAAGCCTTTGTGCGCCGGGCTGTCAAACTGGGAGCAGTGCCCGAGGTAACTGCCGCCTGAAGTCGGGGTTGGTCAACGCGCTGAGCGTAGCGGTCCGGGTCCGACGCAAACACGGCTCTTGAGGTTCTGCCAGAAAGTCCTGCGCGATCAGCGCGAACTGGCCGCGCTTGTAGGCCATGCAGACTATCGCGGAGGCTTCACCGGGCTTGGTCGCCGTGGTCTGGACAATCGCGTTGATGTAGCCGAAGCCTGCCTGGTCTGCCCCATGTCCAGCGCACCCTGGTCAGACGCGATCACTCCATCTTCGCCCCGGCGCGCTTGATCACCGCCTCCCACTTCGGTATCTCGCTCTTGACCAAGGCCGCAAACGCGGCCGGGGTGCCGCCTGCGGGCTCGAAGCCCATGGTGAAGTAGCCATCCCTGACCGCCTGGCTTTGCAGGGCCTTGTTCAGTTCGGTGTTGAGGCGCGCGATGATGTCGGGCGGCAGGTTGGCGGGCGTGACCAGGCCGCCCCAGGCCAGTGTTTCGTAGCCGGGCACGCCGGATTCGGCGATGGTTTGCAGGTCGGGGAATGCCGGGGAGCGCTTCAGACCGGAGACCGCGATGCCGCGCACGCGGCCGGCCTTGGCATGCGTGCCCACCGATGAAAGATTGTCGAACATCAGGTCGGCCTGGCCGCCGATCAGATCGGTGATCGCAGCCGGGCTGCCGCGATAGGGCACATGCAGCATGAAGGTGCCGGTCATCGACTTGAACAGTTCGCCGCCCAAGTGCCCGGTGTTGCCGGCACCGCCCGAGGCCATCACCAGCTTGCCGGGGCTTTTCTTCGCCAGCGCGATCAGGTCCCTGACGTTTTTCACCGGCAGGTTGTTGTTGACCGCCAGCATGTTCTGCACCGCGCCCATGCTGCCGATCAGGGTCAGGTCGCGATCCGGGTCGTAAGGCAATTTGGCGATCATGAAGCGATTGGTGGTGAGCGTGCCGATGTTGCCGTAGCCGATGGTGTAACCGTCGGCTGCGGCCTTGGCGATTGCTTCGGTACCGACTGACCCGGAGGCACCGGCGCGGTTGTCGATGACGATGTTGACACCCAGCGACTTGGCCATTTCCTGTGCCAGCAGGCGGCAGATGTTGTCCGGCGACGAACCCGGTGCGTAGGGCACGATCATGCGGATCGGGCGCTCGGGCCAGGCGGCCTGCGAGGCACTGCCGGTCAGCGTACACAGCAAGAGGCACAACAGGCGAAGGCAGGCATGCATGGGAGAAGGTTCCTTGGATGTGTTGGCAGGCTGTTGAAATACGCACCCGATGACCGTATTGAGCGCAATGGTGCAACGCCACCTCGGTCTTGACAGCCTCGAACTTCGGGGGATTCAAAGGGGGTGTACCCCCTTTTTCGCCAGCCTGTTGGGCGCAAGCCTGCCTGATTCACGCCGGTTGTGTTGCAACGCGGCATTGAAGTCGGCTGCCACGTGCTTCGCAAACGCCGGCCTGCGTGATAGCCTGACTTTGCGGTTCTCCAGCAACTTTCGACCAACAACCAAAGCGGGCCCATCGATGCACATCCTGATGCGTTTTCTTGCACTGGCAATCCTGTTCGCCGCGCTGCCCATGCAGGCCGCAGCGCAGACCTGGCCGGCCAAGCCGATTCGCCTGATCATTCCCTACCCGCCGGGTGGCCAGACCGACATCGTGTCGCGCTGGCTGGCCGATCGCTTGACCCCTGTGCTGGGGCAGCCGGTGGTGGCCGAGAACCGCGCCGGTGCCCAGGGCAGCGTCGGCCTGCAGGCTGCCAGGAGCGCGCCGCCGGACGGCTACACCTTCGTCTATACCAACGTCTCGAACATCTCGATCAACCCGCACATCCAGGCCAACCTGCCGTATGACGGCCTGCGCGATTTCGCCACCGTCACGCAACTGGGCTTGTCGGTGCTGGCGATGGTGGTACCGACTTCGCTCAACGTCAGGACGCTGCCCGAATTCATCGACTACGCGAAAAAAAATCCGGGCAAGGCGAGCTTCGCGTCGTTCGGCAACGGCTCCTCCTCGCATGTGTATGGCGAGATGCTAAAAGGCGCCGCGTCCATCGACATGGTGCATGTGGCCTACAAGGGCGCCGGCCCGGCGGTGCAAGACATCATCGCCGGCCACGCGCAGACCGGCATTCATGACCTCGCCTCGGTCGCAGCCGGGCTGGCCGGCGGGCGACTGGTCGCCCTCGCTGTCACCGGGCCGAAGCGCTGGCCCGCGCTACCCAACCTGTCGACCTTCGCCGAACAGGGCTTCCCGCTCGACATCGCTGGCTGGAACGGGATTCAGGCGCCGGCCGGCACGCCCAAGGCGATCATCGAACGCATGAGCGCCGAAATCAACAAGATCATTCAAAGCCCCGAGGGGCGCGAGCAGATCCTCAAGTACGGTTTGCTGGTCACCGGCACCACGCCGGATGAATTCGCCGAGATCATCCGCCGCGACACGCCGCGCTGGGGTGAGGTGATTCGGCGCGCGGGCATCAAGGGCGACTGAGTTCAGTCGGGCGTGGTGGCCGCGTGCGGCGGACCCCGCGCCGGCTGCCCCGACCAGGTCCACGCGAACCCGGGGCGCGAAATCCCCGGCAACATGCCGTGCAGGTTCTTCGGGTGCACGTGCAGCGTGTCCTTTTCATGGGCGATGTCGGTGCCGCGTGCGCATACAATTCCAACAATTCCGGATGCCCACTTTTCCCAACGCGGCGACGCACGAGCATGGGTTCGCGCCAGGCGCGTGCCGCCGCACCGAACCATGCAGCCAGAAAGCCCGCCATGCTCGCTTGAGCGGTCCGGTCCGCAAGCGGGCCGTGGCAGACTGCCGCGCCCGAAGGGCCGCCCGAAGGGGTCGCTCGTCCCCCCTCGGGGGGGATGTCACGCAGTGAAAGGAGGGTAGTCCAATGACGCCCACGCGCGATCTGGTTGGCTATGCCGACCGCCTGCCGCAGGCCAGGTGGCCGGGCAACGCCCGTGTCGCCATCAACATGGTGCTCAACTACGAGGAAGGTTCCGAGTACACCATCGGCGACGGTGATGCTCGTACCGAGGTCGGGCTGGCCGAGGCGCCGGGCGGGCGCGTGCCGGCGGGCGCGCGCGACCTGGCTTTCGAGAGCATGTACGAATTCGGCAGCCGCGTCGGCGTCTGGCGCATTCTCGAACTGTTTCGCCAGCGTGGATTGCCGCTGACCATGTTTGGCTGTGCCCTGGCGCTGGAGCGCAACCCGCGTGTCGCCGCCGCGGTTGCCGCGGCCGCTGTCGACATCTGCTGCCATGGCTGGCGCTGGGTCGAGCATTTCAAAATGTCGGAAGAAGAAGAGCGTGAACAGATTGCGCGCGCGGTGGCTTCGATCGCCAAACTGACCGGGCAACGGCCGCTTGGCTGGTATTGCCGCTATGGTCCGGGTGAGAACACACGGCGCCTGCTGGTGGAAGAGGGCGGTTTCCTGTACGACTCGGACGCCTACAACGACGAGTTGCCCTACTGGGTAGCGGTGAGCGCTCGGCCGCACCTGGTGGTGCCGTACACGATGGACGCCAACGACGGCAAGTTCAGCGCGCCAGCCGGGTTCGCCACCGGCGATGACTTCTTCGCGTATTTGAAGGCCACCTTCGATCAGCTCTACGCCGAAGGCGAGACCGCGCCGCGCATCATGTCGGTCGGCCTGCATGCGCGGATATCCGGGCGGCCGGCGCGCGCGCATGGCCTGGCGCGTTTTCTCGACCATGCGATGAGTCATGACAAAGTGTGGTTCTGTCGCCGGCTCGATATCGCCAAGCACTGGCGCGCGCAGCATCCGGCGCCGGCCGAACTCGGTATCGATCGCTTCGCGACAGTGCCCGCGGCGGCAGGCTCAAAGGGGCATGCATGACTGGCACCACGGCGGAATGGGAGCGCTACATCGGCGCGGAAGATCGTGCCGTCATCGCCCGCGCGCAGTTCGGTCGGCGCATGGGATTCGGCAGCCGGCCGGCGCTCCTGGCGATCGATTGCCAGCGCTACATGGTTGGCCTGCGCGGCGTTGAAGACCCGCTCTATCCGTCGAGTTGCGGTGCCGCAGGTTGGGCGGCGCTCGATCAGGCCGCGCGCCTGGCACGCGCGGCGCGGGCGGCGGCGGCAGCGGTATTTTTCAGCCGCTTCGCGCTCGATCCCGGTGGCGCCGACATCGGCGTCTATGGGCGCAAGCGCACCCTGCTCAAAAGCCCGAACTGGTGCCTCGAAGGCACGCCCGGCGCTGAGCTGGTGCCGGAATTGGGCGTCGTGCCCGAGGACATCGTGTTCGTCAAGAAAAAGCCCAGCGCATTTTTCGGTACGCCTCTCCTGGCCTATCTGGTCGACCGCCAGATCGATACGCTGATCATCTGCGGCGGCGCCACCAGCAACTGCGTGCGCGCCACCGTGTTCGATGCTTCGTCCTACAACTTTCGCACCATCGTCGCGCGCGAAGCGGTGTTCGACCGCATCCCCGTATCGCATGCGATCAGCCTGTTCGACATGGACCGGCAGTTCGCCGATGTCGTCGATTGCGCTGACATCGTGGGCTATCTGGAGTCGCTCAGCCGCTAGCCTTGAGGCAAGCCGGGCCGCGCCAGCGGAGAGGCGCCGGGGCTGGTGCGGGATTCACGCCTTATAGCCGAGCTTCTCCAGGAAGGCCTCGATCAGGCCCTGCGGTGCTTTCACCACATGCTGCGGCGCCGGAAAGCCACCCGAGCGTACGTCCTCGATGAACTCCTTGAAGCCGGCGATGCGCTCGGCCTGCATCGCCTGCTTCATCTTGAACATGTCACGGTACTGCTTCGAGTGGCGCGGATACGGCGGTCCGTTGTTGCCCAGAATGTCCTCGGCGAACAGGAACTGGATGTCGCCGCCGCCACCGGCACCGATCGATGACGTAAGCAGGCTGGTGCGCTTGCTGATCTGCGCCAGCAGTTCGGCCGGGATTACCTCGACCTCGACCGCCCAGGCGCCTGCGGCTTCGAGCTTCTTGATCTCCTCGTAAACCCACAGCGCCTCTTCGATGGTTTTGCCCACCGCGCGCAAGCCGCCGGTCCAGGTGCTTCTGCGCGGCACCAGCCCGGCATGGCCCTCGACCGGAATGCCGGCCTCCGTGGCCGCGGCTATAAAGCCCGGCGACCATTGGCACATGATGCCGTCCGCTCCCAGTTCCATTGCCTGATAGCCGATGCGCACCGCTTCGGCTGCGGTGGCCGCGGCCACCAACGGCACTGAAAACGACATGAAGGTATTCGGTGCGGCGCGGCGAATCTCGGCCGCCAACTCGGGGCGTTTCGGGTCGAAACGCACTTTCATCGTGTCGATCCCGGCCGCTTCGGCGGCCGCCGCCTCTTCCACCGTGAACGGCAGCGTCTCGGTGAGCACGCGCCTGCCCTTGACGTCGCGCAGGTCCTTCACCGTGTAGTTGCGGGTGCCGTAGGCGCCGCCCAAGCTCATCACGCGCTTCAGGCCGCGCTGGGCTGCGTCGCGCGGCGGGATGCCGCCATCACCGGTTGCATGGGTTGCCATTGTTAGTTTCCTCCTCTGCTGATGCGAGTATGTGCGGCGCCGATCGGGCCGGCGGCGGCAGATTAGCGTGAAGTATCGCAAACAGCAAATGCAGGCTGATCGGGCGCCTGGTGGATGACTGGTCAGCCAGGCCGGTGGCGTTGCGGCATGACGATGCGTTGCTTCCCTTACAAGCCGATTTGCGTCGCCGGACTGTAGGTCGCGCGATACTCGGTCTGCGGAAATCCGAGCAGCAGCACTTCGACACCGCCGGTTCCAGCCACCACTTCAAAGGCGGGATCATTGCTCGCGCTCCACAAGCAACTCCATTTTGGATACTCCACGCCATCGGCCACGAGGCTTCCCGCAGTGACGAAAAAAAACTGCCCGCCGCCGCGATCGAGGTCGCTCATGGTCCGCTGCTGCCGTGGTGGCAGCCGCAACAGCTCGACCGTCGGCCCTTGCGGATCCGCGTTGATGGTCTGTGCTTCGGGATGCGCAAGTTTCGCCAGGGCGTCCGCAGGCGTCGCCCCCAGCGCTGCCGATTGGTAATGCTTCTTGGGCCCGGGTTTCATCTTGTCGCGCGACGCATGCACGTACAGCGGGCCGTTATCCATCATCGGGCGCAGTGTCAGGTACCAAAGGCCGTCAGCGCCCGAGGAAACCGGGCCGTAGCCGGTGTAGGCGCCCGCGTAATGCACGGTGATCGGCGCGACGGCACTGCGACCGACCGAGCCGCCGCCGTGCACGATGACCTGAAACTGATTCTGCTCGTGAAAGTGCGGAAGAACCACCTCGTTGGCACCCTGCTCGACCAGGAACGCCTGCGGCGAGGGAAAGCCCCCTTCGGGCGAGCGGATGTAATAGCTTTTCCAAACGCTGGTGCCGTTGGGCAGCACCATGGGCTTGCGCGTGGCAAGCATCTGCTCGTAAGTCGCGCCTGTGATCATGCCGGGATGCCTCCGTTGCGACAGCTCATTGGACAGCGGCCGAATGCCCTGACTTCGCGCTCCGTACGCCGCACTGTTCATTCATAATCATACTAGCAGCCTGTGCCATCATGAACGCTGCGGCCGCGTTCGCTTGCTCACAGGCTGGCAGGATTGGCTGGGGTCAGTGGCGGTAGACCCCGGCGCAAGGTCAACCAAGACACATCATCGATCAAGGAGAGCAGATGAAACAAGCAATCCGTAGCGGCCTGGCGGCGTTGGCCGTAGTTGCCGCATCACTGGCAACTGCGCAGGAGTATCCGGGCAAGGGACCGATCCGCTTGATCGTAGGCTTCGCCCCCGGCGGCGGCACCGACGCGATCGCGCGCACGCTCAATACACGTATGGGCGAAATTCTCAAGCAGTCGGTGCTGGTTGAAAATCGCGCGAGCGCCGGCGGCATCGTGGCCACCGAAGCAGTGGCGAAGTCCGCCCCCGACGGTTACACCGTGAGCTTCAATGTCAACACCCACGCCATCAACCAGGCGCTCTACCCCAAGCTGCCGTACGACACCGAGCGCGACCTGCGCGGCGTGACCCTGATCGGCTCTCTCGGCCAGACCCTGGCGGCGCATCCGGGTGCCGAGGCCAACACCCTGCAGCAGTTCCTCAAGCTGGAGGCAGCGGACGCCAACAAGAAGCGGCTGATGGCCAACGGCGGTGTCGGCTCGCCGGGGCACTTGGCCGCCGCTTATCTTGAGTCGTTGGCCGGGGTCAAGTTCACCCATGTGCCGTATCGCGGTGCCGGTCCGGGCATCATCGACGTGGTGGGTGGCCAGGTGCCCTACATCCTGTCGACCACGGCCGGCCTGATGCCGCACATCCGCAGCGGCAAGTTGAAAGCGATCGCGGTGACGTCTCCCGAACGCTCGCCCTTGATGCCCAATGTGCCGACGATTGCCGAGAGCGGCTTTCCAGGCTACGACATGGATACCTGGATCGGCATGTTCGTGCCGCGGGCCACGCCAACTGCGGTGGTGAAGCAGTTGCACGAGGCCACGCTGGAGGCGTTGAAATCGCCGCAGGTCAAGGAGCGGGTCGAATCGCAGGCCGGTCGCATCATTGGTGGCTCACCCGAGCAACTCGATGCGCTGGTGGCGGAGGACATCAAGCGCTATACCAGGATCGTGCGCGATTTCGGCATCAAGGCGGAGTAGCGGAGTCGGCAGGGAAACACCCGCAATACCAGGGAAATCTTGATGCTGAAAATTCTCGGACGCGCCAATTCATTCAATCTCGCACAGGGCCGCCTCGACCTGACAGCGCAGATGAAACTGCTCGATGAAGCGCTCGCCGCCAATGGTCCCTATGTGCTGGGGCCCGGCTTCAGCCTGGCCGACATTCCGCTCGGGCTGGTGGTGAACCGCTGGTTCTCCCTGAAGGATGTCAAGCGCCCGGACTATCCGGCGCTCAGCGCCTATTACGAACTGCTTGGCGAACGAGCGGCCTACCGCGCCCATGGGCGCAATGGCCTGCCTTGACACATGCTTGCGCAGAGCATGCGACGCGAGTAACTCGCATCAGTGAGCCCGCGCTTATCCCCGAAAGCGCGCGCAACCGGCGGGTGCGGCGCATCGATCAGGCGGGTTATGCGTAGCCCACACCCTGCGTGTTGACAAAAAGCGCATAGACCGAAGTACTGGCCGCCATGAACAGGCGGTTGCGGTGCATCCCGCCGAAGGTCAGGTTGGCGCAGCGTTCCGGCAGGTCGATGCGGCCGATCAGCTTGCCCGCCGGATTGAACACATGCACCCCATCCAGGCCCGCTTGCCCCATGCCCCAGCCGCACCACAGATTGCCGTCGATATCGCAGCGCAAGCCGTCCGGTGTGCCGGGGCCGGCGTCGATTGCCACGCGCCGGTTGGCGAGCTTGCGGCCGCCGATCACGTCGTAGGCCAGGATCTTGCGCGGCAGCGCGCGTGACTCCACCACATAGAGTAAAGATTCGTCAGGCGAGAACGCCAGTCCGTTGGGCTGGTTGATGCCCTTGGCCGCAACCGTGATCGAACCTTTCGCATCGATGCGATAGACGTTGAAGGGCAGTTGCGGCGTGTCTTTCTCGCCTTCGTAGTAGCCGCCGATGCCGAACACCGGATCGGTGAACCATATCGAACCGTCGGACTTCACCACCACGTCGTTGGGCGAATTGAAGCGCTTGCCCTGGTAGGTGTCGGCCAGTACGGTGATGCGCCCGTCAGGCTCGGTGCGCGTCACCCGCCGCGACAGGTGTTCGCAGGTGACGATGCGCCCCTGGCGGTCGCGCGTATTGCCATTGGCATTGTTGGACGGCTTGCGGAACACGCCGACGGCGCCGCTTTCCTCATCCCAGCGGTACATGCAGTTGCCCGGCACGTCACTCCACACCAGGGTGCGCGAGTCGCCCAGCCACACCGGGCCTTCGGCCCAGCGCATGCCGTGGGCGATGCGTTCGACCTTGGCGAGCGCCAAACGATAGCGTTCGAACGAGGGGTCGAGGACCACGATCGCGGGGTCGGGGTAGCGCTGCGCGGGTTGCCAGTCGGACATGCCGGGTTTCCTTTTGAAGTGTTTGAAAGCAGCCAATCGGGGCGCACAACCCTGCGTGCTGGCCGTGGCAAACCAGTGTACTGAATGTGCTGCGCGCGCGCCCGTTTTCACTTGAGCCAGCACGCTTCGTCAACCCGCGCATTGTGTTTTATATGTTAAACAACATGTTTCTAATGAATCAAAAAGTGAGACGCTTACGAAACTGCCCGAGCCTGAAGAAGGGGCAGCAACTGGCTTTCTCGAATGTATACACTGAAAATAGTTGTTGACAAGTGGTTTTGGCTTTTATAGGATTACCCATATATGATCCAATGATTTATTAGTAAAACATTAAAACAAAAAGTCAAGGTATGCGTATCCGACCCGCGAAGTTGCCCGCCTACGTCCGCCTATGTCCGCGCATGTCCGC
>CAYYFR010000059.1:11007-15196 GCA_964470865.1 uncultured Burkholderiales bacterium | reverse complement strand
CGCCTACGTCCGCCTATGTCCGCGCATGTCCGCGCATGTCCGCCTATGTCCGCGCCTATGTCCGGGTGTCGCCTGCCCGCCTTGCCTGAAGCACCGACAGCGGAAGCCGCCATGAGCGAAACCGATCCCGAGCGCTACACCGTGCCAGGCCTGGAACGGGGCTTGCGCATCCTCGGTGAATTCAGTCGCGAGGAAGCGGTTTTGACCGCGCCTGAACTGGCGCGCCGCCTGGGCGTGCCGCGCTCCACCGTGTTTCGCCTCCTGGTCACGCTCGAAGCCATGCATTTCGTCGAGCGCACACCCGACGGCCGTGCCTATCGGCTGGGCCTGGCGATCCTGCGCCTGGGCTTCGAATACCTGGCCTCGCTTGACATGGTCGAACTCGGCCGCCCTTTGCTGGATGGCCTGCGCGACGACACCGGCTATGCCGCCAGCCTGGTGGTACGCGATGGCCGTGACGTGGTCTACCTGCACCGCTCTGCCTCGCGCGCGCCTTTCGCCACCGCCGTCTCTGTCGGTACACGCCTGCCGGCGCATGCCACCGTGTTCGGTCATGTGCTGCTGGGCGATCTGTCGCTGGCCGCGCTGCGCGCGCTGTACCCGGAGCCGCAGCTGGAAAGCCGCAGTCGCGAGACCCCGCGTGACAGTGCGGCGCTATTCGAGCAAGTGCAGCAGGTGCGCAAGCGCGGCTGGGTGCTGGCGGCGGGCTTTTTCGAAGCGCATATCGGTACTGTCGCAGCGCCCGTTCGCGGCCAGGACGGGCACGTCATCGCCGCCATCGGACTTACCGTGCCCGGTGCCGAGATCGCGGCCGACAAGCGCGCGGCGCTGGTGGCGCAGGTGTGCGGCGCGGCGGCGCAGTTGTCGGCCCTGCTTGACTATCGCCAACAACCCGACGCCGAGGCCAGAGCGCTCAAGTTGCGTGTGGTTGGGGCCAAGGCGTGAGCGCCGTAACGCACTTTCGCGATCCGCCATTGTTCGCTCGAAAACGAAAGCTTCCATGAAAGTTACTGTCGGCTACGTGATTGCCGCCTTCCTCGAGCGCTGCGGGGTCAAGGCCGCCTATGGCGTGATTTCAATCCACAACATGCCTATCCTGGATGCCATGGCCACGCGCGGCGCCATCCGTTTTGTCTCGGCGCGCGGCGAGGCCGGTGCCACCAGCATGGCGGACGCCTGCGCCCGCACCACCGGCACCCTGGGCGTGTGCATCACCAGTACCGGCACCGCGGCTGGCAACGCCGCCGGCGGCATGGTCGAGGCGCTCACCGCCGGCACGCCGCTGCTGCACATCACCGGGCAGATTGAAGCGGCGTATCTCGATCGCGACATGGCTTACATCCATGAAGCGCCCGACCAGCTCGCCATGCTCAAGGCGGTGTCCAAAGAGGCATGGCGCGTGCGTAGTGCCGACACCGCCCTGGCGACTTTCAAGCAGGCGGTGCGCACCGCTCAGAGCGCGCCCGGCGGGCCGGTCAGCGTGGAGGTGCCGATCGATATCCAGGCCGCACTGATTGAACTGCCCGACGACCTCGAACCGCTGGCCCCGCTTGCGGCTGCGCCCGCAGCGCATGACGTGGCGCGGCTGGCCGATGCGCTGGCGCAGGCACGCCGCCCGCTGTTGTGGGTGGGTGGCGGTGCACGTGGTGCCGGGCCGGCGGTGGCACGCCTTGTGGCCATGGGCTTCGGTGTGGTCAGCAGCACCCAGGGGCGCGGCATCGTGGCCGAGACCCATGCGCAATCGCTCGGTGCCTACAACGTGGCGCCGCCGGTCGAGGCTTTCTATGCCACCTGCGATGCCCTGCTGGTAGTGGGGTCACGCCTGCGCGGCAACGAGACACTGAAGTACCAGCTCAAGTTGCCGCAGCCGCTTTATCGCATCGATGCCGATCCGGCTGCCAACAGCCGCTGCTACCCGAATGCACAGTTCCTCTGCGGCGACGCTGCCTTCAGCCTGAATGCGCTGGCCGACCAGCTCGAAGGGCGCATGAAAATCGATGGCAGCTTCGCCGCCGACCTGCGGCGCGCTCATGACAAGGCAGTGGCGGATTTGCGCGACGGTCTCGGGCCCTATGCCACCTTAGTCGATGCGGTGCAGGCCGCGGCCGGCGCGCAATTCAACTGGGTGCGCGACGTCACGGTATCGAACAGCACCTGGGGCAACCGCGAGCTGCGCCTGCCGGGGCCGCGTGCCGGCGTGCATGCGCTGGGCGGCGGCATCGGCCTGGGCCTTGCGATGGCCATTGGCGCCGCCACCGCTGCGGCGGCCTACGCCAGTGGCAACCAGACTTTCCTCTTGGCCGGCGATGGCGGCTTCGTGCTCAACCTGGGGGAGCTGGCCTGCGCGGTGCAGGAGGGCGCCGACTTCACCGTGATCCTGATGAACGACCAGAGCTACGGCGTGATCAAGAACATCCAGGATGCACAGTACGGCGGGCGCCGCGTCTATGCCGAACTGCACACGCCCGACTATGCGCTGCTGGCGCAATCGCTCAAGTTCGAGCATCGGCGCATCAAGAGCCTGGCCGAGGCCCCGGCGATGCTGGCGGAACTCGCGCGCTTCCCCGGTCCCAGGATGCTCGAGGTCGACATGCTTGCAGTGGGCGCCTTCAAGACCGCGTTCGCCGGCCCGCCGGTCAAGGTTTGATCATGCACCTTCCCGCCCGGCCGCCCGCAGGGAGCCCTGATTCTCCCTCGCGGAGGATGTCCGGCAGTCACCGTGGGCTGGATCACGCCCGGTGCGGTAGGCCAATACGTGAGCACCGGCAAGCTGATACCGCTGGCGGTGGCCGAATTGCAGCGCACCAAGCTGATGCCGACGGTGCCGACCCTGATCGAACTGGGCTACAAGGATTTGTACATCAGCGCCTGGATGGGGCTGCTCGGCCCCAGGGGCATGTCGGCCGGGGTGGTCAAGAGCCTCAATGCGCACATGAATGAAGTCTTGAAAATGCCCGACGTGATGACGCGCATGGCCACGCTTGGCATCGAGCCGATCGGTGGCGACCCCGCAGTGCTGGTCAAGCAGATCGCGGCCGACGAGGAGCGCTTCGGCAAACTGGTCAAGGAATTCGGCATCAAGGCCGAATAGAACGCAAAGCGGAGCACTCATGAGCATTCTCGGTATCGATGAAATCACCTACGGCGCGGCCGACCTGGACACCTGCCGGCGCTTTTTCACCGACTGGGGTTTGACGCTGGTGCAGGATGCCGACCGCCGCCTGGTGTTCGAAACCCTGAACGGTTGCCGCGTGCTGGTGGCCGATCCGGCACATGCCTCACTGCCGGCGCCGATCGAGGACGGCCCGACCCTGCGCGAAGTGGTGTGGGGCGTGAGTGACGCAGAGACTTTGTCCATGTTGCGTGAGCGACTGATGCACAAGCCGGGTTACGTCGAGTCCGGTGCACGTATCGGTTGCACCGATCCCAACGGCTTCGCGCTGCGCTTTCAGGTCAGCGTCAAGCGCGCGGTGCAGGTGCGCGGCACGCCCGCCAACACCTGGGACCAGCGCCTGCGGGTGGATCAGCCCGGCACCATCTACGAGCGCGCCACGCCCATCGAGGTGGGGCATGTGGTGTTCTTCGTGCCCGATCTGGCCGCCACCGAAGCGTTTTACGCCGAGCTGGGTTTCGTGGCCTCCGATCGTTACCCCGGGCGCGGTGCCTTCATGCGCTGCGCCCCGCGCGGCGGGCATCACGACCTGTTTCTGCTCGCAACGCCGGATGGCAAGCGCGGCCTGAATCACGTCGCCTTCACGGTGCGCGATATCCATGAGGTGTTCGGCGGCGGGCTGCAGGTAAGCCGTTGCGGCTGGGATACGCAACTGGGGCCGGGCCGGCACCCGATTTCGTCAGCCTATTTCTGGTACTTTCGCAATCCTGCCGGTGGTCTCATCGAGTACTACGCCGATGAAGACGAGCTTACCGAGGCCTGGCTGCCGCGCGATTTCGAACCCGGGCCGACCGTTTTCGCCGAGTGGGCCGTGGATGGTGGCATCGATGGCCATACGCGGCGCCAGAAGGGCCGTCAGAACGACGGCAAGTTCCTGACCGACAAACCACACTAAGCCTGCACCTCACATACAAGCACCATGACCACCGGCACCCCACATACAAGCACCATGACCACCTGCCCCTCACATACAAGCACCATGACCACCTGCCCCTCACATACAAGCGCCATGACCAC
>CAYYFR010000059.1:0-10907 GCA_964470865.1 uncultured Burkholderiales bacterium | reverse complement strand
CCATGACCACCTGCCCCTCACATACAAGCGCCATGACCACCTGCCCCCTGACCTCAACGCGCCGCGCCCTCACCGCAGCAGTAGCCATGGCCGCTTGCATCCTCGCGCATGGTGCCGCTCATGCACAGCCCGCCGGCAAGCAACTGACCATCGTGGTGCCGTTTCCCGCCGGCGCCGGCCCCGATCTGGCCGCGCGCGTGCTTGGCGAAAAACTGGCGCTGCAGCTTGCGCGCGCGGTGGTGGTGGAGAATCGCCCCGGGGTCGGCGGGCTGGTGGGTGCCGGCGCGGTGGCCAAGGCGACGCCCGACGGCAGCACCTTGCTGCTGGCCCCCAACACGCTGGCCATCTCGCCGCATGTGCTGCCCAAAGGGGCGGGCGGCGGCATCGATGTGCAAAAGGACCTGGCGCCGGTCATCGCGGTGGCCACCACGCCGATGCTGATCGTCGCCAACCCGACCTTGGGCGCCACCACGATCGAGCAATTGATCGCGCACGTCAAGGCCAAACCCGACCTGGCCTTCGGCAGCGCCGGCAACGGTTCGCCGATGCACTTCGCCGGCGAAATGTTCGCCAGCGCCGCCGGCCTGAAGTTGACGCATGTGCCGTATCGCGGCGTGGCCCCTTCGGTGACCGCAGCCATCGGCGGCGAGGTCAAGCTGTTGTTTGTCGCCTTGGGCGGTGCCGCCCAGCACCTCGAATCCGGCCGTCTGGTGGCGCTGGCGGTGGCCGAGCGCGCGCGCACGCCGCTCCTGCCCAATGTGCCCACGCTCACCGAACGCGGCATCAAGGGGGTGGAGGTCAATGCCTGGTACGGCGTGTTCACGGCCGCGGCCACACCGGGGGCGACCATCGCCGCCTTGAACGAGGCTTTCAACGAGGCGGTGCGCCAGCCCGATGTGCGCAAGCGCCTGTCCGATGCCGGGATTGAACTGCGTGGCGGCACGCCGCAGGAACTGGCCACGCTGATGCGTGAGGACGACCAGCGCTACGCCCGCATCGCACGCGAACTGAAGATCACCGCCGATTAAACACGCGCCCGCCGCAGCGCAAGGAAACCCTCCCGCCCATGTCCGAGTCCCGCAGCTTTGTGATCGTCGGCGCCGGCCAGGCCGGCCGCTGGCTCGCGCTGACCCTGCGCGAGAACGGCTTCGCCGGGCGCATCGTCTGGTTCGGCGACGAAGCGCATGTGCCTTATGAGCGCCCGCCCTTGTCCAAGGCGGTGCTCAAGGAGAACCAGGGCTTTGAGCGACTGGTGCTGCTGCCGGAGCCGAAGTGGAGCGAGCTTGCGATCGATTGGCGGCCCGGCCAGCGTGTGGTGGCGATCGATCGTGCTGCCCGCACGCTGCGCACGGCAAGCGGCGAGGCGGTCGCTTATGACATGCTGTTTCTTGCCAATGGCGGTCGTGCGCGCACGCTGCCGGGGCTGGCGCCGCATGCGCGCGTGCTGACTTTGCGCACCTATGAGGACGCACTCGAACTGAAGCAGGCGATTGGCGCTGCGCGCCATGTGCTGGTGCTGGGCGGGGGCTGGATCGGGCTTGAAGTTGCCGCATCGGCGCGCCTGCTGGAACGCGAGGTCAGCGTGATCGAAGCCGCGCCACGCCTGTGCATGCGCACCGTGCCGGCCTGTGTTTCCGCCCATTTGCTGGAGACCCACACGGCTCATGGTGTCAGGGTATTGCTGGGTGACGCGGTGCGTGAAGTGGTGGCTGGTGACGAGCGCGTCACGCTGCATCTTGCCAGCGGCGCCAGGCTCGATGGCGACCTGCTGGTGGTCGGCATCGGCTTGGTCGCGGCAGACGAACTGGCGGCGGCCGCCGGCCTCGCGGTGGCAAACGGCGTGTTGACCGACGCTTGCGGGCGCACCGCCGACCCGGCGATTTTCGCCGTCGGCGATGTTGCCAACGCCGCGCGCGCCAATGGCACGCGCCTGCGCATCGAATCCTGGGAAAACGCGCAGCGCCAGGCGGTGGCCGCAGCCAGGACCGCCTTGGGCATTGCCCATGATAACGAGGCCGACGGCCCGCCGTGGTTCTGGTCCGACCAGTACGACGACAATCTGCAACTGCTGGGCTTGCCCGATGATTCGATGCAGGTCATCGAACGGCAAATCCCGGCCAAGCGCTCGCGCCTGTTCTTTTTTTGTGAAGGTCCCAGGGTGCGCGCGGTGGCCGCGGTCAACGCCGGGCGCGACATGCGGGTGGTGCGCCGGTGGATCGCGCAGGACAGCTATCCGGCGCTCGATGCGCTGGTCGATCCCGCCGCCGACCTCAACAAGCTGCCGGTATCAAGCGCCGGCTGATCATTCACAAGGAGAATTCATGAGCGACTGGACAGCCGTCGGGCAACGCGACCAGGTCGAGCCCGATGCGCCGCTGGGCGTGACCGTGGGCACGCAGAAGATCGGCATCTACGATGTCGATGGCACCCTCCATGCCGCCGAGGACATCTGCCCGCATGCGGCAGCCCTGCTCACCCAGGGTTTTGCCGAGGGTTGCGAAGTCGAATGCCCGCTGCACAACGCGGTGTTCGATGTATCCACCGGCAAGCACCTGCGCGGCGAACCCTGTCGCGACTTGAAAACCTTTCCGGTGCGTGTGCTCGGTCAAGAAATTCAAATCCGGATTACCGCAGTTTAGACAGGAGAACACAGCATGAACTACAACCCCCACCTCCAACCCTGGCTGGCCGCGCAACCCAACAACGTCGCCGGCAAGGGGCAGATCGAAGTCCCCGGCCAGCTTCCGAACATCATCTGGCAAAACCGTGCGGCCCTGCCCAGCGCCTACGAGAACGCGCTGGGCGATGTGCTCGAACGGGTGTTTGCCGACGGTGCCGTCAGCATCGACGAAGTGGTTGCCGGCCTCAACGCGCAAGCCTTTCGCTCAGCCGAAGGCGGGCAATGGACAAGTGCCTCGTTCGAGGCCGAGATGGCGCGCCTGGGCGCCTGACCGTCAACGGAGAAACAGCATGCAAACAATCGAGCAAAAAGACCCCGTCGCCACGGCCGCGCAACAAATACTGGCCACCGGCATCCGCGACCTGTGGTACCCGGTCGCCCCTTCCTGGCAGGTGCGCAATGCGCCCGTGGGCATCACCCGCCTGGGCGAATCGATCGTGTTGTGGCGCGACGCCGCCGGCCGCGTGCATGCGCTGGAGGATCGTTGCCCGCATCGCGGCGCACGCCTGTCGCTGGGCTGGAACCTGGGTGAACGCGTGGCCTGCTGGTACCACGGCATCCAGATCGACGGCAGCGGCACGGTCAGGGAAGTACCGGCGTCGGCCAATTGCCCGCTGGAGGGCAAGAGCTGCGTCAAGAGCTATGCGGTGGAAGAGCGCGCCGGTGCGGTGTTCCTGTGGTTCGGCATCGATCCGGCCGCTGCGGCGCCGGCGCTCGATCTGCCCTTGGAACTGGTGTCGGAAGAGTATTCGCATTTCCTGTGCATGTCGAACTGGAACACCAGCTACCGCTATGCGATCGACAACGTGATGGACCCGATGCACGGCGCCTATCTGCACGCGGCCTCGCATTCGATGGCCGATGGCGACAAGCGTTCCGAAATGAAGGTGCGCAAGACGCCGGTCGGGCTGGTGTTCGAAAAGGTCGGCCAGCGCGACGTCAATTTCGACTGGGTCGAGTTGGGCGACACCGGCTGCATGTGGCTGCGCCTGACCATTCCGTACCAGAAAAAATACGGCCCGGGCGGCAGCTTCGGCATCATCGGTTTCGCCACCCCGGTCGACGAGGATCACTGCCAGGTGTATTTCTGGCGTACCCGCAAGGTGCGCGGCTGGCAGTGCAATGTGTGGCGCTTTCTCTACCGCAACCGCCTCGAAGGCCTGCATTGGGATGTGCTCGAACAAGACCGCCTGGTGCTGGAAAGCATGCCGCGCAATGCGCGCGACCGGGAGTTTCTGTATGAACACGACATGGGGTTGGCGCGGGTGCGGCGCATGCTGGAAAAGCAGGCTGCCGATCAGGCCCATGCCCGGGTTGCGTTGACGCCGGCGTAAACACCGACGCTCGCGGGCACGGGCGCGCCCGCGAGCGGCATTTGCCGCGCCGGTGCCGGCGCAGTTTAAAGGGTGCCCTACATCGGCGGCGGCTTTGGCTCGAAGAACAATGTCAAGACCGAGGCGATCTCGGTGATGCTGTCGCTTGCGACCGGCAAGCCGGTGCGCCTGTGCCTCACCATGGAAGAAGGTTTTCTCACCAACACCCAGCATGCCGCGATCCTGCGGCTGAAAACCGGGGTGATGGCCGAGGGCACGCTGGTGGCGCGCCATAGTGAAATCCTGCTCGAAGCCGGCGCCTACTCGGACGCCAGCCCGCTGGTGGCCGAAAAGGCCGGCTACCGCGTGCCCGGCCCCTATCGCTGGCAGCATGTCGACACCCGCTGCGCCTGCGTGATGACCAATACCGCGCCGGCAGGGCCGTTCCGCGGTTTCGGCGGCACGCAGGCAAGCTGGGCCTCGGAATCGCAGTTGGACATGATCGCGCGCCGCCTGGGGCTCGATCCCTACCGGATGCGGGTGCGCAACCTGCTGGCCCTGCACGCACCTTTCATGCCCGGCGAAAGCGGAGTCGATAGCGACTTGAAGCTGGGGCTCGATGTGGTGTGCGAGGCGATCGGCTATCACGATCACAAGAAAAGCGCCGCCGGGCCGAAGCAGCGCGGCATGGGCATCGCCGTCGGCTTCAAGGATGGCGGCGGGGTCAACAAGCCGGCGCAGCCGCGGGTTCGCCACCATCACCCAGGAACAGGGCCATGGGCCGGGGCCGTTCGGCTCCAAGGGCGCCGGGGAAGCGACGATCCTGCCGATTGCAAGCGCGGTTGCCAATGCGGTGCACGATGCGATCGGCGTGCGCATCACCACACTGCCGATCACGCCGGTTGCGATCCTTAAGGCGCTGGGGCGGGCCTGAAAGAGTGTGGTTCAGGTGCCTTGGGCCAAGGCTGCGGTTAGCTGGTGCCCGCGCCCTGGTTGAGCCCATCGAGCCCGAGCTCGGCGCGCAGCGTCTGCGTGGCTTTTTCCTTGAAGTCCTCGAGCGGAATGCCGCTGCCATCGGCCAGCTTCACCACCGCGTTGAAAGACGCCACGATCGCCGCAGCATCGACCAGGGCGGCGGGACCCAGCGCCTGATAAACCGCCAGGCGCGCCGCTGCGCGTCGCCGCGCGTCGCCGCGCAGCATCGCCTCGCCGTACTCGACTAACGTCGCGCCGTGCGCCACACCGACGGCAGCACCGTCGCCATTGAGTGCTGCACCCATCTCGAAGCTCTCGCCTGCATGCTGGCCACTCGCACGGAGCAGCGCCGAATGGCTGACCGTTCAGTAAAAGCAGCCGTTCAGGGAAGAGACGCGGCCGGCGAGCAATTCGATCTGTGCGTGAGTCAAGGCGCGGTACTCATGCTCGAAGTCGCGGATCTCGTGGTCCTTCAGATAAAGCTCGACATCGAGATCGAAAAAGTTGAGAACCTCCTGCGGCACCAGACTCAAGGCACGGTGGATATTCTTGTTGCCGTGAATCGTGTAGGGGTCGGGGTCGGCGGCGCTCAGGTGTTCGGGGGCCACAGTGGCAACCCAGGCCAGATCGCGCCGGGCGCCGGCCGGGCGCTGGCGGTTCGGTGCGCCCGCGAGCGGCGCCGGCAGGGTACGCTGCGGCAGCCCCAGGCCCAGGTCGAAGGTATCCAGCGCGGTGATCATGGCGATCACGCCGATGGTCTCGACGTACTGTTCTTCGGCAACGCCGGCATCCTGCATCGATTGCAGCCAGGTCCTGGTCAAGCGGCCGGCATCGTTGACAAGCCGATGCACGATTTCGACCATGGGTGCGTCAAGGATGCCCAGGCTGACATGCTCGCCAGCCACCGTGTAGGGCGAGAGCGCTGCGCGACGGCGTTGGCACAGGCCGCAGAAAGGTGCATTGCGCGCTTCGGCCGCGATCGCCAGTCGCTGCGAGCCGGTCCACCAGGTACCCGGCTCGGCCAAACGTCGCCAGCCACGTTCGATTTCATGCGCCAATGCGTGGCGCACGGGCAGGGTGGTCGGATCGAAGCTGGCTGGCTGCGTCATGTGAATGCCTCCGTCAAGGGTTCGGTGTTGGTTTGCGTACTGGCAGGGCTGCGGAGTGAACGCCCCGCGGCATCAGTGTTGCCGGGTCATGCCAGCAGCAGGCTGTCGGAATCGAGTTCCTCGCCGTGCTGGGCGCGAAAGCGCGCGATCAGGTCGTCCACCGTCATGCGCTGGCGTTCGTCGCCGCTCACATCGAGCACCACGCGGCCCTCGTGCAGCATCAGGGTGCGATCGCCCAGCGAGAGCGCGTGGCGCATGCTGTGGGTCACCATCAGCGCGGTGAGTTTCTGTTCCTCGATGATGCGGCGCGTCAGGTCGAGCACGAAGCCGGCGGTACGCGGGTCGAGTGCCGCCACGTGCTCGTCGAGCAGCAGTATCTGCATCGGCTCGATCGATGCCATCAAGAGACTGGTGGCCTGGCGCTGGCCACCCGAGAGCAGGCCGATCTGGTCATTCAGACGGTCTTCAAGCCCGAGTCCCAACCTTGCCAGCGCGGCGCGAAATCGTTCTCGTCGTTCCCGGCGCAGGGCCAGGCCAAAGCCGCGTGAGTGCCCGCGCGAAGCTGCAAGCGCCAAGTTTTCCTCGACCGTCAGGGTTTCGCAGGTGCCGGCGCGCGGGTCCTGGAACACCCTTGCCACCAGGCCTGCGCGTTCCGAAGCCGGCAATCGGGTGACATCCTGCTCCGCGATCAGCACGCGGCCACTGGCGACAGCTACCTCGCCTGCCAGCACATTGAGGAGCGTGGATTTTCCGGCGCCGTTGGAGCCGATCACGGTGACGAACTGGCCTTGCGGAATATCGACCGAAAAGTTGTCGAGCACGCGGTTTTCCAATGCCGTGCCGGCATTGAACACCACCGATACGCCGTCGACGCGGATCATGCGCGTTTCGCCTTGGCCACACCAGCACCCTTGCCTGCGACCGCGAGGGCCAGGCAGACCAGCGCCGAGGTCACGATATTGAGATCGGAAGCGGTGAATCCCAGGGTGGTGGCGTTGAGCGCCATTGCCACAATCACGTGATAGACGATCGATCCTGCCACGCAGCTCAGCGTCAGCCCCAAGAGGCTCTTGGCGCGAAAGATGGTCTGCCCGCCGATCACCGCGGCTAAGCCCACCACGATGGTGCCGATGCCCATGGTGACATCCGCCGCTCCCTGCAGTTGCGCCAGCAGCGCGCCGGCGAACGCCGCCAGGCCATTGCTGATGGCAAGACCGGCCAGAACCAGGCGCTCGGTGCGCACCCCATTGGCGCGCGCCATCACCGGGTTGGCACCGGTGGCGCGCATCGCCAGCCCGGTTTCGCAATGCAGGAACCAGGCGTACAGCAGCCAGACAACACTCGTTACCAGAAGGAAAAACAGTGGTGCCAGCCATGGATTGGGGATGCCCAGGAAGGCAGCGGAATTCAGCACGCTTTTTTGTCCCAGGAGGGGCAGGGTCGGGCCGCCCATCACGCGGATGTTGACCGAGTACAGCGCGATCATGGTGAGGATGCTGGCCAGCAGGTTCAGCACCTTGAGGCGCAGGTTCAAGGTCGCCGTCACCAGGCCGGCGCAGGCACCGGCGGCGATTGCCACTGCCGAAGCGGCCCACGGGTCCCAGCCCTTGACAATCAGCGCGGCCGCGACGGCCGCGCCGAACGCGAAGCTGCCATCGACGGTCAGGTCGGGAAAATTGAGAACGCGAAACGAGAGGAATACCCCGAGGGCGACGAGACCGAAAATCAGGCCGGTCTCGATCGCCCCGAGGAAGGCGACCAGCGACACCGGTTCAGAACACCCGGGCGGCGCGGCGCCTGAGATCGTCGCTTATGCTCATGCCCATGGCGGCAGCGGTCTTGCCGTTGATCCACAGCTGGAAGCTCTTGTAGGTGTCCTTGAGCACGTTGACATCGAGGTCGCCGGGCTTGGCGCCGTCCAGCACCTTCTTCACCATCTGCGCGGTGGCTACACCCACATCGTAGTAGTCGAAGCTGATCGAGGCGGCGCAACCGCGTTCAACCGAGCGGGTCTCGCCGCAGAACAGCGGCAGCTTGTTCTCGGTCGAGACCTTGATCGCTGCCTCCAGCGCTGCATAGACAGTGGTGTCGTTGGGAATGTAGATCATGTCGACCTTGCCAACCAGGTTGAGCGCGGCCGCCTGCACGTTGATGGTTTGCGGTGCCGGCGATTCGACGATCGTGAGCCCGGCCGCCGGCGCCAGTTGCTTGAGCATTTCGAGGTAGGTCTGGGTATTCGGCAACGAGGGGTTCATCAGCACACCCAGGCGCTTGGCGCCGGGCACCATTTCCTTCATCAGCTTGAGGTGCAGGTCGATCGGTGCCAGATCGGAGACGCCGGTGATCAGGCCGCCGGGGCTCTTGAGCGTGCCCACCACCTTGGCGCGCAACGGGTCGGTGACGGTGGAGAACACGATCGGAATGGTGGAGTCTTTTGCGGCCTGCGCCATCACGATCGCCGACGGCGTGGTGATCGGCACGATCAGATCGGGTTTGTCACCCATGATCTTCTTGGCGATTTGCTGCTGGGTGGGAAAGCTGCCGGCCGCATGCGAGTAGTCGATTACCAGATTCTGCCCTTCACGCAGGCCCAGTCGCGCCAACTCTTCGGTCAGGCCGCGCTTGACATCGAGCAACTGCGGCACTTCGACAATCATGGTGACCGCGATGCGTTTTTGCTGCGCCCATGCGCCAGGGAGCAGGGCGGTCATGGCAGTTATCAGAATGGCAAGCCGGGCAATTTTCATGGAGGTCCTCGGGCAGAAATGGGCGGGCGGCGAATGCGAGCGGACCCAATGGTATATGCAAAGTCCGTGCCGCGCCGGCCCGCATTTGATGCCGGCCCGCGATGGGCAATGGCTGTGCGATTCGCGCTTGCCGGCCGCTGGCCACACACCGCGTGCCGGAGACGCGGTATGCTGGCATCAGCGCCGCAGAAGCGGCGATTCGCGACGATCCGTCGCCTGCGACCGGCCGCATCGCACCGTCCCGCTATTTCGAAAGGAGATTTCACCATGGCCCAGCAAACCCCCGGATTGCAGGAGCAGCACGCCAAGCTTGCAGCGCTGTCTTCGCGTTACATCGATGTTCCTGCGCTGCCCTGGCAGCCGACCCGTTTTCCTGGTGTACAGATCAAGGTCCTGATGGAAGACCCCGAGACCGGGCTGCAAACGGTGCTGACGAAAATGGAGCCGGGTGCGGTATTGACCGATCACCTGCACAACCAGATCGAGCAAAGCTGGATTCTCGAAGGCAGCCTCAAGGATCACGAAGGTGAAGCGAGCGTTGGCAACTTTGTGTGGCGCCCGGCCGGCAGCCGGCATGTGGCCAGTGCACCCAATGGCGCGCTGATCCTCGGATTTTTCCTCGAGCCCAACACGTTTTTCTGATCCAGGATCGTCGTAGCGCTGGCGCATGGACGGGTGTTTTCGTGGCGTCGGGATTGACTTCGTGCGCGCAATTGGGAATAATTAACCGGATAGTTACTTCGTTTTCGCCGCAGGGTCCCGGCCCGGCGCCTGTCGCCAGACTTGCGCTGGTGTTCGCGGCAGCGGCGCTGCGGTAATGCACGGTTCCGCACCCCTCCCAAGGAGTTGAGCGCATGAAATTCGGCGACTTTGCCAAGATCAAATCGCTGCAGAACGCCGCCGGTTTCAAGGAAAACCTGCAGCGCCTGGGCCTTGCGATGCCGTGTGACGAAACGGTCGAATCCGGCCCGCAATCGCCGCTGGGCGCGGCCTTGCAGGTGGGCAAATTCACCATCGGCAACCGTTTCGCGATCCAGCCGATGGAAGGCTGGGATGGCCTCGAAGACGGCAGGCCCTCGGACAACACCATTCGCCGCTGGCGCAATTTCGGCCTGTCGGGTGCCAAGATGATCTGGGGCGGCGAGGCGGTGGCGGTGCGCCACGACGGCCGCGCCAATCCCAACCAGCTCACCATGACTGCCGCCAGCCAGGCGAGCATCGCTGCCTTGCGCCAAACCCTGGTGGCGGCGCACCGCGAAGCCATGGGCGACGATGCCGGACTGGTCATCGGCCTGCAACTCACGCATTCCGGGCGTTTCTGCAAGCCCAACGACAAGTCGCGCATGGAGCCGCGCATTCTGTATCGCCACCCGATTCTGGATCGCAAATTTCACCTGGCCGCCGATCATCCACTGATCACCGATGGCGAGATTCGCGCCCTGATCGACGACTACGTGATCGCGGCCAAGCGCGCCTGGGATTGCGGCTACCAGTTCGTCGACTTGAAGCATTGCCATGGCTACCTGGGTCACGAGTTCTTGTCGGCCAAGTCGCGTCCGGGCGAATTCGGCGGCTCGCTTGCCAATCGCACGCGTTTTCTGGCCGAGCTGGTGGCGGGGATTCGCGCCGAGGTGCCGCAACTCGAGCTTGGCGTGCGCCTCTCGGCGCTGGATTTCGTGCCCTTCAAGGCAGACCCCGAGAGTGCCGATCCCGATGTGCTGGGAGCGGGCGTGCCGGACGACTTCTCGCACTGCCTGCCGTATCGCTATGGCTTCGGTACCGACGAAGCCGTGCCGATCAGGGCCGACCTGTCGGAGACGCGTGCCTTCCTTGCCATCGTCAAGGGTCTGGGCATGCGCCTCGTCAACATCACCCTGGGCAGCCCGTACTACAACCCGCACCTGACAAGGCCGGCGCTGTATCCACCCTCGGACGGCTACCAGCCGCCGGAAGACCCTCTGATCGGCGTGATGCGCCACCTTGAGACCGTGCGCGACCTGAAGGCGGCTTTTCCCGACCTGGCCTTCATGGGCAGCGGCTACACCTACCTGCAGGAATTCCTGCCCAACGTGGCGCAGGCGGT
>CAYYFR010000058.1:8041-29608 GCA_964470865.1 uncultured Burkholderiales bacterium | reverse complement strand
CCGTCCGCGGTGCGCCCCAGTTCCGGCCAGTGGCCGCGTAGATGAAACATAAAGGAGCAAGTCTCAGCGTTAGTTGGACACTTTTTTGACACTGGTGTGACAAAGTCTCAGCGTTAGTTGGACAGTCATGAAAGGCCTTTGAAGAGTTTATGCGGACGAGGATAAGGAAGTTTGCAAAGGAGCGGTTGGTCGTCAGGCTCGCGGCGACGCAGGGCATGGAAGCGGAGTTGCTCATGGGTAAAGTCGACTTCACAACGCACCAGGCGATGCAGCCACTGCTCAGCAACCGGGAAGGTGCGTCCGAGCAAATTAACCTCGCCACGCTCATTACTGCGGCGCAGGAAGATCATGGTGCCGGACAAGAGAGTCCGCAGATCGAAGGCAAAGCGAAGCGGAAAGCGGCGGCGAGCCCGATCCTGTGCTTTAGCGGCCCGCCCGGCGTGGGCAAGACCTCGCTCGGCCAAAGCATCTCCAAGGCCGCCGGGCGCAAGTTCGTGCGGGTGAGCCTGGGCGGGGTACACGACGAGGCCGAGATGCGCGGCCATCGCCGCACTTACATCGGCGCCTTGCCGGGCGCCATCATCCAGAACCTGCGCAAGGTCGGTGCACGCAACTGCGTGATGATGTTGGACGAGATCGACAAGCTCGGTGCGGGTGGCTACCACGGCGACCCGGCCGCAGCCTTGCTCGAGGTGCTCGACCTCGAGCAGAACGCGACTTTCCGCGACAACTACCTGGGTGTGCCCCTCAATCTGTCGGGGGTGATGTTCGTTTGCACCGCCAACGTGCTCGACACCATGCCGGGCCCGCTGCGCGACCGCATGGAGATCATCCAGCTGCCCGGCTATACCGCGCAGGAGAAGCAGCAGATCGCGCGCCGCTACCTGGTGGCGCGGAAACTGGAGGCCACCGGACTGGATGCCGGAAAATGTGCGATCGACGATGCGGCCCTGCTGGCCATCATCGAGGACTACACCCGCGAGAGTGCAGGCATGATTTCACGCGACGGGCGAGCCGCAGCGCAGGCAGTCTTGCGATCGCTGTCCGGAATCGGCTACGGCTCTCAGGACAATCGGTCTCCGGCCATGCGAATTCTGCGGCATGCCTCGAGCAGCCGCTCGGTGGCGATCGCGTAGGTGATGCGGAAATGCGGTGACAAGCCGAATGCCGCACCCGGCACCGCGGCGACCCCCACGCTGTCGACCAGATAGTCGACGACGTCGCCGTCGCTTGCCAGAACGGCCCCGGCCGGGGTGCGCCGTCCGATCCAGGCGGCGCAGGAGGGATACAGATAAAAGGCGCCGTCGGGTAGCGGGCAGGTGAGCCCCGGCGCCTGGCTCAAGATGCCCGCCGCGGCGTCGCGCCGCTCCTTGAACCGTGCCACCAGTGTGGCGATGAACTCCTGCGGGCCGTTCAGTGCCTCGACCGCCGCCGCCTGGCACATCGACGGCGTGCTGGTGATGCTTTGCGACTGCACCATCGTCATGGCGCGGATCAGCTCGCGCGGTCCGGCGCCGTAGCCGATGCGCCAGCCGGTCATGCAATACGCTTTCGACACGCCGTTCATGGTGAGCGTGCGGTCCATCAGCGCCGGCTCGACCTGCGCGATGGTGGCGAAGCGCTCTGCGCCGTAGCGCAGGTGCTCGTAGATGTCGTCGGCCATCACCCAAACCTGCGGATGGCGCAGGAGCACCCCGGCCAAGGCACCGAGTTCCGCCGCGGAGTAGGTCGCGCCGCTGGGATTGGACGGTGAATTGAGGATCAGCCAGCGCGTGCGCGGCGTGATCGCCGCCTCGAGTTGCGCCGGCGTCAGCTTGAAGCCGGCGGCTTGATCGCAGGGAACGCATACCGGCGTGCCGTCGGCGAGTGCGACCATGTCGGGATAGGAAACCCAGTAGGGTGCTGGAATGATCACCTCGTCGCCAGGATCGATGGTCGCCAAAAGCGCGTTGTAGATCACCTGCTTGACGCCCACGCCCACGATCACCTGGTCCGGCGTATAGCCGAGCGAGTTCTCGCGCTCGAACTTGGCGCAGATGGCCTGGCGCAACGCCGCCGTGCCTTCCACCGCGGTGTACTTTGTGATGCCTTGCCCGATCGCGCGCACCGCGGCGTCCTTGATATGCTGTGGCGTGTCGAAATCGGGCTCGCCGGTGGTCAGGCTGATGATGTCCTTGCCCTGCGCGGCCAACGCCGCCGCGCGAGCGGCGGCGGCGAGTGAAGGCGAGGGCTTGACCCGCGCGAGGCGATTTGCCAGTTTCATTTCGTTTTCCCGAATACCAGGTCCGGCAGCCACATGCTGATCGCCGGCACATAGGTGATGACCAGCAGCGACAGCAGCAGCGGAATCAGGAACGGCAGGGTTGCGCGCGTCATCTCTTCCATGCTGACCCGGGTCACCGAGGACATCACGAATAGCCCGATGCCCATCGGCGGATGAACGATGCCGATGATCAGGTTCAGGCACATGATGATGCCGAAATGCACCGGATCGACACCATAGGCGGCTGCGATCGGGGTCAGGATCGGCGCGGTGATGAGGAGGGCGGGCGTGGTTTCGAGCACGCAACCGATCACCAGCATGGCAACGTTAAGGATCAGCATGCCGACGAGCGGGTTGGTGGTGATGCTGGTCATCGCCTCGGCGGCGGCGTGCGCCACCCGGTCGGCGGTGAGTATGTGTCCCATCACGCCCGAAATGGCGATCAGGTAGAGGATCGAGGCCGACATCACCGTGGAGCTGACCAGCGCGGTCTTGAGATTGTGGCGCGTGAATCCGCGGTAGATCGCGCCCAGCACGACGGCGTAGAACACGGCCAGGACGCCGGCCTCGGTAGCCGTGACCGCGCCGGCGCGCATCGCACCGAGGATCACTACCGGCGCCAGCAGCGCCGGCAAGGCCATCCAGGTCTGGCGTGCCGCGTCTTTTAGCGTATGGCGGCGCGCTGGCGGGCACGGTTCCCATCCAGCCAGCACGACAATGGCGATATACGCCATCAGGATCAGCGCGATCACCAGGCCGGCCCCGACTCCGGCCATGAAAAGGCGCCCGATCGAGGTGCTGGTGGAGGCGGCATAGATGACGAACATGATCGAAGGCGGGATGATCGGGCCGAGCACCGAGGACGCCAGCGCCACGGCGGCCGCGAAGCGCTCGCGATAGCCGGCCTCGCGCATTGCCTTCACTGTCATCGTGCCCAGACCGGCCAGGTCTGCGAGGGCCGCGCCGGACATGCCGGAGAACACCACGTTGGCCGCCACGCTCACCTGGGCCAAGCCGCCCGGAATGCGGCCGAATACCACCTCGCAGAATGAGAACAGGCGCGCAGTCGCGCCGCCGGCGTTGAACAGATTGCCCGCCAGCACGAAAAACGGGATCGCGAGCAGGATGAACGACTCGATTCCGCCCATCATGTGGCGCGGAATCTCCTGCAGCGAGCCGCCGCCGGCAAGCAGCGCGGCAACGCAGCCGACCCCGATGGCGGTCGTAACCGGCACCCGCAGCGCGAACAGGACCAGAAAAGTGGAAAAGACGATCAGGCTGGCCATCAGGTCAACTCGATCCCGGGCAGAATCGCGATTGCCTCCTGATGGCGCAACTCAAGCCAGAGGTAAAAGGCAGAGACGCAGGCGATCGAGGCGCAACCGATGATCAGGGGAATGGTGGCGTAGAAGCGCGGCAACTCGAGAATGAACGAGGTCGTATTGATCTGGAGTGGATAGAGGGAGGCGCCGTAGAACGCCGTGATGGCGGCGAACGTGCAGGCGAGCGCCCAGGTGGCGAGGGTGAGCCAGTGCTGCAGCGGGGCGGAAAACTTGCGGAAAAAATATTCCAGGACCACATAGGCGCGCGCCTTGTACATCACTGCGGCCCCCAGAAACACCATCACGTTGAGCAGGAGCAGCGATATCTCTTCGGACCAGACGATCGAGGAATTGAAACCGTAACGCATCAATACGCCGGCCGCGTTGAGACAGGAGATCGCGACCAGGCAGCCCGCGGCCACGAACATCTCGGCCATGCCCCATGCCGCCAGGGCGCGGCGAACGTTGTGCATCGACCTGCTACTTGAGGTCGATGATCTGCCTGATCATTCCTTTGGGAATGATGCCTTCTTCCTCGAACTTCACATAGGCCGGCTGCATCGCCTGCTGCCATGGCCCGAGCGGCGGCTCCAGGATGGTGACGCCGTGCTCGGTGCGCACCTTGGCCTGGAATTCGCGCGCGGCTTCCGCCGAGAGTTTGGTGAAATACTCGCCGGATTCCCGGGCGGCGTCGCGGATGGCCGTCATTTGCTGCGGGCTCAGGCGGTCGACGGTCTTCTTGCTCATCACCGGAATGTAGACCTGGAAAAACTCCTTGGTGACGGTCATGAACTTGGCCACCTCGGTCTGTTTCATCTGGTAGTGCGCTTCCACCCGCGCGGTGACCGCCTCTACCGTGCCGGTGGCGAGCGCGGTGTAGACCTCGCCCCAGGGAATGATGACGGTGTTCGCCCCCAGTGTCTGCCAGGAAAGCACCGGCACGCGCGCCTGGAACATGCGCAGCTTCACCCCTTTCATGTCGGCCGGCGTGTTGATCGCCTTTTTCGCCAGCAAGGTGCGGTCCGACATGAACGACCAGTTGATCGGCTCCTTGAGGTAGACCAGGTTGCGGCTCTTCTCCAGATCGGCCAGCATCTCCTTGAAGGTCGGCGTGGCGAGGAACTTGGCCAGATGCTCGCGGTCGCGGAATACATAGGGCAGGCCGAAGACGCCGAAGCGCTTGTCCCAATTGCCGTACCACTCGAGCAGTTCGACCATCATGTCGAGCTGCCCGGCCTGCAGGCTCTCGAGCATCACGTTGACCGCACCCAGTTGCGACGAAGGGAACACCTGCAGCACCACGCTGCCGCCCGACTTCTCCTTGACCTTGTCGGCCATGAATAGGAAGGCCTGGTGCTCGGGCGAAGTGGGCGGCAGGATGTGACCGAGCTTCAAAGTGGTCTGCGCGGCAACGCCGGCCGCCAGTGCCAGGCCAACGGCGAAACCACACAGATTGCGCAGCAGATTTGTTTTCATGATCGCCTCCAACCTCTGTCGAGAAATGCGGTGGACCAACGCCTGTAGCCGGAATTATTCGCGCCCTTGCGACTTGCGCAAGGTGTTCCAGTCGGCGTTCGGTGGTTTGGTGAAGTATCCGGCGCGCGACACTGCGGCCATTGCACCCTGGCGGAACAATTCGGCGCGCATCTCGGCGAGCTTGAATCCCGCCACCATGCCGTCGACCGATGGGATGCCGACTTCGCGCTCCAGGCGATCCTTGTGGTGCGTCAGGAGCGAGCCGAACAGGGTGCAGCCGGGAATCACCATTTCGGCGCCATCGCGCTCGCGCGCGGTCTTGGCGGCGGCGACCACGCGCTCGAACACCGCCGAATCGCTGGTGCGGTCCGGATAGAGATCGTTGGCGTCGATGTGAATCGGAATGATGGAGGCGAGATTGCGCTCCAGCCCGTAGACCCTCAGGAGGTCGCGCTGGATCTCGCCATTTTGGTAATCCACCGAAAGCAGCGTGAAATGCTTGCCCATGGTGTAGGCCATCAGCGCGGCCGACTCCAGCGTGCCGGTGACGGGAATGTCGACCAGGCTGCGCGCCTCGTACAGGCCGATGTCGAGCTGGCAGCAGAGGAATACGCCGTCATAGCCGTTGCGCTCGGCCCACAGCACTTTTTCCAGGGTCGGATCGGTGCAGGCATATTTGAAGTACAGCCACTGGTTGTTGCGCAGCGGGTAGGTGTCGCCGATATTCACCATCTCGAATTGCGTGTCGGGGCGCTTGATCCGTTCGAGATTGGCGCGACCGTGAAATTCGGTGCCGCCAAACGGGTTGATCACCAGAATGCGAGGCATTGCGGACTCTCCTTTTGGCAAGGTGCGGCGCGCTTGCGCACGCCCGACAAGCGCCGCTCGAAACTTTCGCGGCCGGCAAACCGTTTCGCGGAACAAGTATATTTCGTGCATACTATCGAAAATGTTACGGCTTCGCAACCGCCATCACACTGCACACACTGCATGACCACGTTCATAGTCCTTGGGGTTTTCGCGGCGCTGTTCCTGTTGCGGGTGCCGGTCGCCGCTTCGATGCTGATGGCGTCGCTGATCGTCCTGGTCGCGGTGGTCGATGTGCCGCTGGTGGTGGTGCCGCAAGTGATGATCGCGGCCTGCAACAAGTTCGAATTCCTGGCGATCCCGTTCTTCATCCTCGCCGCCGAACTGATGAATTCCTCCGGGATGACCGAGCGGATCTTTCGCTTCGCCACCGCGCTCATCGGCTGGATGCGCGGCGGCCTGGCGCAGGTGAACATCGTCGGTTCGGTGATATTCGCCGGCATCTCGGGCACCGCGGTGGCCGACGCCGCCGGCCTCGGCCGGGTCGAGATCGAGGCGATGAAAAAGGCCGGTTACGACCTCAAGTTCTCGGCCGGCATCACCATCGCTACCTGCATTATCGGGCCGCTGATCCCGCCCTCGGTGGTGGCGGTGATCTACGCCATCACCGCGGAAGTCTCGGTCGGGCGCATGCTCCTGGCCGGCGCCGGACCCGGACTGCTGCTGGCCGCGATCCTGATGCTCACCGTCGACTGGATGGCGCGCACCGGGCGCTTTCATTGCCCGCCGGTGGCGCGGCCCACGCGCGCGCAGTTCTGGCACGCCATCGGCGACGGCCTGCCGGCGGTGTTCACCCCGTTCATCATCCTGACGGGCATTGTCGCCGGGGTGATCACGCCGACCGAATCCGGCGTCGCCGCCTGCGTCTACGCGCTGCTGGTGGCGGCTTTCTATTACCGCAGCCTGACCCTTGCGCATCTGCGCGACGCGCTGGTGCGCTCGATACTCGCCTCCGCCATGATCATGCTCATCATCGCGGCGGCGTCGGTGATGTCCTTCATCGTCACGCGCGAGCAGTCGGCGCTGGAACTGCTGCGCTGGATGTCGCAACTGACCGACCAGGTGTGGCTGCAACTTCTTCTGATCAACCTGTTCCTGCTGCTCGTCGGCTGCCTGATCGAAGGCATCCCGGCCATGTTGATCCTGATCCCGGTGATGCTGCCGCTGGCGACTCAGCTTGGCCTCGACCCGATCCACTTCGGGGTCATCCTCATCTTCAACCTGCTGATCGGCATCATCACGCCGCCGATGGGGGTGGGCCTTTTCATCTTGTCAAACATCACCGGGCTCAAGGTCGAAGAGGTCTTCAAGGGCTGTGTGCCGTTCCTTCTGCCGCTTTTCGCCTGCCTCCTGCTCATCACCTACGTGCCGCAGGTGACCCTGTTCCTGCCCAACCTCCTGCTGCCGATGAAATGACGCTGCTGACGCTATTCCACTTGCTGGCCAGGGGCACGCGCGGCCTCACCGCCGCGTGTCTGGGCCTGACGCTGGTGCTTTTCGTCGCCGCGCTCGGCGTGCTGGGTGCCGAGATCGTGCTGCGCTACGGGTTCAACCATCCGTTGCAGAACATCGGCGAGGCCGCGATCATCGCCTTCATCTACATCTACCTCGTCGGCGGCGCGGCGCTCTATGCGCGCAACGAGGACATTGCGATCGACTATTTCTTCCTCAAGGCGGGCCGCAGGACCCAGGCGCTCTGGCTCCTGACGGTCTACCTGGCGATCGCCGCGACCATGACGGTGGTGCTGTGGGAAACCCTGAAACTCATGCAGGTCCAGCGCGGCGTCCTCACGCCGTCGCTGCGCCTGCCGCTGGGAATCCAGCATTCCGCCCTGGCGCTGGCCGCTATCGTGATTCTTTACGCCAGCCTGGTCGAAGCGCTAGGATGCTGGATCTGGTTTCGCTGCGGCAACCGGCCGCGGGTCAACTCGAAGGAGGTAACGCCATGAAAACGGTTATTGCATTTCTCGCGGTCCTGACGCTTTGCGGTGCTTCCCATGCGCAGCAGGTTCTGCGCATGGGAAGCATCGTCGCGCCGACCAGCGTGCAGGCGCAGGCAATGGACCGCTTCGCCGACAACATGAAGAAGCGCAACGTCGGCGTCGACGTGCGCAGCTTCCACGGCTCCCAACTGGGTGCGGCGCCGGACCAGGTGCGCAACGTCCAGCTCGGCGTGCAGGACATGTTCATGGACGGCATGACCTTCCTCGCCGACTTCTCGGACGACATGCGCATCGCCGAGACGCCTTTCACCTTCGCCAGCCGCGAGCATTTCGAAAAATGGGTGCGCTCGGCCTCCTTCAAGAAGATCGAGGCCGAACTCCTTTCCAAGGCCAACATGCGCATGTTCAACCTCGGCGTGATGTGGCGGCGCGGGCCGTTCCGTGTGCTGGTGGCGAAAAAGCCGATCCTGACGCTGGAAGAATTCGGCAACATGCGCGTGCGCGCCTGGCAGTCGGAGGTGATCACGCGTTTCTATGGCAAGACCGGCCTGGGCGCGACGGCGGCGGTGATTCCCCTGGGTGACGTCTACGTCGGCATGCGCCAGGGCGTGGTCGACGGCCTGACGCTGCCCTTCGACCTGGTCCAGCCGATGAAATTCCACGAGGTCGGCAACCACATCATGCTGTGGGACGAATACTGGCAGGTGATGCCGATGATCATCACCGAGAAGAAATGGCAAGCCTTGAACGATGCCCAGCGCCGTGCGATGATCGAGTCGATCGACGATGCCGGCAACTGGTACAACGATCAGCTCGCGGCCTCGGTCGAAAAATGGAAAGCCGAGCTCACCAAAGCGGGCGCCACGATCCATGCCGTCAACCGCGCCCCCTTCGTGCAGCGCATCGCCGAGCGCAACCGTCAGTGGCAGAAGGACGGCTACTGGCGCGCGGGGCTGATCGACGAGATCGAGACGCTGCGCTAGCGGAGCTGCTTCAACGCCAGGACCTGGTCGACAAGCCCCTTGTCCCAGGTCCCTTTCGCCTCCAGGCGGCGGCCAATGTCGATGGCTTTGCGGTGCCATTCGCGGACATCGAATTCGACGATCGTCACGCCGCCGCCCTCCTTGCTGGCCTCATAGATGGCGCGCCGCTCGGCGGGAGCAAGTCCCTGCCCGGAGCAGCGACATCGCAATGCGGTGGCGTTGATTGCGAGAAACGCCAATCGTCGATTGATGCGCGCAGTTGCACCAGTATAGTATACTACGCATATACTTTACCGCGATCCAGGTCACATGACAGTCTTCATCGGCATCGACGTCGGCGGCACCTTCACCGATTTCTCGGTGAGCCTGCCGGGCGAAAAACGCGAGATCCTGCACAAGATCCCGTCGACGCCCGCAGAGCCGGACCGCGCCATCGTCGCCGGCCTGCGCGAGATCATCGCGCAGCACGGCATCGCTCCCGGCAGCGTGGTGCGCCTGGCGCACGGCACCACGGTGGGCACCAACGCGTTGATCCAGCGCCGTGTCGGCAAGGTGGCGGTCTTGACCACCGAAGGCTTCCGCGACCTGCTGGAGATTCGCCGGCAGATGCGGCCGCAGGTGTACGACATCCATCTCGACCATCCGAGCGCCCTGGTGCCGCGCGAGCTGCGCCTGGAGGTATGCGAGCGCATGCGCGCCGACGGCAAGGTGCACAAGCCGCTCGACGAAAAAGGCGTGGAGGCCGCTGGGCGCAAGCTCGCGAAGGAGCGGGTGGATTGCGTTGCGGTGTGCTTCCTGCACGCGCACGCCTACCCGCGTCACGAGGAACGCGCTGCGCAAATCCTGCGCAGCATTCTCGGTCGCGAAGTGGCGGTGATCACCTCCTCGTCGGTGTACCCGGAGTTTCGTGAATACGAGCGCTTCTCGACCACCGTCTTGAACGGCGCGCTGCTCACGGTGATCGACGCCTACCTCGCACGCTTCGCACAAGAAGTGGCGCAACTCGGGATAAGGGCCGAACCGACCATCAGCCAGAGCGCCGGCGGCTTGATGTCGATCGGCATGGCGCGCTCGTTTCCGATCCGTTCGGCGCTCTCCGGTCCGGCTGCCGGCGCGCTCGGCGCCGCGTTCCGCGCCCGCAGTGCCGGCTTCACCGACGTCATCACGCTCGACGTGGGCGGCACCAGTGCCGATGTCGCCCTGCTTACGCGCGGCCAGCCCGATCTCGTCCACAGCCGCATGCTGGCCGGATTTCCCTTGCGCCTGCCGGCCCTCGACGTCAACTCGGTGGGCGCCGGCGGCGGTTCGATCGCCTGGATCGACGTCGACGGTCTGCTCAAGGTCGGCCCGCAGAGCGCCGGTGCGGTGCCCGGCCCGGCGTGCTACGACGTCGGCGGAACCGAGGCGACGGTCACCGACGCCAACGTCCTGCTCGGGCGACTCAACGACTTGGCGCTGCTCGACGGGCGCATGAAGATCCGCCGCAAGCTGGCCGAAGCCGCGGTCGATCGCCTGGCCAGGCGACTCGGCCTGGACCGGCTCGAGACCGCGTTCGGCATCGTGCGCCTGGTTGCGGCCACCATGGTGAAAGCCATCCGCACCATTTCGATCGAGCGCGGTCACGATCCGAGCCGCTTCGCGCTGTTCGCCTTCGGCGGCGCCGGACCGTTGCATGCGGGCGAGGTGGCGCACGAACTGGGCATTCGGCGCGTCATTATCCCGCCCAACCCCGGAATCCTGTGCGCCCAGGGCCTGCTCAATTCGGACCTGGTGGCGGACTTTGTGCAGACCGCGCTGGCGCCTTTCGGCGGCGAATCGGTCGCGCGCATCAACGCGGTGGGGCGTGACTTGAACAGCCGCGCGAGTGCATGGTTCAAGCGCGAGAAGGTCGCGGCCGCCGATCGCCGCGCCGCCTGGTCGATCGACCTGCGCTACGCGGGGCAGAATTTCGAGCTCGCCGTTCCCTGTCCGGTGCCGCCGTTGGTCGCCAAGGACCTCGACGGCATCGCCGGCCGGTTTCACGCCGCCCACGAGCAGGCCTATGGCTTCCGCCAGGACGGCGAGGCGATCGAGTTCGTCAGCCTGCGGATCAAGCTCGCGGGCATCCTGGAGAAACCCGCGCTGCAGAAGCCGGGCAAGCGCGTGCCCGGCAAACCGGTGGCAAGCCGCAAGGTCGCCTTCGCCAAGAACGCGTGGCTCGATGCGCCGGTGTATCGGCGCCTCGACCTGGCGCCCGGGCAGGCGCTCAAGGGGCCGGCCATCATCGAGCAGATGGATTGCACCACGCCGATCTTTCCCGGCGACCGTCTGCGGGTGGACCCATGGGGCAATCTCGTCATCGAACTTGCTCAGGCGGCCTGACATGACATCACGCAAGAAACCCGTTGCGGCCGCAGGCTTGAGCCCGATCGACGTCGAACTGCTGCGCAACGGCTTGGCCGGCATCTGCGACGAGATGTATACCGCGATCATGAAAAGCGCCTACTCGACCAACATCAAGGAACGCCACGACCACAGCGCGGCGATCTTCGATGCGGCCGGCCGCGTCGTGGTGCAGGGCGAGAGCCTGCCGCTGCACCTGGCCTCCATGCTGGGCTTGGTCGAAGTGGTGCTCGCGCGCTTCGGCCGCGACGGCATTCGCCCCGGCGACATGTTCATCTCCAACGATCCGTTCGTCGGGCGCGGCTCGCACCTGCCCGACGTGTCGATCCTGGCGCCAGTGTTCCGCGACGGCAAGCTCGCGCTCTTCGTCTCCAACATCGCGCACCATTCGGATATCGGCGGCATGGCGCCGGGCAGCATGGCCGGCGGCATGACCGAGATCTACCAGGAAGGCCTGCGCATTCCGCCGATCCGGATCGTAGCCGACGGCAAGATCGTCGACGACGTCCTGCAGCTGATCCTGCTCAACGTGCGCGTGCCGCACGAGCGGCGCGGCGACTACAACGCGCAGATCGCCGGCAACCGCCTCGGGCTGCGCCGCCTGGACGAACTGTTCCGGCGCTGGAGCGCCGATCAGGTCGAACGCGGCTGCCAGGCCATCATCGACTCGGTCGCGCGCCGCATGCGTGCCGGCATCAAGGGCTTGCCCGACGGCACCTACAAGTTCGCCGACGTGCTCGACGACGACGGCATGGGCGCCACCGATATCGCCGTCAAGGTGGCGATCCGCATCAAGGGCGACGAGATCTGGTTCGACTTTGCCGGCACCTCGCCGCAGGTGCGCGGCAACATGAACAACAGCTTCGCCGGCCTGCAGGCTTCGGCGCTGTACGCACTCAAGGTGCTGATCGACCCCGAAGGCCCGACCAACCACGGCATGCTCGAACCGGTGCACATCGTGGCGCCGCCGTCCAGTGTGGTCCATGCCTCCTTTCCGGCAGCCACGGCAGCGCGCGCGCAGACCTGCCAGCGCGTGGTCGATGTGATCCTCGGCGCGCTCGCCAAGGCCGTGCCGGAACGCGTGGTCGCCGCCAGCAATGGCGCCAACGGGGTCGCGACCTTCTCCGGCACCGGCCCGGACGGCCGCTACTACCTGTACATGGAGACCCTAGGCGGCGGCGCCGGCGCGCGCGCCTACAAGGACGGCACCGACGGCGTCCAGGTGCACATCACCAACACCTCCAACCTGCCGATCGAGGCGCTGGAGAACGAGTACCCGCTGATCATCGAGCGCTATGAGTTGATCGAGGACTCGGGCGGCGCCGGCAAGTGGCGCGGTGGCATGGGGCTGCGCCGCGTGTACCGTGGCTTGGGGCACGATCTGACCTTCAGCGGCCAGGGCGAGCGCGGCGTGCACCCGCCCTGGGGTCTGTTCGGCGGCCAGCCCGGCGGACGCTCGAAGATCGAAGTGATCCATGACAGCGGCAAACACCAGCGGCTGGCAAACAAGCCCTCTTCGCTGGAGGTGCCGCCGAGTGCCGTGGTTGCCATCGAGACACCGGGGGCCGGCGGCTACGGGCCGCCGCGACAACGCGCGCGCGAGAAGATCGCCGAGGATGCCCGCAGCGGAAAATTTTCGAAAGCCTACATGCGCAAGCACTACGGGGAGAAATAGATCATGACCTCCTACGACGTCGTCGTCGTCGGCGCCGGCATCACCGGCGCCAGCACCGCCTACCATCTCAAGAAGCGTGGCGTTGCGCGCGTACTACTGGTGGACCGCGAGGGCGCTGCTGCCGGTGGTACCGGCAAGAGCGCCGCGATCATGCGCCAGCATTACTCCAATCCTTTGCTGGTGCGCCTGACCAAGTCCTCGATCGGCATGCTCGCCGCCCTGCCGCAGGAAATCGGCAAGAGCGGCGGCTACGTTCGCGCCGGCTACTTCTTCGTCCTGAACGCGGAGATGATGGCGGGCGCCAAAGCCAATGTCGCGATGCAGCGCGGCGTCGGCGTCGACACGCGTTTCCTCGACTCGGGCGAGATCGACAGCCTTTGCCCGTGGCTCAACCGTGACGGCGTGGCCGCCGTGATTCACGAGCCCGACGGTGGCTACGCCGACCCGGTGCAGTCCACCGAAGCCTATGTCCATGGGTTCTTGGCCATGGGCGGCGAATTTCGCGAAAAGGCGCCGGTGCGCGCACTCTTGCGCTCGGGCGACCGGATCACCGGGGTCGCCTTCGATGCGGAGGAAGTCGGCGCCGGCAGCGTGGTCAATGCAGCCGGACCATGGGCCGGACCGTTGGCGGCGAGCGCCGGAATCGAACTCTCGATGAGAACGGTGCGCGAACAGGACACCATCTGGGAAGCGCGCTCCGGGCGCCCGGTGCCGGTAGGCTCGGTATCGAACGGCGTCGATGCGATCTACCTGCGCACCCTGAGCGAACGTCGCTTCGTGATCGGACGTGGTTTTCCCAAGGAGTACCACGACGTCGATCCGTACAACTACAAACTCACCGCGGACGACAGCTTCATCGCCGACGTACAGAGCCGCATGGAAAGGCGCTTTCCGCCGCTTGCGGGCGCCAGGCTGGTGAGCGCCTACGCCGCCTTGTACGACGTCGCGCTCGACTGGTATCCCTATGTCGGCGCGCGTGCGGGCCTGGACGGCTACTTCGACGCCAGCGGCGGCAGCGGCCATGGTTTCAAGATCGGACCGGCGATCGGCCGCGAACTGGCGGAATGGATCGTCGATGGGCGCACCAACGCGGACTTCGCGCGCCTGTCCTACGACCGCGTCGCCGAGGGAGCGCTGTTCATCCAGGCTTACGGCGGGAATCGCGGCTAGCGACTTGGGGCGGCTTGGCAGGCGGAAGCACGAAGTCTCGACCTTGGGATGCGTTGATGATAGCCAGCAGCCGATCCTGCGCCCGTTGGGCGTGCCCGACAAGTTTCGCGATCAGCAGTTCGCGATTTTTGCCGCGGATCGCCGCGATGATCTGCGCATGTTCGTCGGTGATGCGCTCGATCTTGAGCTCGAATTGGCCTTCGAATACCTCTGGTATACGCGCCTCCAGTTGGTAGGTGTAGAACGCGAGCCGGCGGAAATGATTGTGAATCCGGTGCGCGAATTCCTGTATGTAGGCGTTGGCGCTGGAGGCGGCGATGCGATGGTGGAACTCGCTGTTCAAGAGCGTGACATCCAGATGGCGCCGCGCCCGCGTCGCTTCCTGATGGGCGAGGTGGATGCGCTCAAGGTCGGCCGTAAGGCCGGCGTCGCCGAAATTGCAGAAGTGCCCGAGCATGCGCTCCTCGACGAAATAGACGTCGAACAGCGCGTGGATGTCGTCGAAATCGAGGCGCCGGACGTAGGCGCCGCGGTTGGCATGCAGCACCACCAGTCCTTCGGCAGCCAGCCGATTGAGCGCTTCGCGCGCCGGCGTGCGCGAGAGCTTGAACTGCTTCATCAGCAGCGGGGCGTCGACTCGGCTGCCGGGCTCGAGCGTCATGTCGAGAATGCGATTGCGGATGGTGTCGACGGCCGCTTCGGCAAGGGTCTCGAAGGTGGGCGCGCGCGCTTTGCCGGTGCGTTGCATACCCTATATTAGCCGCAAGCGCGCGACCGGTTCATCCGGCCGCTTCGTGGCAGCTCTCGATCTTGCGCATGATGTGTTCGCCGGCGCTGATCAGCGGATAGCGCGGCGTCTCTCCCGGCGCCAGGCAGGTCGGCACGCAGGTGATGGCCTGGTCGTAGTTGGGGTGCACGAACTGGCCGATCGACAGGCGCCTACTTTGCGCGCGCGCCAACGGCGGGTTGGCCACGCGGTGCAGGTTGGAGGTCCAGCGTTCGTTGGTCCAACGCGCCATCATGTGGCCCAGGTTGACGACGAATTCACCCTGCTTTAGCGTGCAGGCAGCCCAGGTGCCATCGGGCAGGCGCAGTTCGTGCCTCAGGATGTCGAAATCAAGGACGGCTCGGCGCATCGCGTGCTGAAGAATTTTCCGACCGAGGCCGAGTTGCAATCCTCCATCGCAAGTGCCGGTACCGTGGGCAGGTTCACAAGCTGGCAATACTTCCGGGCGTCTGATTATTTTGGCGACTGGAACTCAGGCAGAAAAGAGAACCTGTTACGGTGCTTTGGTAAAGCAGATCACCCCAAGCAGCACTGCAATGTGCGCGATACCGCATCAGCAGCCCGTCAGCGCCAGCAACTCCTGCAAGCGCTCCAGCGTATCCGCCTCGTCCACGTTCTTGTCACCACGCATCCGCAGCATGCGCGGAAAGCGCACCGCGATGCCGCTCTTGTGGCGCGGGCTCTTCTGGATACCTTCGAAACCCAGTTCGAATACCAGGCTGGGGGTGACGCTGCGCACCGGGCCGAATTTTTCGATGGTGGTCTTGCGGATCACCGCGTCGACTGCGCGGAACTCTGCATCGGTAAGACCCGAGTAGGCCTTGGCGAAAGGCAGTAGTTTGCGTTCGGCCCCGCTGCCGCTCCACACCGCGAAGGTGTAGTCGGTGAATAGACTGGCGCGGCGGCCGTGGCCGGCTTGCGCGTAGACCAGCACGCAGTCGACCGTGAGCGGATCGACTTTCCACTTCCACCACAGGCCGCTGTCGCGGGTGCGGCCGGTGCCGTAGGTGGACTGCCGGTGCTTGAGCATCAGGCCTTCGACACCGCGTGCGCGCGACAGTGTGCGCAGGCTGGCGAAGCCGGACCAGTCGGCGGCGTGCACCAGGGGCGATAGCAACAGGCCCGCATGGGGGTGCCGCGTCAGCAGGCTTTCCAGCGCGCCACGACGCTCCGATTGGTGCCACGATCGCAGGTCCGCCGCGGCCAGCTCCAGCAGGTCATAGGCCATGAAGGCGACCGGTGCTTCGGTCAAGATTTTCGTGGTGAGAGTCTTGCGGCCAATGCGCTGTTGCAGCAACGCGAAAGGGGCGGGCACGCCGTTGTGGCCGGCGTCCGAGCGCCACACCAGTATTTCGCCGTCGAGCACGCTGCCGTCCGGCAGGAAGGCGCAGGCGGCCACGATCTCCGGGAAGCGCTCGGTCACCAGCTCTTCGCCGCGCGACCAGATCCAGCTTTGCCCGGCGCGTCGGACCACCTGGGCGCGAATGCCGTCGTACTTCCACTCGACCTGCCAGTCGCCGGGTGCACCCAAGACCGCGAGATCGGTCAACTGGTGCGCCAGAAAAAACGGATAGGGTGCACCGGCCTCGAGCGGGCCATCGTGGCCTTCTGCAACGAGGCGCTCGAAGTGCGCAGGTGTCGGCGCCATGCGGCCATCGGTGTAGCCCATCATGCGTTGCGCCACCACTTTCGGGTCGAGCCCGGCGTGTTCGGCCAGGGCGCGGGTGACCAGGAGTTTCGATACGCCCACCCGGAAGCCGCCGCCGATCAGCTTGGTCAGGAGGAAGCGGCCCTGCCAGTCGAGCACGCCCCAGTAGCGCAGCAGGCGCGCTTCGATCTCGGCCGGCCCCAAGCCGCGCAGCGGCAGCAGCCGTTGCTCGATCCACTCGGCCAGGCCGGTCGCATCATCACCTTGACCCGCGGGCAGCACATGCGCAATGGTTTCCGCCAGGTCGCCCACCGCCTGGTAGCTTTCCTCGAACAGCCAATCCGGCAGGCCGGCGGCGCGGGTGGCGATCTCGCGCAGCAGGCGCGTTTGCACCGTCTGGCGCGGCTTTCCGCCGGCCAAGAAATACACGGCCCAGGCGGCGTCGGCGGCATCCGCATCGGCGAAATACGCCTTCAGCGCGCTGACCTTGGCGTTGGTGGCGGTCTGTGCGTCGAGTTCGGCATAGAGGCGGGCGAAGCGAATCAAGGGAGGTTCCGACAAAAGTGAAACCCTGCGTCTGGGGGGCTTGATTGGCAGGAAAGCGCCGGCATGGCCGGCCAATTTCCTGGTTTGAGGGCTACGCAAAGGCAGCGCTCAGCTTTGCTCGCATTCGAGCGGGCGTGGGGATGCCGGTTGATCATGATGGTTTGTTGCCCGGCGTTGCACCGAAGAGTTTCCTTTTGAACTCTTCGAAGGCGGCGTCGCGGTCGGTGTAGGTTTCGCGAATTGCGTGTTCGTTGCGCGCCTGTTCGGCGCCGACGAAGGCGGCCAATGCTTCCTTGAGCGCGGCGGTCAGGTTGCGGTCGGCCGACAGCACCACCTGAGTCACCAGTGCCGGGTCGATGTGCTTGGGGCCGGCCAGGCACAACAGGGTGGCGCGGGGCATGGATTCGATCAGGCCCGGCAGGGCGCGCTCGCCTTCGTGCGGCGCCAGGTAGGTGGCGTCCGGCAGGCGCGCGATCAGCGGTGGTTCGTTAGGTGCCGGTGGTTCCCAGGCGGCGGCGATGTAGTGTGCGTGCAGACTGTCGCCGGCTGCCACGGCGCGGAACACGCAGCCGATCCATACACCTTCGCGCCAGCGACGGGTCAGGCGCGGCAGCACTTCCTGTACAAAGCGCTGCTGGATCTGGCGGGCCATGGGAAAGTTCGCTCGCGGGGTCGATCAGGCGTGCGTCGCGGCGCTGATGGCGGCGGCCGGTTGCGCCATGTCGTCAGCGTCATCGCCGCCGAATTCGGTTTCGAAGGCTTGCGCGGCCAGCCCGCGTTCGCCAAGCGCGCGCACCATCACCGGCACCTGGCCATGGGTCACGATCACGCGCGCGGCGCCGCTGGCCTCGATGGCGCGCATCAGCCCCGGCCAGTCGGCGTGGTCCGAGAGCACGAAGCCGCGATCGACCGCACGGCGGCGGCGCGCCCCGCGCAATTGCATCCAGCCCGAGGCAAAGGCATCGGCATAGTCGCCGAAGCGCCTGAGCCAGGCCGACCCTTGCGTCGCAGGTGGCGCCAGCACCAGCGCTTGCGCGTGGCTGGCGCGCTCGCTGGCCTCGCCGGCCAGGCGCGTGGCGGGGAGACTCACGCCGCTGGCGCGATAGGCCGCGTTGAGCGCCGCAGTGGCGCCATGGCAGACGATCGGGCCGATCGATGGATCGACCATCGCAAGAATGCGTTGCGCCTTGCCGAACGAATAGGCGAGGAGCACGCTGGCGCGGCCGGCGGCGGCATTGGCTGCCCACCAGGCGTTGATCTCGGCGGCGATGTCGGCCTGCGCACGCCAGCGATACACCGGCAGGCCGAAGGTCGATTCGCTGATGAAGGTGTCGCAGCGCACCGGCTCGAACGGCGCGCAGGTGGCGTCTTCGGCCGCGAAATCCGGCGCCGCCTTGTAGTCGCCGGAGGCGACCCATACCGCGCCGCCGTGTTCGATGCGCACCTGCGCCGAACCCAACACATGGCCTGCCGGGTGCAGCGAGACCCGCACCCCGTTGATGGCGATCGTCTCGCCGTAACCCAGCGTCTGTAGCGTGATGGCGTTGCCCAGCCGCGAGCGCAGCACATGTTCCGATGCCGCCGCCGCCAGATAGTGGCGGTGGCCGCCGCGCGCGTGGTCGCTGTGGGCATGGGTGATGACGGCGCGATCGACTGCGCGCCAGGGGTCGATGTAAAAGTCGCCGGGCGGGCAATACATGCCCTGCGGGCGCAGAATGACAAGATCGTTCATCGTTGCCTGGCTGCCGCTGGATCGAAGGTTCGGGCCACGACTGAATGTAACATTGCGCAATCGCGATCCAACAAGCATGCCATTGAGGAGACAACGATGAAACTGCACAGAGTGCGCGCCGGCAGGGCCTGGGCCCTGATATTTGCATCCTTGCTCGCCACCGCGGCGCAGGCGCAGCAGGCCTGGCCCGCGCGCACCGTCAAGGGCATCAACCCGTTCGCGGCGGGCGGGCCGTCCGACGTGATGGGGCGCCTGATCAGCGAGCGCCTGACGCAGCGCCTGGGCCAGACCTTCGTGATTGAAAACCGCCCCGGCGCCGCCGGCAACATCGGCATCGATGCCATGGCGAAATCCCCGCCCGACGGCTACACCCTGGCCTGGGTGGTCGATTTCAACCTGACGGTAAACCCCGCGCTCTACCCGAAGATGCCCTACGACGTCGAGCGCGACATCCAGCCAGTGGCCATCTTCGCCGTCAGCGACGTGGCCCTGATGGTGCACCCGTCGGTGCCGGTCAAGACACTCGCCGAATTGATCGCGCTGGCAAAATCGAAACCCCTGGCCTTTGCCTCGGCAGGACCGGGCTCGCCCGGCCACATGGTGGCCGAGCTGTTCAAACGCGAGCTCGGCCTGGACCTGATGATCCACGTGCCCTACAAGGGCAATGCACCGGCAAGCCAGAGCATCGTGGCCGGTGAAACGCAGATGTTTTTCGGCGCCCTGCCCGGCACGCTGGCGCACGCGAAAGCCGGCAAGCTGCGGCCGCTGGCGGTGATGTCGCGCGAGCGCTCGCGCTTCATACCCGAAGTGCCCACCTCGCTCGAGCTGGGCTACCCCAAGCTGATGGCTTCGAACTGGTATGGCCTGATCGCACCGGCCGGCACGCCGATGCCGATTGTCGAGCGTCTGCACCGCGAGGTGGCGGCGATCGTTGCCGAACGCGACTTCGTCGAGCGCGTGGAAAAAATCGGCCTGACGCCCGCGGTTGTGGCATCCGAACAGATGCGCAGCATGATTCGCAGCGAAGGCGCCACCTGGGCCGCGGTGGTGCGCGCGGCCAACATCAAGGTGGAATAGGCGGCGTCGCCAGTGGCGCCTGGCGGCCAGTCGCCCAAGCCATGGCGCCGCGACTTATCCCGGCGCTGGCCGCGCCCCGGGCCAGCGCGGCAGCGCCGACAACAACTGCAGCACGCCGGCAGCCAAGCCCAGGCCTGCGCCCAACTGCACCGCCAGGGAGTACGACCCATACTGATCGAACAGGGCGCCGCCGCCAAAGGCGCCCAGCGCGCTGCCGAGCTGGTGGCTCATGAAGGCGATGCCGCCAATCATCGCCTGCCATTTCAGGCCGAACATCTCCACCACCATGCCGGAGACCAGGGGCGCCACGCCGAGCCACAGAAAGCCCATGATGGCGGCGAAGAGGATGGTCGAATCCGGCGTCGGCAGTGTGGCGAAGTACCAGATCAGCGCCAGTGAACGCACGATGTAGATCATGCCCAACAGCATCGGCTTGCTGAAGCGGCCGCCGGCCCAGCCGAAGAACAGGCTGCCCAGCACGTTGAAGCCGCCGATGGTCGCCAGCGCCTTGGCCGAGAGCATCGGGTCCAGTCCGCACAGCGCAAGGTACGAAGGCAGGTGAGTGGTGAGGAACACCAGTTGCAGGCCGCACACGAAATACGCGGTGGCCATGATCATGAACGGGCCGTGCCGGAAGGCGCTTAGCAAGGCGGCCTTGCCGGAAATGCTGTCGGTGCTGTGGGCGCTCGCCGGCGCAATCGCCACGCGATCGACGCGGCCGGCAATCCATGCTGAAGGAATGATGATGATCGCCAGTGCGACAAAGCCGTAGACACCGGCGCGCCAGCCGTATTCGGCGTTCAACGCCTGGCCGATCGGCGCGGCGATCATCGGCCCCAGGGAACCGGCCGCCGAAACGACGCCCAGCACGAAACTGCGCTGGGCCACCGACACCGGTCGCGACGCTACTGCCATCGCCATGCCCGAGCCCACACTCGCCAGCGCGACGCCGATCAGCACCCCGGCACCCAGCATCACGCCGAGATAGCTGCTGGCCGTGGCCAGCAGCAAGAGCCCCAGCACGTACAGCACGGCACCGCCGGTCATGACCACGCGAAAGCCGTAACGCACCGCCCAGGCGCCGGCCAGCGGCTGGGCGAAACCCCACACCAGGTTTTGCACCGCGATGGCGAGGGTGAAATCGGCGACCACCAACGACAGGTCCTTCACTGCCGGCTGCATGAACAGCCCCAGGCTTTGCCGTATGCCCATTGCCAGGGTAAGCAAGAGCGAGGCGCCGATCAGGATGGCGGCGTGGGAACGCAGGGGGCTGGTGTTGGGCACGTGCGGCTTTTGCGGCGAAGGATCATGCATAGTAGGGCGTTCGGGCCGGCACCGCTACTCGGATAGGACAGGCGCCCATGGTGCGCGCGCCTTTGTAGAATGAAGTGACTCGTCGCGCGCGCTCGCTTGCGCCGTCGCTGCGGCCTCCCTTCAACCTTTCGAGCATGAGCCAACCCATGAGCGCCATCCGCTACACAGTCCGCGACCAGATCGCTGAAATCCTGCTCGACAACCCGCCGGTCAATGCCTTCGATCGCGCGCTGATGGACGATCTGCTGGCCACCCTGCAGCAACACCATGAATGATCCTGGGCGACAAGAGATGAAAAAGCATTCCATCGCTTGCCGCCGGTCGATGTGCGCCGGCCTGCTTGCAATCGTCGCGCTTCCGCTCAGCTCGCGGGCCTTTTCAT
>CAYYFR010000058.1:0-7941 GCA_964470865.1 uncultured Burkholderiales bacterium | reverse complement strand
TGCGCCGGCCTGCTTGCAATCGTCGCGCTTCCGCTCAGCTCGCGGGCCTTTTCATCAGCAGATACTTCTGCATGCCTTCCATCACCAGTTCGCCGCGCTGGTTGTGCACGGTCGAGCGCATGGTGAGCACGCCGGTGCTGCGATTGGGCAGCAATTCGGCAATTGTCAGGGTGCAGTAAAGCGTGTCGCCGACGAACACCTTGCCAAGGAAACGGCTGCTCTGCTCGATGAAGCCCTTGAGCGACTCTTCCACCATGTGCGGGAACATGCCCGCGCCCGGGCAGGTTTGCGCCACCACCTGGAAGCCGTGCGCCAGCATGTGCGGCATGCCGTGCGCGCGGCAATACTCGACGTCGTAGTGCAGCGGATGATTGTCGCCGCTGGCCAGCGAGAACGCCGCGAACAGGGCGTCGGTCATGGTGCGCGAGGGCAGCACGAAACGTTCGCCGACTTCAAAGTCGTCGAAGTAGCGCGTTTCACACATGCGATGTTCACGCGGGTCGAACCTGGTTTCGGCAGTCATGCGATGGCGCTCCTTTGGCAGGGGTTGGTTGGCGTGCGCGATTTTCGCGCATGTCGCCTGGTTTCGAGGGAAGAGGTTGCGTGAATCCTGGTATCAAAAGACAATCGGTGCAGGGGACGATGCTTTGCATTCGTACGAGCATTTACAGGGAAGAATTCGATGTTGATGAAAGCGGCTTGGTTTCACCAGTTTGGCGCTCCGGAAGTGCTGGTGTATGAGGAAACCAGCGCGCCCACACCGGGGCCCGGCGAGGCGCTGGTGCGGGTGCGTGCGGTCGGCGTCAATCATGTGGATCTGGATGTGCGGGCCGGTACGGCGCGCATTCCACTCGCATTCCCGCACATTCTCGGGCGCGAATTCGCCGGTGAGGTCGCGGCCCTCGGCAGCCCGGGCAGCACGCACAAGGAGGGCGACCGTGTTTGGGTCGAGTCGCGGCTGGCCTGCGGCCAATGCGAGTTCTGCCTGACTGGCCGCGACAATCTTTGCGCCACCGGCGCTTTCTTCGGCATGCAGTTGCCCGGTGGTTACGCCGAGTATGCGAAGGTGCCGATCGCGTCGATCCACGCGCTGCCGGCGCAGGTCAGCTTCGAGTCTGCGGCGGCCAGCCAGATCGCTTTCGGCACGGCCTGGCATGTGCTTTTCAATCGCGGTGGACTGCGCGCCGGCCAGACCGTGCTGATCCAGGCGGCGGGCTCGGGCATCGGCAGCGCCGCGGTGCAGGTGGCCAAGTTCGCCGGTGCCACCGTATTGGCCACGGCCGGCAGCGAAGAAAAACTGGCGCGTGCCCGTGCGCTCGGCGCCGACCATCTGATCAACTACACCCTGGACGAAAATTTCGCCGGCCAGGTGCTGGCCCTGACCGGCGGCCGTGGCGTCGATCTGGTGATGGAGCACATAGGCGGCAAGGTCTTTACCCAAAGTCTCGAATGCCTGAAGACCGACGGCACCATGGTCACCGTGGGCGCGCATGCCGGGGAGGTGGTGCCGCTGGACATCATTCCCTTCTTTCGCCGCCAGCTCAAGTTGGTGGGTTCGCGCAACGCCACTTTGTTCGAGATCAGGACGGTCATGCGCTTTGTCGCCGAAGGCCGGCTTGCGCCCGTGATTCACGCCACCTTTCCCTTGGCGCAGGCGGCCCAGGCGCATCGGCTGGTGGGTTCGCGCGACATCTTCGGCAAGGTGGTGCTGCTTTCGTAGGCATCGCCGCTGTCGCGCGGCAGGGCCCGCGCGTCAAGGCTTGCCGGAGAAGTCGTTTTCGAGATCGCGCTGGCCGGCGAAGCCTCGAACATGGTCGATCATCGCAGCGGATGGCTGGGTGTAGAGCTGACGGCGGCTGACGCCTGATCCGGTGCTGCGGGCGATGCGTGCGAAGAATGCCGCATGCTGGAACAGCACGCCCAGGCTATCCATCACCGGCACATCGCCATGCGCCTTGAGGCGGCCGCGTCGCACCAGGAATTCGTTCAACACGCCATCGGCCGGAATGATGATGTCGGCTCCTTGCCGGATCACCGCGGCACAGGCTTCATCGAAGCGTTTGTCGATGGCTTGCGCGGCGGCTTCATCGGCTTCGAGTGCGAATTCGTCGATCGCCGGGTCGAGCGCAATGGCACCGGCAAAGCGGCGATCGAGTCCGTAGGCGTGCATCAGGTCGGAGTAGTCGGCGGACTGGTCTGCGCACAGCGTGACCAGGCCGAACTTGCGGCCAAGGGAGCAGGCAACCAATGCGCAGGTCTCGCCCAGGCCCATCACGGGGATGTTCACCAGCGAGCGTGCGGAGCGCAGGGCCGGATCGAAAAAGCAGCCGATCGCCATCGCATCGAAGCCCTCGCGCTCGGCCATGAGGGCGGCATCGCAGACCTGGGTTTCAAGCATGGTGGCGATGTAGCGATGGCGGATGGCGTCGATCGGTGCGCAACCCGGTGCATAGGTGCCCGGGCGCAAGCCGTGCACGACCACCGTGGCTTCACCGCCCATGACCTTGGCCGCATGTTCGGTCAGGGTCTTCTGATAAAGCGGCATGACGGTCAGGTCGGTGTAACTCTGGTGCCAGATTTTCATCTTCGCCTCTTATGGTTTGAGCAAAAAGCGGCTGCCCGCTTTGGCGATTTCGGCGGCATATGCCTCGGTGGCGTCAAAGCCGGCGTTGTCAAGCGACACCAGTTCGCCGTGCTTGAGAAGCTTCATCATCTTCGGGCCCTGTGCGCCCAGGTGGGCCTCTTCCGGCACGCGGCATTCGATCACCTGGGTCGGCGCCTTGACCCGGCGCAAGGTGGCGGCGAAATCGAAATCGAAATTCATCGAATACACCTGCGCGATGGCGCGTCGGCACTGGATCATCTCGCTCATGCGCGCTTCCTGGCCGCGCAGCGCAGCGTCGGTGATGCGGCGCCCGGTCATGATCGCCGGGTTCCACCAGACGCCGGCCAAGGCATTGAAGTCGGAGGCCCAGTTGCGCAGCAGATGCGAGCCATCGGCATTCTCGGCGTAGTTGCCCATGTGGCGGCGCACGATGTTCATGATGGCCGCGTTGCGCTCCTTGCGCGAGACCACCAGGCTGTGGGTCATGCCAACCAGGATCACCTTCGAGATGCGTTCCGGATAGGCCGCCGCCATGGCCGCGGCGATCTTGTTGCCGGTGTGAAAACCCAGCACATGGGTGCGTTCGATGCCGTGCTCATCGAGCACGTGAATCATGCTGCGGGCGAGGTCCTCGATCTTGCCCTTGGGCGGCGGTGCATCCGACATGCCGAAGCCCAGGGTATCGGGCGCCAGGCAACTGAACCTGGCCCCCATCGATTTCATCAGGGGCGCGAAGCTCCAGGCCGAACGCGGCGTTTCATGCAGCATCAGGAGCGGCGCACCGCGGCCATGGCTGTAGGTGTGAATCTGTCCCAGTGGGGTGTTGGCGTAGCCGCGTTTCATGCCGGCGCTCCTCGTAGCGGTGGGTGATGCTTTTTGGGTCAGCAACAATCCGTGCGCCAACCCGCGCGCGCAATCGATGGCACCGCGCGAACCGCGGGCATCAGGGTGCAACCAGATTGGGCAACCAGGTGATCATTCCCGGGAAGGCCACATAGAGCCCGAGCGAAAGAAAGTCGAGCAGGATGAATGGCGTCACCCCGGCGAAGGCCTGCCCCAGCGTGACCGGTATCGGCGACGAGCTCTTGACCACAAAGACATTCAGCCCGACCGGCGGGGTGAGCACCCCGATCTCGGCCAGTTTGACGGCGATCACGCCCAGCCAGATCGGGTCGAAACCCGCTTCCTTCATCACCGGGAACATGATGGGCAGAGTCATCACCATGATGGCGATCGGTTCGATGAAGCAGCCCAGGATGGTAAACAGCAGCACGAAGCCGAACAGGTAGGCGTACTTGCTCAGGCCCAGACCGATCATCGCGGAGGAAATCGTGGTCACCAGCCCCGAATAGGTGAGAAAGCGCGCAAACAGAATGCCGCCCACCACCACGATGAAGATCACCGAGGTGGTAACCGCAGCCTCTTTCAGCACTTCGATCAGGGACTTCCAGCCCAGGCGCCGCCTGGTGAGTGCAATCAGGAACGCGCCGAACGCACCCACCGCACCGGCATAAGTGGCCGGGAAGTACCCGCCATAGATGCCGCCTACCACCAGCACGAAGAGAATCATGATGCCGTAGACGCCCCGCAGCGATTGCAATCTTTCCGCCCAGCTGAACTTGAGGTTGGCCAGCGGCGCGAGATCGGGGCGCACCCGCGCCAGGATGTAGATGCCCCCGCAATAGATCAGCGCGGTCAGAATGCCCGGCACCACACCGGCGATCAGGAGCTTGCCGATCGATTGCTCGGTGATCACCGCGTAAATCACCATCAGGATGCTGGGCGGAATCAGCGCCGCCAGGGTGCCGGCGGCGGCGATGCAGCCGGCATTCAGGCGGATGTCATAGCCGAAGCGCGCCATTTCCGGCATCGCCATACGGGTGAACACGGCAGCGTTGACAATCGTCGAGCCGGAAGCCGCGCCGAAGGCCGCCGAGGACATCACGGTGGCCATCGCCAGGCCGCCACGCAGGCCGCCGATCCATACATAGGCCATTCTGAAAAGTTCAGTGGTAATTCCAGACGCGGTGGCAAACGAGCCCATCAGGATGAAAAGCGGTATGACTGCCAGGGAAAACGAGTTGATCGTGCCGAATGGCACGGCGGCGATTTGTGCGAAAGCGGCATCGGGCCCGACCGACAGGTAGATACCGAGAAACCCGGCCAGACCCAGGGCCACGCCGATATGCACGCCGAGCACCATCCAGACCACCAGCAGGGAGACCACGATGATGCCGGTGGTCTCGGGGGAAAGCAGTGTCATCTGAGGCCCTGGCTCGATTACTGGAAGGGTTGCGGTGTGGCGGCCGGCAACGATTCCTCGCCGCGGATCACGCGGCCAATGTCGATCAGTACATCGATGACCAACTGCAGCAGCAGCAATGCGGTGCCGGCCACCAGCAGAGCGCGTGCGGGAAACAGCGGGAAGCGAATGGTGCCCATGGTGGCCTCGCTGATCTGCAGGCTGTAGATTGCCTCCTGCACCCCCTGCCATGCCATCAGACCGAAATACGCGATGGCAACCGTGTGCGTGACGATATCCATCAACGCCCTGACCCGCGGACCGCGATCGGTATAGAAAATCTCCACCCGAATGTGACCGCGCTGGCGTTGGGTATAGGCCAGCGCACCGAATACGATCAGCACCATGGTGCTCTCGGTGATTTCAAGTGTGCCGGGAACCGGCCAGCCAAAAAACTTGGTGCCTACCACGTCGGCGAAGCCGAGCAGCATCGAGGTGATCATGCCCAGCGCTCCCATCAGGAGCAGGCCCAAAGCCGGCTTCTCGATCCACGCGTTGAATTGCTTCATGCTTTGCGGGCCCTGAAAGAAAGGAGACCACTCCTTCCCGACCGACCTGGGTTGCCGGTCGGGAAAGAGTGGTGTGGCGCGTACTTGAAAGTGTAGCCTGCAGTTCATGCCCACCGGGGGAATGAGCTTCTGACCAACTCTGGGAAAGGCGCTGAATCAACCCCTTGTTTGCCGACCCGTTCAGCGCTTTCCGGTCACGCGGCTACAGCCCGAGAAGCTGGCGCCAGCGCGCTGCCACTTTCTTGGGTGTGTCCGCATCATTGGTGGCCGCTGCGGTGGCTTTTTCCCAATCGCTCAAGAAGTCGGGGGCGGCGGCGCGCCACTTCTTCAACTCATCTGCCGGGATCGGAATGACGGCACCGCCTTGCGCCTTGATGTTGACCAGCGACTTGGCCTCGAAGTCGAGAATCCAGTTCATGTATTCGCGCTGGGTGGCGCGCGCCTCTTCCTGAAAGATTTTCTGGATGTCGGGTGGCAGGCGCGCCCAGGTGCGTTTGCTGATGGTGATGTTGTGACCGGATATCGCCATCACCGGCCCGCAATGATTCTTGGCGACTTCGTTGAGCTTGAGTGACTGGATATTGCCGGCGTTGATGAACGAATAATCAATGTTGCCGCTTCTGATGGCTTCATACACGCCCACCGGCGGCACGGTGACAGGGACCGCACCGATGGCGGTGAACGCCTTGGGAATGTCGGCGCCGAAGCTGCGCGCCTTCTTGCCGCGCAGGCTCGCGACGCTGGCGCATTCCTTGGAGGTGCCGCTCAGGAAATACTCGCCCAAAGGTTGCTGGAACAGCCACACCACGCCAATGCGGTCCATTTCCTGCAGATACGCCGGGAACTCGGCCACCACCGTCTCCAGCAGGTCGATCACCTGCTTGGTGGAGGTGAACAACATCGGCGTCTGGAAGGCGCGCCAGTAGCGCAGCTGATCCGGGTTGTAGCCCGGCGCGGTGGCGGTCATGTCGATGGCGCCGCGGGCGGTGAGCATCAACAGCTCGGTATCCTTGCCCAGGCCGCCGGCGAAGGTGATGTCGATCTTCACTTGCCCGTTGGTGCGCTTTTCGATCTTGGCGGCAAAATCTTTTTCCAGCTGCAGGAAGGGGCCGTCGGGCAGGTAGTGGCCCCAGCGCAACTGGAACTTGGGCTGCGCCACGGCAGCGCCGACCAAAGCCAGGCCCACAACGCCCGCCAGCGCGGAACGCAAAAAGGAAAACCTGCTTGTACGCATCAAAAGCTCCTCGGGATCATGTTCGGAATGGTGACAATCAATTGTTTGTTCATTCGGTTTGTTTGTCAAGGCAATCAGTCGGTGCGTGCCCGCACAGGGCCGGTGCGCGCTAGCGTTTCCCCGTGCGCGGTTTCGGCCTTGTCGCATGACCCGCCGATTCCAACGTTCGACAACCCGGACCCCGCGATGCGCGAGCGCATCATCGTGCGCCTGACCGCCACGCCAGAACAATCTGCGCAGCGCCAGGCGCGCGTGCTGCAGGCCGGGCGCGGTGGCTCCGCGCATGAAACCAGGAACTGGATTGCCGCGTTTGCCGCCGCCAGTGGCCGCGCATTGACCGTGCGGCTACGCTGGTATCGGGCGATTCCCGAGCTGATCGCCGGGTTTGGTGTCATGCTGCGCGTCGGCTGATTCCAAAGCCCCTGGTACAGAGCCATACCTTCGATAACGCTGAGCAAGTCCCTGGAATTCGGATCCGCGAACGAAGAGTCGTTTCGATTCAACGTTTTGCAAGAGCGACTTTCTCGACCTGCGGACTGGTTCAGTGTTTCCCTTTGCATGTCAACCTACGGAAACCTCGCCATGCCCGCAGAACCAAGCTCCTCCGCTCGCAACGAACTTTGCCCCGGGGGAACGCTTCGCGTCGCCCTCAACTTGTCGAATTTCCTGTTGGTCAAGCCGGCGCTGGCCGGCGGCGAACCCGGCGGGGTGGCGGCGGATCTGGCGCGCGAACTGGGGCGCAGGCTGGGCGTAGCGGTCAGCTTCGTCCCTTATGAAACCCCGGGCGAGATCGCCGCGGCCGCCGGCAGCGGCGTGTGGAACGCCGCATTCATCGGCGTCGAACCTGCACGCGCGAATGTCATCGACTTCAGCGCCGCCTATATCGAGATCGAATCGACCTACCTGGTGCCGGCAGGTTCGCCGCTCAACAGCATCGCCGAGGTGGATCGCGCGGGGGTACGCATTTCGGCGATGCACAAGAGTGCCTATGAGTTGTATCTGGCGCGCACGCTCAAGCATGCCCGACTGGTGCATGCGCCCACGATCGAAGCATCGTTCCAGCAGTTTGTCGATCAAGGGCTCGAGGCGCTATCGGGCTTGAAGCCGCGCCTGATCATGGATGCTGACAGGTTGCCCGGTTCACGCATTCTGGAAGGCCGCTTCACCGCGGTTCAACAGGGCATCGGCACCCCGGTGGGCGGGCGCGCCGGTGCGCAGTACCTGTGCCAGTTTGTCGAGGACATCAAGGCCGAAGGGCTGGTGGCCGCGGCGATAGAGCGCAACGGGGTGC
>CAYYFR010000057.1:0-29837 GCA_964470865.1 uncultured Burkholderiales bacterium | reverse complement strand
GCGCGGTTGCGCGTAGCCGCAGTTGCGCAATGAAAACGGGCTCCGCGAGGAGCCCGTATCCTTTTGCCGCCGAGATGCTCAAGCGTGCTCGGCCAGCGCCTGCTTCATCTTCTGCATCGCCTTCACTTCGATCTGGCGAATCCGCTCGGCCGATACGCCGAATTCAGCTGCCAGATCGTGCAGGGTCAACTGCTTGGTATCTTCATGCAGCCAGCGGCTTTCGATGATGCGCCGGCTGCGCTGGTCCAGGGAGGCCAATGCATCGGACAAGCCTTGGCTGCGGTTGACCTGGTTCTCGATGGTCTCGAGAATGCGTGACGGCTCGGCATCGGCGTCGGTCAGGTAGGCGATCGGCGCGAAGCTTTCCTCTTCACGTTCGACCGGCGCTTCGAGCGCGGTGTCGCCACCGGCGATACGCATTTCCATTTCACGCACGTCGTCGGCCTTGACGTTGAGCTCGCGCGCCAGAGCATCGACCTGGCCCGAGGTGAAGGTATCGAGCCCTTTCTTGTGGCTGCGCAGGTTGAAGAACAGCTTGCGCTGCGCCTTGGTGGTGGCGATTTTCACCAGGCGCCAGTTGCGCAGCACGTATTCGTGGATTTCCGCCTTGATCCAGTGCAGCGCGAACGAAACCAGGCGCACGCCGCGCTCCGGGTCGAAGCGCTTGACCGCTTTCATCAGGCCGATGTTGCCCTCCTGGATCAGGTCGGCATGCGGCAGGCCGTAGCCCAGGTAGCCGCGCGCCACCGACACCACCAGGCGCAGGTGCGAGAGTACCAGGCGACCGGCAGACTGCAGGTCTTCCTTCTCGCGATAGTCGCGTGCGTAGCGCAATTCCTCTTCCGGGGTGAGCACCGGAAACCGGCTTACCGCCTGGATGTAGCCATCGATGCTGCCGACCATCGAAGGCACCGGCATGTTCCATACATTGGCGGGGGTAAGGGCGAAGCTTGCAGACATTGCGGTTCTCCTCATCTCGGGTTGGGCGACCGGCTTGTGACCGGTGTCAACAGCTAAATGCCTTGCGTATCAGCAAGGGGCTCATTTTAGCACTCCCGGTATTTGAGTGCTAACGCCGCCCCGAGTTCCCGTTTCGTGCAATGCAGCAGGAGGAGTGTTGTTTTGTACAGTTTAATTATCAGGTATTACATTAATGTTGATTTAGTAAATCATTGTTTTCAAATGATAAAACTTTTTACGTGAAGTTTTCAAAAGCGATCTAAGTCATTGTCTTGATTGAAAAAAGCGCGGCCTCTCGCTTGCAATTCAAGTTCTCATACACTAAAGTGGGAAATTGTGGGGTGACGCGGCTTTTTATCCCTTTTTGATGTCATGGAATGCCGGCATGTGGAGCGCAAGCCGGCCACCGTATCAGGAGCGAGGCAAGCAGGCATGTATCAGGGGGGTTCCAACCTAAACCTCGATGTCAAGGGGCGGATGACTGTTCCGACCCGGCATCGCGACGCGCTGCAATCGCAGTGCGAGGGCCGGCTCACCCTGACCAAACATCCGCACGGCTGCCTGCTCATGTATCCACGTCCGGTGTGGGAGGCAAATCGCGAAAAGATCGCGGCCTGGCCGATGCAGGCGATGGCGTGGAAGCGCATTTTCCTGGGCAGTGCGATGGATGTTGAACTCGATGGCGCCGGGCGGCTGTTGATTCCGCCGGAATTGCGCGCGGCCGCACAGCTCGACCGCGACATCACGCTTCTGGGCATGGTGACACATCTGGAAATCTGGGATGCCGCAACGCTGCGGCAGAAAGAGGCCGAAGCACTGGCCGAGGGCATGCCGGACTCGATTGCCGGCCTTTCGTTCTAGCGCAAGACCCTACGTGGATGATGAAGCAGGCCTGCCGCACGTCACCGTTCTCCTGCACGAGGCGGTCGCGGCGCTGGCGCTCAAAGCCGATGGAACCTACCTCGATTGCACTTTCGGACGTGGCGGTCACAGCCGGCTGATTCTTGCCGGCCTGGGCAGCGGCGCTCGCCTGATCGCAATCGATCGCGATCAAGCGGCGGTCAAGTCCGCCGCCGCCATCATGGACCCGCGCTTTGTGGTGGTGCATGCGGGGTTTTCGGAGCTGGCGGCGGTGTTGGACAAATGTGGCGTGATGCAGGTGGATGGTGTGCTGATGGATCTGGGGGTGTCGTCGCCGCAGATCGACTTGGCGCAACGTGGTTTTTCATTCCGGCGGGATGGTCCGCTGGACATGCGGATGGACGCCACGCGCGGGTCCACCGCGGCGCAGTTTCTGGCGACGGCAACGGTAGCGGAGATCGGGGAGGTTCTGAAAAATCATGGGGAAGAACGGTTTGCTGTTCAGATTGCACAAGCGATTGTTGCTCGCCGCGCAGAGGGGCCACTGGCTACAACAGGCGAGCTTGCCGCCCTCGTTGCGGGCGTCCTCCGCTCGCGGGCAAAGCGCGAACCGGGGCAGGATCCCGCGACCCGCACCTTTCAGGCTTTACGGATTCACGTCAATCAGGAGCTTGAAGAATTGCAGGCAGGACTGAACAGCGCGATGGATCGCCTCAAGATTGGCGGTCGGCTGGCGGTGATCAGTTTTCACTCGCTTGAGGACCGCATGGTCAAGCTGGCGATGCGCGCGCGCGCCACGCCGGTGGAGCCGCCCAAGGGTGTGCCGATTCGCGCCGCCGATTTGCCGCTGCCGGCGTTTGGCCTGGTCGGCCGCGCCGTGCGCGCGGCTGCGCCCGAGGTGGCGGCCAACCCGCGCGCGCGCAGCGCCACCATGCGCGTGATCCAGAGGCTTGCGGCATGACGCGCCTGAACGCCGCGCTGCTGGCCGTCCTGGTGCTGTGCGCGCTGGGCCTGGTGACGTCGAGCCACCAGGCGCGCAAGCTGTTCATCGACCTTGAGCGCTCGCGTACCGAGCAGAAGCGCATCGAGGTCGAGTGGGGCCAACTGCAACTGGAACAATCGACCTGGGCCAAGCATGCGCTCATCGAGGGCATCGCCAACCGTCAGTTGTCGATGCGTACGCCGGATGCGCGGCGCCTGCAGTTCGTGGGGCCGGCACGCCTGACCGCGCCGTCCGCGGCGCATCCCGAAGAGGCCGCGCAATGATGAATTCGGCGCCCAGCCCGCTGCTTAAATTGCAGTTGCCGGCATGGCGCTCGCGCCTGATGCTGGCGATCGTTTTCGCCGGCTTCGCCGCCCTTGCCGCGCGCGCGGTGTATCTGCAGGCGTTCAACAACGATTTTCTGCAGCAAAAGGGCGAGTCGCGTTACAGCCGGGTGATCGAGATCAGCGCCTATCGCGGCAAGATCACCGATCGCAACGGCGAGATCCTGGCGTCGAGCACGCCGGTGAAGTCGGTGTGGGCGATTCCGGACGATGTCAAGGCATCGCGCGAGCAGTTGCGCATGCTGGCCGGCACCCTTGAGCTGCCCGTAGCCGAGCTCGAGCGCAAGCTGGCCGGCCAGGATCGCGAATTCGTCTACCTCAAGCGGCTGTTGCCGCCCGAGCAGGCCGAGCGGGTCACGCTGCTAAACCTGCCCGGGATCTACCAGCAGCGCGAATTCCGCCGCTACTACCCGGCCGGCGAGGTAGCCGCCCACGTGCTCGGCTTCACCGGCGTCGACCAGGTCGGTCAGGAGGGCATCGAACTGGCTTTCCAGCACGAACTGGCCGGCCATGCCGGCAGCCGCCGCGTGATCAAGGACCGGCGCGGCAACGTGATCGAGGACGTGGCGAGCATCGACACCCCGCGCGACGGCCGCGACCTGGCCTTGTCGCTCGACGGCAAGATCCAGTACCTGGCCTATCGCGAGCTCAAGGCAGCGGTTGAACTGCACCGCGCCAAGGCCGGCGGCATCGTGGTTCTCGACGCGGTGAGCGGCGAAGTGCTGGCGCTGGCGAACCTGCCGGTATTCAACCCCAACAATCGCGCCAACCTGACCGGTGCGCAATTGCGTAACCGCGTGCTGACCGATACCTTCGAGCCGGGTTCGACCATCAAGCCCTTCACCGCGGCCCTGGCGCTCGAACTCGGGCTGGTCAAGCCGGGCAGCGTGATCCAGACCGCGCCGGGCCGGCTCAGCATAGGGGCTTCGACCATCAGCGATGCCCATCCGCATGGCGCGCTCACGGTCAATGAAGTGATCCAGAAATCGAGCAACGTCGGCACGGTCAAGCTGGCGATGCAAATCGACCGGCAGGAAATGTGGGACATGTTCAACCGGGTCGGTTTCGGGGTGGTGCCGCGGGTGCAGTTCCCCGGCGCGGTATCGGGCAAGCTGCGTGCGGCCAGGACCTGGCGGCCGATCGAGCAGGCCACCATGTCCTATGGCTACGGTCTGTCGGCCTCGCTTTTGCAACTGGCGCGCGCCTACAGCGTGTTCGCGCGCGACGGCGACATCATCGACGCCACTTTCGTCAAGAGCGGCACGCCCGCGTTCGGTACCCAGGTGCTGCATCCGCAGGTGGCGCAGGCGGTACGCCACATGCTTGAACTGGCGGCCGGACCCGGCGGCACCGCACCGCGCGCGCAGACCATGGGCTATCGGGTCGGCGGCAAGACCGGTACCGCGCACAAGCAGGAAGGGGCCGGATATGCCGAGAAGAAGTACCGCGGTTCGTTCGTCGGCTTCGCGCCGGTATCGAATCCGCGGCTGATCGTAGCGGTAATGATCGACGAACCGGGCGCCGGGAAGTATTTCGGCGGCGAGGTCGCCGCGCCGGTGTTTTCCAGCGTCATCGGTGGCGCGCTGCGCATCCTGGGCGTGGCGCCGGATGCGCCGATGCGGCCGATCGTGCTGCCTGCCGATGGCAGCGAAGTGCGGGAGAGCATGTGAAGGCGCGCGTCGCTCGGGTCGCGCTGTGCGCCGGCACATGCGATCGGCTCGATATCGCGGGTGGCGGCCTTGGGCGTGCATGAAATTCTCGCCATGCTGATGCGTTCGGGCATCGAGCCGCGCCGTCTTGTCGCAGACAGCCGCGCGGTGCGTCCGGGCGACCTGTTTTTGGCCTACCCGGGAAACAGCGGCGCCGTCGACGGGCGTGCCTACATCGGCGATGCGCTGCGGCGCGGCGCAGAAGCGGTGCTGTGGGAGCGTCAGGGTTTCGCCTGGAACGCACAATGGCAGGTGCCGAACCTGGCGATCGACGGCCTCAAGAAACAGGCGGGGCCGCTCGCCGCTGCAGTGTTCGGCGCGCCGTCCGAAGCACTCAGCATGATCGGTGTGACCGGCACCAATGGCAAGACCTCGGTGACCCAATGGGTAGCGCAGGCACTGGAGCGCTGCGCCACGCCATGCGGGGTGATCGGTACGCTGGGGGCGCATTTCGCCGCGATCAGCGAGGCGGTGCCCAACACCACGCCGGATGCGATCGTGCTGCAGGAACTGCTGGCACGCATGCGCGATGCCGGTGCCACCGCTTGTGCGATGGAAGTTTCTTCGATCGGGCTGGACCAGGCGCGCGTCGCCGGCGTCGCTTTCGACATCGCGGTGTTCACCAATTTCACCCGCGATCATCTCGACTACCACCGCAGCATGGCCGCCTATGAGGCGGCCAAGACGCAATTGTTCCTGCACCCGGGCTTGAGTCACGCGGTGATCAACATCGACGATCCGATGGGCCTGCGCCTTTTGATGCGCATGGCCGGCGGCGTGGAGCGCATCGTCTACACCATCGAGGGTGTGTCGGCGGCGGCCGCGCAGGTGGCCGACGAAGGCCGCCTGATCGCGCGCGCGCCGCGCTTCGGTGCGGACGGCGTCGAATTCGACCTGGCGGGCGACTGGGGGCATGCCACGGTCGCAGCGCCGGTATGGGGCATGTTCAACGTCTCCAACCTGCTGGCGGTGATCGGCACCCTGCTGGCGGCCGGCGCGCCGCTTGCATTGGCGGTGCAGGCGCTGGCTGCGTTGAAGCCGCTGCCGGGGCGCATGAATGCGCTGGGTGGCGACGGCCGGCCGCTGGTGGTGATCGATTATGCGCACACGCCCGATGCGCTCGAAAAAGCCCTGGCCACCCTGCGCCCGCTGGCGACGCTGCGCGGCGGGCAGTTGCGGGTTGTCTTCGGTTGCGGCGGTGAGCGTGACCCGGGCAAGCGTGCGCCGATGGGTGAAGTCGCCTCGCGCCTGGCCGATGTGGTGATCCTCACCAGTGACAACCCGCGCGGCGAGGATCCGCAGCAGATACTCGACCAGATCGCCGCCGGTGCGCGCGACGCCAGGCTGATCGCCGGGCGCGCTGCCGCCATCGGCCTGGCCATTGGCGGCGCGGGCGTAGCCGATGTGGTGCTGGTGGCTGGCAAGGGCCACGAAACCACGCAGGAGATCGGCGGCCGCCGTCTGCCATTTTCCGACCATGAAGTTGCCCGAAGTGCGCTCGACAATCGCGGCTTCCAGGATTCCGGAGGTCGCGCATGATGTTGCTGTCCGAAGCTGCCATCTGGTTGGGCGCCCCACCACCCAGGCAAGATGCCCTGATCGAGCGCGTCACCACCGACAGTCGTGCCATCCGTAGCGGAGACCTGTTCGTGGCCTTGCCGGGCGAGCGTTTCGATGGTCACGATTTCGCCGCTGCGGCATGCAAGGCCGGTGCCGCCGCTGTGCTGGTGGCGCGCGACCTCGGGCTGGCGGCGCAACTGGTGGTGCCCGATAGCCGGCTTGCCCTCGGTGCGTTGGCCCGCGCCTGGCGCGCCAAGTTCACTTTGCCGCTGATCGCGGTGACCGGCAGCAACGGCAAGACTACCGTGACGCAGATGCTGCGCGCGATCCTCCTCGCGCACGCCGGCGACGGCGCTTTCGCCACCGAAGGCAATCTCAACAATGACATCGGCCTGCCGCTCACCCTGCTGCGCCTGCGGGCGCAGCATCGCATCGGGGTGGTCGAACTGGGCATGAACCATGCGGGCGAGATCGCACAGTTGGCGCTGATCGCCGCACCGACCGTGGCGCTGGTCAACAATGCGCAGCGCGAGCACCAGGAATTCATGAAATCGGTGGCCGAGGTGGCCGCCGAGAACGGTTCGGTATTCGCCCACCTGCCGGCACATGGGGTGGCGGTGATCAATGCCGACGATGCCTATGCGGGTTACTGGCGCGGTTTGACGCGTGGTCGCAACCTGGTCGATTTCGGGCTGGCGACCTCCGCCGACGTCACCGCGCGCTACGAACTGGCGCTCTACGGCAGCCATATCGAGCTGATGACGCCCGCTGGCAACGCCGCGATCGCATTGCGCATCGCCGGCCGCCACAATGTCGCCAATGCCTGCGCCGCGGCGGCCTGCGCGCATGCCGCCGGCGTACCGCTGGCCGCGGTGGCCGCCGGGCTGGCCGCGTTCGTGCCCTACGCCGGACGCTTGCAGAAAAAGGTTTCCGCGGCCGGCGCAGTGGTGCTCGACGACACCTACAACGCCAACCCCGATTCGGTGCGCGCCGCCATCGATGTGCTCGCCGGCATCGACGGACGCCGCGTGCTGGTGCTGGGGCGCATGGGGGAGGTGGGCGATCGCGGCGCGGAATTCCATCACGAGGTGGGCAACTATGCCAAGTCGCGCGGCGTCGATCACCTGCTGGCGCTGGGTGAGGAAACCGATCCGGCTGTCGCAGGCTTCGGGCCCGGCGCACAGCGTTTTGCCGATATCGACACGGTCAACCGCGCCGCCATAGAGCTGGCGCAGCCGGGCACCACGCTTTTGGTCAAGGGTTCGCGATCGGCCTGCATGGAACGCGTGGTGGCGGCACTCACCGGCACAGCGGCTGCGGGGGCGCACTGATGCTGCTCGAACTCGCCCTCTGGCTGGCCAAGGACATCCGCGCCTTCAACGTGTTTTCCTATATCACCCTGCGCGCGGTGCTGGCCACGCTGACCGCGCTTGCCATCGCCCTGATTGCCGGGCCGGCGGTGATTCGCAAGCTTACCGCCTACAAGATCGGCCAGTCGGTGCGCGACGACGGCCCGCAGTCGCACCTGATCAAGGCCGGCACACCCACCATGGGTGGCGCGCTGGTGCTGATCGCCATCGCCATCTCCACCTTGCTGTGGGGCGACTTGAGCAACCGTTTCATCTGGATCGTGCTGCTGGTGACCTGCGGGTTCGGCGCCATCGGCTGGGTTGACGATTGGCGCAAGGTGGTGCATCGCAACCCCAAGGGATTGTCGGCGCGCGAGAAGTATTTCTGGCAGAGCGTGGTCGGCCTGATCGCCGCGGTCTATCTCGCCTTCGCCGTGTCCACGCCGAATGCCGAAAAGACCGTGGAGCTGGTGATGCAGTGGGTGGCCAGCGGCTTCACCATGGAGTTGCCACAAAGGGCCGATCTGATCGTGCCGTTCTTCAAGACGGTTTCCTATCCCCTGGGCGTGTTCGGCTTCATCGGCCTTTCCTACCTGGTGATCGTCGGCACATCGAACGCGGTCAACCTGACCGACGGCCTCGATGGTCTGGCGATCATGCCTGCGGTGATGGTGGCGTCTGCCCTGGGGCTGTTCGCCTATGTCACCGGCAACGCGGTGTACTCCAGGTATTTGCTGATTCCCTACATTCCCGGCGCCGGCGAGTTGATCGTGTTTTGTGCCGCGCTGGCCGGTGCCGGCCTGGGCTTTCTCTGGTTCAACGCCTATCCGGCCCAGGTTTTCATGGGTGATGTGGGCGCGCTGGCACTGGGCGGCGCGCTCGGCACGGTGGCGGTGATCGTGCGCCAGGAAATCGTGCTGGCGATCATGGGCGGGGTTTTCGTGGTGGAAACCCTGTCGGTGGCCGTGCAGGTGCTGTATTTCAAGTACACCCGCAAGCGTTTCGGCGAAGGGCGGCGCATCTTGCTGATGGCGCCGCTGCATCACCATTTCGAGCAAAAGGGCTGGAAGGAAACGCAGGTGGTGGTGCGTTTCTGGATCATCACCATGATGCTGGTGTTGGTCGGCCTGTCAACCTTGAAGCTCAGGTAACGCCATGCAGCTCGATGGCCAACGCATCCTGATCCTGGGCCTGGGCGAATCCGGCCTGTCGATGGCGCGCCACCTGGCGGCCGCCGGGGCGCTGATCAGCGCGGCCGATAGCCGTGCCGAGCCGCCGGGGCTGGCGGTGTTTCGTGACGCTTGGCCCGCTGCTGCCTGTCATTGCGGCCCGTTGGTTGATGCCTTGTTCGAAGGCCAAGACGCAGTCGCGGTATCGCCCGGGGTTGCGGTGGCCGGCCCGCTCACCGATCCTGCGGTGGCCACCGCAAGGGCGCGCGGCCTGCCTTTTGCAAGCGACATCGAATTGTTCGCCCTGGCGCTGGCGGCCGAGCATGCACGCACCGGCTATTTGCCGCGGGTGCTGGCCATCACCGGCACCAATGGCAAGACTACCGTCACCTCGCTTGTCACTTTTCTTGCGCTACGCGCGGGCCGGCGCGCGGTGGCTGCCGGCAATATCGGGCCTGCAGTGCTCGACGCCTGGGCGGCGGCGCGCAGCGGCGACCAGCTGCCCGATCTGTGGGTGCTGGAGCTGTCAAGTTATCAGCTCGAAACCACTGCCAGCCTCAAGGCCGATGCCGCCACGGTGCTCAACCTGAGCGAAGACCACCTCGATCGCCATGGGTCGATGGAAGATTATTGCGCGGCGAAAGCGCGCATTTTCCTCGGCGCCGCGATTCAGGTGCTCAATCGCGACGACGCGCGTTCGCTCGGGATGCGCCGGCCTTTCGTACCGAAAAGCCGCAGGGACGTAGCGCCCGCGGTATTCACTTTCGGTACCGACGCCCCGCGACTGGCCAGCGACTTCGGCATGCTGCGCGAAGGGCGACCCGGCGGGCTCACCTGGCTGGCATGCGGCGTGGCCGCGAGCGGCGCGGCCGAGGAAGGCACGCCGCAACGCCTGATGCCGCAGGAGGCGCTCGGCGTACGCGGCTTGCACAATGCGGCCAATGCACTGGCCGCACTTGCGCTCAATCGCGCCATCGATGTGCCGCTGGCGCCCATGCTCAAGGGCCTGGCCGACTATGCGGGCCTGCCGCATCGGGTACAGGCGGTGGCAAACATTGCCGGTGTCACCTATGTTGACGACAGCAAGGGCACCAACGTGGGCGCCACCCTGGCTGCGCTGGCCGGCCTGGGCGATGAAATGGAAGCGCAGGCGCGCATCGTTCTGATCGCCGGCGGTGACGGCAAGGGGCAGGATTTCCGGCCGCTGGCAGCCGCGGTGGCACGCCACTGTCGCGCGGTGCTCCTGATCGGGCGCGATGCGCCGCTGATCCGCGCCGCGCTGTTGGCGTCAGGCGCGGACTTGATCGACTGCGCCGACCTTGAGGGTGCGGTGCGAGGGGCGGCGGCGCGGGCGCGGCCGGGCGACACGGTTTTGCTGTCACCGGCTTGCGCCAGCTTCGACATGTTCGCAAGCTACGAGCAGCGCGCCTCGGTGTTCGTAGCTGCGGTGCGTGGCTTGAATCGGGGTAGCTTCGATGCGTGAAGCCGCTTTGGGCAGCACACGCCGCGGCTTCGGCAGCGGCGGGCAGGGGCTGGCGCCGGCGCGCTTTTCCGACTACGACCAGGGCGTATTGTGGGTCTCGGTCCTGTTGCTGCTGATCGGCATGGTGATGGTGTACTCGGCCTCGATCGCATTCGCCGAAGGCTCGAAGTTCACCGGCAACCGCGCGCATTATTTTCTGCTGCGCCATTCCCTCTCGCTGGCACTGGGGCTGATCGCCGCCTACCTGGCCTTCCAGATTCCGCTGGCGACCCTGCAGCGATTCGCGCTGCCGCTGTTTCTGCTGGGCGTGGTGCTGCTGGTGCTGGTGCTGATTCCCGGCATCGGCAAGAGCGTCAACGGCGCGCGGCGCTGGATTCCTCTGGGGCTGATGAACATGCAGCCCTCCGAACTGATGAAACTGTTCGCGGTGCTGTACGCGGCCGACTACACCGTGCGCAAGGCGGCGGTGATGCACTCGTTCAAGCATGGCTTCCTGCCGATGGCCGGCGCCATGGTGTTCGTGGGCTGGCTCCTGCTGCGCGAACCGGATCTGGGCGCCTTCGTGGTGATCGTGATGATCGCCATCGGCATCCTGTTCCTGGGCGGCATGAACGCCCGGCTGTTCTTCGGCCTGCTGTTGTTTCTCATCGGCAGCTTCGCGCTCCTGATCATTTTTTCGGAGTATCGGCGGCAACGCATCATCGGCTTCATGGATCCATGGAGCGACGCTTTCGGCAAGGGCTATCAGTTGTCGCATGCGCTGATCGCCTTCGGGCGCGGCGAATGGTTTGGGGTCGGACTGGGCGCCTCGGTCGAGAAGCTGTTCTACCTGCCGGAGGCGCACACCGACTTCCTGCTGGCGGTGATCGCCGAGGAGTTAGGCTTGATCGGCGTGCTCACGATCATCCTGATGTTCTTCTGGCTGGTGCGCCGGGCGATCGTCATCGGGCGCCAGTCGCTGGCGCTCGAGCGCACCTTTCCGGCGCTGGTGGCGCAAGGCATCGGCCTTTGGCTGGGTGTGCAGACCCTGATCAACATGGGTGTGAACATGGGCGTTCTGCCGACCAAGGGCCTGACCTTGCCGCTGATGAGCTTTGGCGGCAGCGGCATTCTCACCAACTGCATCGCTCTGGCGATTCTGTTGCGCGTGGATTACGAGAATCGGCGGCTGATGCGCGGGCTTGCGACATGATCAACCAGAACACCCGCATCAATCTGGCGCTTGATCCGGTGACCCGCGCGCGCATGCCGCTGGTGATCGTGATGGCCGGCGGCACCGGCGGCCATGTGTTCCCTGCGCTGGCGGTGGCTGAACTGCTGGTCGAGCGCGGCTGCCGCGTGTTGTGGATCGGCAGTCGCACCGGCATGGAGGCCGAACTGGTGCCGCGGCACGGCTACGAGATGGCGTGGATCGCCTTCAGCGGGCTGCGCGGCAAGGGCCTCGTGACCCGGCTCATGCTGCCGCTGCGCTTGCTGTTCGCACTGTGGCAGGCGCTTTTGATCATGCTGCGGCGCCGGCCGGCCGCGGTGATCGGCTTTGGTGGCTACATCTCGTTTCCCGGTGGCTTGATGGCTGCCCTGCTGGGCCGCCGCCTGCTGCTGCACGAGCAGAACGCGGTCGCAGGCATGGCCAATCGTGTACTGGCGCGCCTGGCCGACCGCGTGCTGTGCGCGTTTCCCGATGTGCTGCCGCGCGCGGTGTGGGTGGGCAACCCGGTGCGCGCCGAGATTGCCCGGTTGGTGCCGCCTGCCATGCGCTATGCGCAACGTCAGGGGGCGCTGCGATTGCTGGTGGTTGGCGGCAGTCTCGGCGCCAGGGCGCTCAACGAGATCGTTCCACAGGCGCTGGCACGCTTGCCGCAGGAGGCGCGGCCGGCGGTGGTGCATCAGTCCGGAAGAGCGCAAATCGACGCCTTGCGGACCGCTTATGTCAACGCCGGAGTGGACGCCACACCGGTGGAGTTCATCGACGACATGGCCAGCGAGTACGCTGACGCAGACCTGGTGATCTGCCGCGCCGGCGCGATGACGGTGGCCGAAGTGGCGTGTGCCGGGGTGGCGGCGCTGTTCGTGCCGTTTCCATTCGCGGCGGACGATCACCAGACGGCCAATGCGCGCTATCTGGCGGATCGGCAAGCGGCCCTGCTGGTGCAGCAGGCAGACCTTGATGCGGCCGGTCTGGCGGCGCTTTTGGCCGGCCTGACGCGCGCGGCCTGCCTGGCAATGGCCGAGCGTGCACGCGCGTGGGCCAGGCCGGATGCCGCCAGGCAGGTGGCCGAAGCTTGCCTTGAATATGCGGAGAGTGCATGAAACACAAGGTCAAGCACATCCATTTTGTCGGCATCGGCGGCTCCGGCATGTCCGGCATCGCCGAGGTGCTGCTTAACCTCGGTTACCAGATCAGCGGCTCGGATCTGGCACAGAACGCGGCGACGCTGCGCCTGGCTTCACTGGGCGCAACAGTGGTTAAGGGCCACGCCCCGCAGAACGTGGCCGGCGCCAACGCGGTGGTGGTGTCGACCGCGGTTTCGAACTCCAATCCGGAAGTGCAGGCGGCCCGCGCGGCGCGCGTGCCGGTGGTGCCGCGCGCCCTGATGCTGGCCGAACTGATGCGCCTGAAGCAGGGCATCGCAGTGGCGGGTACCCACGGCAAGACCACCACCACCAGCCTGGTGGCAAGCGTGCTGGCCGAGGCCGGCCTCGACCCGACCTTTGTGATCGGCGGGCGCCTGACCTCGGCGGGCGCCAATGCGCGCCTGGGCCAGGGGGAATTCATCGTGGTCGAGGCTGACGAGTCCGACGCCTCGTTCCTCAACCTGCAGCCGGTGATCGCCGTCATCACCAACATCGATGCCGATCACATGGAAACCTATGGCCACGATTTCGCGCGCCTGAAGCAGGCCTTCATCGAATTTACGCAGCACCTGCCGTTCTATGGCAACGCGATCCTGTGTGTCGATGACGCGGCGGTGCGCCAGATCATGCCTTTCGTGAGCAAGCCGATTACCAGCTATGGTTTTGCCGAGGATGCCCAGGTGCGTGCACTGGCGGTGGTAGCCGACCACGGACAGATGCGTTTCAAGGTGCGTCGCGAAGGGCGGGCCGGCGATCTGGAAATCGTGCTCAACCTGCCCGGCATGCACAACGTGCAGAACGCGCTGGCCGCGGTCGCGGTGGCCACCGAATTGGGTATCGATGATACCGCCATCGCGCTGGCGCTGGCCGCATTCAAGGGGGTGGGGCGGCGCTTCCAGCGCTACGGCGAGCTTGCCCTGGCCGGCGGCGGCAGTTTCACCCTGATCGACGACTACGGCCATCACCCGGTGGAAATGGCGGCCACCATCGCGGCGGCTCGCGGTGCCTTTCCGGGGCGCCGCCTGGTGCTGGCGTTCCAGCCGCATCGCTTTACGCGCACTCGCGACTGTTTCGAGGATTTCGTGCGCGTGCTGTCGACGGTCGACGCGCTGGTGTTAGGCGAGGTGTATGCGGCCGGTGAAGCGCCGATCGTGGCCGCCGACGGCCGTGCACTGGCGCGCGCGCTGCGGGTGGCCGGCCTGGTCGAACCTGTATTTGTCGAACAGGTGGGCGAGATGGCGCCGGCGATTTTGCGCCTTGCCCGTGACGGTGACGTGGTGGTGGCAATGGGCGCCGGTTCGATCGGTGGCGTACCGCGCGAACTGGCGGAGGGCCGTGCGCATGCATGACTTCGGCCACGTCGCGGTACTGATGGGCGGCGCTTCATCGGAGCGCGAGATTTCGCTGATGAGCGGGCGCGGCGTTCTGGCAGCCTTGCAAAGCTGCGGCGTCGACGCCCATGCATTCGACCCGTCCGAGCGCGACCTGGCCGACCTTAAACGCGAAGGTTTCGCGCGCTGCTTCATCGCGCTGCATGGGCGCGGCGGCGAGGATGGCACCTTGCAGGGAGCGCTCGAGGTGCTCGGCATGCCTTACACAGGCTCGGGCGTGATGGGATCGGCCATTGGCATGGACAAATGGCGCACCAAGATGATCTGGCTGGGCGCCGGAATTCCGACGCCGCGCTACCGCATATTGGCGCCCGACGATGACTGGCAGGAAGTTGCCGACGAACTCGGCCTGCCGCTGATCGTCAAACCCGCACGCGAAGGCTCGACCCTGGGTTTGACCAAGGTAAGCGTGGTAGCCGAATTGCCGGCGGCATACGAACTGGCGGCCAACAAGTACCGCGACCTGGCACTGGCCGAGGCATTCATCGCCGGCGCCGAATACACCGCGAGCATCCTGGGCGACACCGCGCTGCCGCTGATCCGCATCGATGCGCCCGACGGCAACTACGACTACCAGAACAAATACTTCAGCGACGCTACCCGTTACATCTGCCCTTGCGGCCTGCCCGCGCCGGAAGAGGAGGCGCTCAAGGCGCTGTCCCTGAAGGCGTTTCGCCTGGCAGGCTGTGCCGGCTGGGGCCGCATCGACATCATGCGGCGCGCCGACGGCCAGGCCTTCCTGCTCGAAGTCAATACTTCGCCCGGCATGACCGGTCACAGCCTGGTGCCGATGGCCGCCCGCGCCGCCGGCATCAGCTACGAAGACCTGTGTCTCGCGATTCTCGCAATGACCCTGGAGAAGCGCACATGAACTCGCGCGACAAGCCGCTTTTTCCTAGCCCTTGCGTAAGCGAATCGACCGGCTATGCCGGCGATTCGCCTCTGGTTAGGCCGGGCAAAAGCAGGTTTTCACTTTTGCCCGATTGACTATATGTGGAACGACGTCTTAACCATGAATCGCCTGGCCGCGGCCATGCTGGTGCTCGCGTTCGCGCTCCTGGCTTATGGAGCGGCACGCTGGCTGACGGCACAACCCTACTTCGCGATTCGCACCGTGGTGGTACAGGCGGCCGGCGCCACACCGCTCGAGCACGTGACCGCCGAGCGCGTGGCGCGGGTCTGCGTGCCGCAGATCAACGGCACTTTCTTTACCGCCGATCTGGCACAGACCAAGGCGGCATTCGAGTCATTGCCGTGGGTGCGCAGCGCCAGTGTACGGCGGCAATGGCCGGACCGCCTGATGGTGCGACTCGAAGAGCACCGGGCGCTGGCACGCTGGAATGACGAGGGTGGCAATCGTTTTGTGAGTATCCACGGCGAAGCATTCAACGCAGCCGGCGAAGCGGCATTGGGCGCCCGTCTGCCGCTTCTGACCGGCCCGGAAGGCAGTCAGCGCGAGGTAGCTCTTCAGTACGCGTTGTTGCGCGAGCGCCTTTCTGTCATCGGCCTGGCGCCGCAGGTGCTGACCCTGTCGCCGCGGCAGGCCTGGACCCTGCGCCTGGTTGACGGCCTGGTGGTGGAGATCGGGCGCGAGCAGGCGGCTGCGAGCGTGCAGACGCGCATTGAACGTTTTGTCGCCCACTATGCCGCCACCGTCGGGCGCCTGAACACGCGGGTTGAAGTAGTCGACTTGCGCTATCCGAACGGTTTCGCCGTGCGCGCCCCCGGCTTGCGCGCGCAGGCGCAGGCGACAAAGCCTGCCAAGCCGAGGGTGGTCGCGCCGGCGCGCAAGCAGAAGCTGCCCGCGCGCGCGCTCAAACCGCAGCAACCCCGCGCATGAAGGAAGGTTGAAAAACATGAGCATGAACAAGACGCGCGACGCCAAGGACCTGATCGTGGGTCTGGATATCGGCACCTCGAAGATCATTGCGGTGGTGGCCGAGGTCACGCCGGAAGGGCGCCTGTCGATCATCGGCACCGGCGGCCATGAGTCGCGCGGCCTGAAGAAGGGCGTGGTGGTGAACATCGACACGACGGTCGGCTCGATCCAGCGCGCGCTCGAGGAAGCCGAGCTGATGGCCGACTGCAAGATCTCGCGTGTGTTCACCGGCATCGCCGGCAGCCACATCAAGAGTTTCAATTCGCACGGCATGGTTGCGATCAAGGACCGCGAGGTGACGCAGTACGACATCGATCGCGTGATCGAGACCGCGCGCGCGGTCAATATTCCGACCGACCAGCAGATCCTGCATATATTGACCCAGGAATTCATCATCGACGGCCAGGAGGATGTGCGCGAACCGCTCGGCATGAGCGGCATGCGCCTGGAAGTCAAGGTGCATATCGTCACCGGTGCGGTGTCAGCGGCACAGAACATCGTCAAGTGCGTGCGTCGTTGCGGGCTCGAAGTGGGCGACCTGATTCTGCAGCCGCTGGCATCCAGCCTGGCCTGCCTGACCGACGACGAGAAGGAACTGGGCGTTGCCCTGGTCGACATCGGCGGGGGCACCACCGACATCGCGGTTTTCACCCAGGGAGCGATTCGCCACACCGCCGTGATCCCGATCGCCGGCGATCAGATCACCAACGATATCGCGATGGCTTTGCGTACGCCCACGCCGGAGGCCGAGGACATCAAGATCCGCCATGGGGTGGCGATGCAGCGCCTGGCCGGTGCCGACGAGATGATCGAGGTGCCGGGCATCGGCGACCGCAGCCCGCGCAGCATGAGCCGCCAGGCGCTGGCGGCGGTGATCGAGCCGCGCGTCGAGGAATTGTTTCAACTGATCCAGCAGACCCTGCGCGAATCCGGCTATGAGGAGTTGCTTTCGTCCGGCGTGGTACTGACCGGCGGTTCGGCTGCGCTGCCGGGCCTGGTGGAACTGGGCGAGGAAATGTTCTCGATGCCGGTGCGGGTGGGCAGCCCGAAATACGAGGGCAGCCTGGCCGACGTGGTCAAGGGCCCGCGCCATGCCACCGCCATCGGTCTGTTGTTCGAAGGTCTGGCGCAGCGCCAGCACCATGGTCGCGTGCTGCAGAAGACCGGCTCGCTGAAGAACGTGGCCGGGCGCATGAAGACCTGGTTTCAGGGCAATTTTTAGTGGTCAGGCAAAAGTAAAAACCTGCTTTTGCCTGGTCTGAGTTGTCCGCAATCGCTGGCGAAGCCAGACGATTCCGGAAGGTAAAGGCTACGAAGGAGAAGGTGTTTCGTGGGGGAAATCTGGTGATTAGGGGCTATCGGCTAACCGGCGCAGCAGCGCAGGAGCAGCCGGCATCCCCGAATTTCTAGGTTTCTCAATTTTCGGTGGTTCAAGTTCAATTTCGATTCGTCAAGGAGAATCCCAGCATGCCAAACAAGTTCGAGGTTCTGGAAACGGAAACCAGCGGTACCAACATCAAGGTGATCGGCATCGGCGGCGCCGGTGGCAATGCGATCACCCACATGATCCGGCGTGAAGTGCATGGCGTGGAATTCATCGCCGCCAACACCGACGCCCAGGTGTTGACTCGCACCGGCGCAGAAACGCAGATCCAGCTTGGTGCCACCGGTCTGGGTGCGGGTGCGAATCCGGACAAGGGGCGCGAGGCGGCGCTGGCCGATCGCGAGCGCATTCGCGAAGCGCTCGACGGCGCGCACATGGTGTTCATCACCGCCGGGATGGGTGGGGGCACCGGCACCGGCGCCGCTCCGGTGGTGGCCGAAATCGCCAAGGAAATGGGCATCCTGACCGTGGGTGTGGTCACCAAGCCTTTCCTGTTCGAGGGTGGGCGACGCATGCGCATGGCCGAGGCCGGCATCACCCAATTGTCCGAGCATGTCGATTCGCTGATCGTGATCTTGAACGAGAAGCTGATGGAAGTGCTGGGCGACGATGTTGAAATGGAGCAGGCTTTCGCCGCCGCCGATGACGTGCTGCACAACGCGGTGGCGGGCATCTCGGAAATCATCAATCAGCCGGGCCTGATCAACGTCGACTTCGAGGATGTGAAGACGGTGATGGCCGAGATGGGCATGGCGATGATGGGTTCGGCCTATGCCGAAGGCATGGACCGTGCGCGCATCGCCGCCGAGCAGGCGGTGGCAAGCCCGCTGCTCGAAGGCGTGGACCTGAGCGGCGCGCGCGGTGTGCTGGTCAACATCACCGCCAACAAGTCGCTCAAGATGAAGGAATACAAGGAGGTGATGGACACCATCAAGCACTTCGCCGATCCGGATGCACATGTGATTTGCGGCGCGGTGTTCGACGAAGGCATGGGCGACAAACTGCGCGTCACTGTGGTGGCCACCGGTCTCGGGCGCGCCATGGCACGGCGCGGCGACAAGCCGGTGCTGGTGCCGCAAACGGCGCTGCGCACCGGTACCGACAACCTGCCGATGGCGGTGGCCACGCCGTTCGACCAGCCGGCAGCGGTTGACTACCATGCGCTCGATACACCGGCGGTTTTCCGCTCCGGGCGTGCCAGCCGCCAGGCCCAGGTCGAGGCACTGCAGAACGCCGGCATGGACAAGTACGAGATCCCGGCGTTCCTGCGGCGCCAGGCGGATTGAGGCGGCAGCGTTTCAGTCAAGGCGCCGCCGCTACGGGGCGCCTGTATTGAGCACTACATTTTCATGACAAGAACATGCCTCTCACGAGGCTGTCATGTTCTTGGTGAAGAGTGCAACCGGTACGGTGCTGGCGCTCGAAACCGATGTCGCCGATCCGTATCGGGTGCAGGCGGTGGTCGATCGCTGCGTCCTGCACTTCGGGCGCATCGACGCTTTGGTCAACAATGCCCGACGCTTTGAATGAGGAGACTGCAAGGTCATGACTGAAAACGTAGGCGATGTCCAGCATTTCGAGCAAACCATCGGTGCCATGCCGGCCTCGGTGGATGCGATGCGACGCCACGCGCCGGCCGCATACGCCGCCTATCTGGCGGCACGGGAAGCGATCTATCGTGACCCGCCCGACGGCCATCTCGATCGCGCGACCACCGAACTGATTTTCATTGTTCTGGACGTCATCGCCGGCCATGAGGATGGCGCCCGGGCGCATGTCGAAGCCGGTCTCAAGGCCGGGCTCACGGTCGGCCAGATCACGCAGGCGCTGATGATCGCGGTGTTGATCAATGGGCATGTGCACTGGAGCGTCACCGGGTACAAGGTGGTGGAGCATGCCGCCGAATTTGCCAGCCGGATGGGCAAGTAGCATCGCGAACCGATTCGTGTGACCCGGCGAAATGAGATCACTGATCCTTGCGCGCAGCGCGTTGCGAGTAGCGCTTGGGGCGGTGCGCATGCGCCCGCGCCGCATCGACTGTTGATCGTTCAGTCCGGATACTTGTAATGATTCGGGCTAAAGGTCGGCTGATAGTCGGCGCGTGGGCATTGCGCCAGCAGCACTTCGGCGCCGCCGGGGCCGGCATTGAATTCCAGCGCGGCATCGGTGTGCGCGGCCCAGATACAACTCCACTGGCCGTAGGCCTTGCCGGCTACGTTCGCCGCACCGGCCGTCACGAGGAAGAACTGGCCACCCCCTGCGGCCGGCAGCGGCGCCCTAAGCGACCCTCCGGGCGGGATGCGCATGGTCTGCACCAGCATGCCGTCGTCATCGTGCTGCACGGTGGTGACGCTCACGGCTTCCAGCGCGGCGAGTTGGGCGGCGGTCAGGGTGGGCAGCGGGTCGGAGTGGTAGTGCTTTTTCGGCAACGGCTTCATCTTGCCGCGATTTTCCGGCAGGAACTGGGCGCCGTTGTCCATCATCGGGCGCAAGGTGAAATACCACAGGCCCTCTTTGCCCGCGGTGATCGGGCCGTAGCCGGTGTAGGCGCCGGCATAGTGCACGGTGATCGGCCTGACTTCGCTGCGGCCAAGCGTGCCGCCACCGTTGACGACGACCTGAAACTGGTTCTGTTCATGGAAATGCGGCAGGATTACCTGTTCGGCGTCCTGCTCCACCAGCAATGCGTGCGGTGCCGGCGCGTTAGCGGCGTCGGAGATGATGTATTCACTCTTGAAGAAGCCGGTGCCGTTGGGCAAGACGTAGTGCTTGCGCGTGGCGCGTGCTTCTTCGAACGTGGTGCCTGCGAACATGGCTGACTCCCGGACTGTTCCTGATAGGGAACAGGTAGTAACTGAGATGCTTGCGAAGCGGAAATATACCTGTTCACCATTGGCCTTGTGCCGGGCCATGTCGGCAGGCATTTCATACTCGAAATAGCCGCGGACGACGCGATAGCCAACCCATGCTTCGACACACCGTCCGGATTGCCGGTGCCCGCTACAATTGTCGGCACCAAAACCGAGGAGCGCCGACATGGGGCAGTGGAGTCGCAAGGATCATCCGCAACCTTTCATCGAACTGGTACCGGTGGATGAAGCAGAGGGCGAGCGCAAGGCGCTTTACGACGAACTTGAGCGCATACGCGGCCCGGGCCGGGTTTCCAACCTGTTCAAGGCTTACTCGGCGTTTCCGCAGCTCGGCATGGCAAACCTGCGGCGGCTGTCGGCTTTGCTGGGTGCCGGTACGCTCAGCGTCAAGTTCAAGGAGGCGGTGATGACCGCCCTGGCCGAGATCAATCGCTGCGACTATTGCGTGTCATTCCACGCCACCGCGATGAAAAGCGCCGGCGCTTCCGATGCCGAAGTACAGGCGGCGCTGCGTTTCGATCCGCAGGGCATCGGCCTGTCGGCGAAGGAGCAGGCGCTGTTCGAATATGCGCTCAAGGCCAATGGCGATCCGCACGGCATCACGCCCGAGGATTTCGTGCCCTTGCGCGCAGCCGCGGTCACCGATGGCGAAATCGTCGAGGCGCTCGAAACGGTGAATACCGGCAATGCGTTCAATCTGATCAACGGCGCCCTTAACGTGGGCGCGGACGATTTCCTCGGCGGCTACCTGAAGGAGCGTGGCGAGGCCTGGGCGGCTGAGCGATGAGCCGCGCGGCGCTGGCACCGGTTGCCGCGCAGGCCGAGTTCGATGCACTGGTGGCGGGGGCGTTGCCGCTGCTTGTCACCTTCACGGGGGTGCGTTGCATCATCTGCCGGCAACTCGCGCCGATGCTGGCAGCCGTGGTTGCCGAAGCCGGCGATGCGCTCGCATCGGCAAAGGTCGATGTCGACAGATACCCGGCGTTGGCCGAGCGCTACGCGATTCGTTCGCTGCCGACCACGCTGCTGTTTCGCGATGGCGGCCTGGCCGATCGTATCAATGGTTTTGCCACCGCGGGGCGGCTGCGCGATTGGCTCAAGAGCCACGGCGTCGCCCGCGCCGTTTGAGTTAGCGCTACCTTTCATGCACAACTTCGGACAGGAATCGACATGCAGGAAATCAAGCTCTACACCGCACCCGATGCACCCAATCCGCCGGGGCCTTTTTCCCATGCGAGCTCGGTGGGCGACTGGGTTTTCTCCTCCGGCATGGGGGGCCTCGATCCGGCGACCGCTCAGGTGGTGTCCGACGACGTGATCGCGCAGACCGAGCAGGCGATCACCAATACCGAACGCATTCTCGCCGCCGCCGGTTGCAGCTTGCAGGATGTGGTGAAGGTGGTGCTGTACCTCACCGACATGCAGGATTATTCGCGAGTCAACACGGTGTACGAACGACGCTTTGCGCCGCACAAGCCGGCGCGTACTTGCGTGGCGGTCTCCGGGCTGCCGGTACGCGAACGCATGAAGCTCGACACCATGGCGATACGTCGCCAGGCCTGATCGTCTGACACCGTTTTCCCGCGCGAGCCCTTGGCGGATCTGCATTGTTTGCCCCTGGCCGGCAGCGCGACACCGCTTGAGCGGCCGCATGCGAAGAGCAGGAAATCCGCCGCCGCCAAGAGCGTGTTCCGGTGCGCCACGCGCCTCTATAATCACTTGACGGACACCGCTTGCGTCTGGATATGCATGAAGCCGCGCAGGATGGTCGACCGCAGGATGCCGCGATGGCCCAACCGTCGCACTTGCTCAATTCCACACAATCAGGAGATGAAACATGGGTACTACTATCAGCTTTGCGCGCCCCGATGGACACAATGTGCAGGGCTACCTGGCCGAGCCGGCCGTGAGCGCCGGCGCGCCGGCGCTTGTCGTGATTCAGGAGTGGTGGGGTATGAATGATCAGATCCGGGGCGTAGCCGACCGCGTCGCTGCGGCCGGCTACGTAGCCCTGGTGCCTGATCTGTATCGCGGCAAGTCGACCATCGAAGCGGAGGAGGCACACCACTTGATGTCGGCGCTCAATTTTGGCGACGCTGCTTCGCAGGATATCCGTGGCGCGGTGCAGTATCTGAAGCAACGCTGCGGCAAGGTCGGGGTCACCGGCTTCTGCATGGGCGGTGCCCTCACCGTGCTCGCATCGACGATGGTGCCCGAGATGGACGCCGGCGTCCCCTGGTACGGCTTGCCGCCGCTCGAATTCGTCGATGCCTCGAAGATCAAGGCGCCGCTGATGGCGCATTGGGCGACGCAGGACGGGGCATTTCCGATCGATAGCGTGGATCCGCTGGAAGCAAAGCTGCGCGCCGCCGGCGTCGCCTACGAGGGGCACCGTTACCTGGCGCAGCACGGTTTCGCCAACGAAACCGCAATGGGCCCGCGCCGCTTGCCGATCACCCAGTACGACCCGGCCTGGGCACAAATTGCCTGGGATCGTACTTTCAGGTTTTTCGGCAAGCATCTCGGCTGAGGCGCGTCACCGTGGTTTGTGGTGCGCCGGATGCGGCCGGCGCACGCAGGTTGATTGACTCGGACCAGGTCGTAGGTGTTGCAGGGGCCGCACCCGCTGACGCGACTTGAAGCGCGCTGGCAACAGCGCGAGTAGATCAGCGCGGCGGCTTCACACCGACTGCCGGTGCATTGCCGGGTTCGGGCTTGCCCGGCGGGCCGGCGGGCTCCCAGGCCCATTTGTTCTTCCATGCGGCATATACCGCATTCGGGTATTCGGCACGCCCGCGGCTGCCGTTGTAGCGCCCCAACGCCATGAACATGTCGCCCTTCTCGATATCCAGGTAGTGACGCAGGATCACGCAGCCCATGCGGATGTTGGTACGCATGTCGAACAGGGCGCGCACGTCGCCGTTGCCGATCAGGCGGGTCCAGAACGGCATGACCTGCATGTAGCCGCGCGCCCCGGCAATGCTGACGGCGTACTTCTTGAAGCCCGATTCGACCGTGATCAGCCCCAGCACCAGTTGCGGGTCGAGGCCCGCGCGCACCGCTTCGTAATGCACGGTTTTCAGGAATTCGACGCGACTGCGAAAGTCGGGCTTGTGGCGCAGCGGCAATCGCTCCGCCATCGCGGCCAGCCAGTTGGCTCGGTCGAGCGGGCTGGCGAATTTCGGTTCGGGCGGCGTGCGCTCGGCGCGCACCGCAGCCGCAAGCGCGGTGCGTACCGAATCGGTCAATGGCTCGTACTGTTGCTCGCCGGCTGAGCTGTACGCTGATGCCAGAATCAACAGCATGGCAGCGCGACATGCCCACCTGGTTGCGCGTCGCAATGTGCCTGCCAGCGTCGCCGGAAATGCTGAGCGGCTCACGCCTTGAGTCGCGACTTGACCAGCGCAACCGCTTCGGCAAGCGCCACCGGCGTGGCTACGGTGTCGCGCCGGCCCTGGTACTCGACATGTCCGTCCTTGAGCCCACGGTCGCCGACGGTGATGCGATGTGGAATGCCGATCAGCTCCATGTCGGCGAACATGACACCGGGCCGTTCGCCGCGGTCGTCGAGCAACACGTCGACCCCGGCGGTGCTCAGTTCGTCATGCAGTTGCTCCGCTACCGCGCGTACCGCCGGTGATTTGTCGCCGCCAATCGGGCAAATCGCCACCGTGAACGGTGCGATGGCGTCGGGGAATATGATGCCGCGCGCATCATGTCCCTGCTCGATGGCCGCACCGACAATGCGCGTCACCCCGATGCCATAGCAGCCCATGACCATCAATTGCGGCTTGCCGGTTTCGTCCAAGTAGCTGGCTTTCATCGCTTCGGAGTATTTGGTGCCAAGGTAGAACACGTGCCCGACCTCGATACCGCGCTGGATCGCCAGGGTACCCTGGCCGTCGGGCGAGGGGTCGCCGGCCTGGACGTTGCGGATGTCGGCGACCAGATCCGGTTCCGGCAGGTCGCGGCCCCAGTTGACACCGGTGATATGGTGATCCCACAGGTTGGCGCCGATCACGAAATCGCTCATGTTGGCGACCGTCCGGTCGGCCACCACGCGCACCGGCCTGGGCGTCGCCCGCGGGCCCAGATAGCCCGGCTTGATGCCGAAATGCTCGATGATCTCGGGTACGCTGGCGAACCGAAAGCCGCCTTTCAAGCCGTCAATCTTGCCGGCCTTGATTTCGTTCAAATCATGATCGCCGCGCAACAGCAACAGCCAGATCTGCACCTTGCCGGATGCGCCGGCCGCGTCTCGATCCTCGCTTGCCAGCACCAGCGACTTCACCGTGCGCGCAAGCGGCAGTCCAAGCAGTGCCGCGACTTCGGCGCAGGTGGCGGCGCCCGGTGTAGGCGTGAGTTGCATTGGCTGGGTGGGCGCTGCGCGCCGGGCACTCAACGACACCGCTTCGGCCAGCTCGATGTTGGCGGCGTAGTCCGACTGCGGGCAGAAAACCAGCGCGTCTTCGCCGGTATCGGCGATGACCTGGAATTCGTGCGAGCGCGAGCCGCCGATGGCCCCGGGATCGGCCGTCACGGCGCGATAGGTCAAGCCGAAACGGTCGAAAATCCGCTTGTAAGCCTCGAACATTATGTCGTAGCTTTTTTCCGCCCCGGCCGCGTCACGGTCGAAGGAGTAAGCGTCCTTCATGGTGAATTCGCGTCCGCGCATCACACCAAATCGCGGCCGCCGTTCGTCGCGGAACTTGGTCTGGATCTGATAGAAGTTGCGCGGCAGTTGCCGATAGCTGCGCAGTTCCTGGCGCGCGATGTCAGTGATCACTTCTTCGCTGGTGGGCTGGATGATGAAGTCGCGGTCATGGCGGTCTTTCACGCGCATGAGCTCCGGCCCCATGCCTGAAAAACGTCCGGTTTCCTGCCACAGCTCGGCAGGCTGTACCACCGGCATCAATAGTTCGATGGCACCGGCGCGCTCCATTTCGCAGCGGATGATGGCTTCCACCTTGCGAATCACTCTGAGGCCCAGCGGCATGTAGGAGTAGATGCCGGCGGCGGCGCGCTTGATCATGCCGGCACGGATCATCAGCTGGTGGCTGACGACCTCGGCGTCGTTGGGCGCCTCCTTGATGGTGGCGATGAAAAACCTGGATGCACGCATGCTCGCTGTTACCCCTCGAAAGTTGTTGAAAACGCTGAGCACAGCCGCGGTTGCGCCGGGGTCTTCTCAAGTTGTTGAATTGACAAGACACCGGGTGCGGCAGTTGGCGGGCAGAGGACTTGTTCAGGGTTTTCTTGTGTCTATAATGGTGCCAATTTTAAGGGATCAGCGGGTAAATTCATGCTCGACCGTGACGGCTATCGCCCGAACGTCGGCATTATCATCGTCAACCATCGGAATGAGGTCTTCTGGGGCAAGCGGGTACGCGAACACTCCTGGCAATTTCCGCAGGGCGGCATCAAGTACGGCGAAACGCCGGAACAGGCCATGTACCGCGAGCTGCATGAGGAAACCGGCCTCAAAGCCGAGCATGTGCGGGTTCTCGGACGCACGCGCGAATGGTTGCGCTATGAGGTGCCGCGTGAGTGGATCAGACGCGATTTTCGCGGCAATTATCGCGGCCAGAAACAGATCTGGTTCCTGTTGCGCTTGATTGGGCGCGACTGCGACGTGCGCCTGCGCGCCTGCGAGCATCCCGAGTTCGATGCCTGGCGTTGGCATGATTACTGGATACCACTGGATACGGTGATCGAGTTCAAGCGTGCCGTCTATGACCAGGCTTTGAGCGAGCTTTCGCGCCTGCTGTTCGAACGCAAGAGTGAAAGCGTGCGGTTTTTGCGCCAAAGGGTGCGGCCGGCGCATGATGGACAAGTCGTAACGACGCCAAGCGAGTCGGCGCGGGCGCCAGACCAGCCTGCGCCGGATGCAGAAGCCGCAGGACCGACAGTGGCGGATTGACTCAGGCTATGCCCTCGATTGACACAAACAATTGGCGATGGCTGCGCCATTCGCTATGATCCGGGCAGTGCAAGAAGCGTTCGCCCGGAATTCCGCCGGATGCTTTGGGCGCGAAGATGCTTCGCAAAAGGCATCTTGGATGAAACCCAAGTGCGAAATTTTTCCACCTGTGATTTGATCGGAGATCGATATGGCAGCACTCAAAGGCTCACAAACCGAGCAAAACCTTAAAGATGCGTTCGCAGGCGAGTCGCAAGCGAACCGGCGTTATCTGTATTTCGCAAACAAGGCAGACGTTGAAGGCCAGACCGAGGTCGCCAATCTGTTTCGCAACACCGCCGAAGGTGAGACCGGCCATGCGCACGGCCACCTGGAGTACCTCGAAGCGGTGGGTGATCCGGCTACCGGCCTGCCGATCGGCTCGTCGCGCAACAACCTGAAGGCAGCGGTCGCCGGCGAAACTCACGAATACACCGACATGTATCCGGGCATGACCAAGACCGCGCGGTCCGAGGGCTTCGACGAGATCGCAGATTGGTTCGAAACCCTGGCAAAGGCAGAGCGTTCGCACGCCAATCGCTATCAGAAGGCGCTCGACACTCTGGTCGACTAGAGGTTATTCCGGACATGCTGCGCATGCCGGAATAACTGCTCGGATTCAAGGGGCGCTGTTGCGCCCCTTGATCTTCGCGGGTTCGCTTTGCTTCGCTTGCGCGGCTCGCGCCTTGTTTTGTTGGTTTGGTCCGTCTTTTCCGGAATTCCATGGCTATGCGTGAAGGCAATCTCGAGGCACCTACCCGGCATCCGCTGGACTGGAAGAATCCCGAGTTTTATGATCAGGAGGCACTGTTCCACGAGATGGAGCGCGTGTTCGATGTTTGCCACGGCTGTCGACGCTGCGTGAGCTTGTGCGGGGCGTTCCCGACTCTTTTCGACCTGGTCGACGCCAGCGCGACCATGGAAGTCGACGGCGTGGCCAAGGAGGATTATTCGAAGGTGGTCGACCAGTGTTATCTGTGCGACGTCTGCTATGTGGCCAAATGCCCCTATGTGCCGCCGCATCCGTGGAACCTCGATTTTCCGCATTTGATGCTGCGCGCCAAGGCGGTCAAGCACGAGCAGGGCTTGAACCGGATTCGTGACCTGGTCCTGTCTTCCACCGATTCGCTGGGCATGTTTGCCGGCATTCCGATCGTTACGCAAACCGTCAACGCGGTGAACAAGACACGTCTGGCGCGCGAAGTCATGGAAATGACTCTTGGGGTCGACGCGAACGCATGGGTGCCCGAGTATGCGAGCACCAAGTTTCGCTCGGGAGCGAAGAAGGGCGCCGAGCCTGCAATCACGAACGGCGCGCGCACGCCTGGCAAGGTGGCGGTTTTCTCGACCTGCTACATCAACTACAACGAGCCCGGCATTGGTCACGACCTGGTGGCTCTGCTGGAGCACAACGGCATCGCCTGGACCTTGGCCGAGAAGGAGGCATGTTGCGGCATGCCCAAGCTCGAACTGGGTGACCTCAAGGCGGTCGAGGCGCTCAAGAACAGGAACATTCCGCCGCTCTTGAAATTGGCGCGCGCGGGCTATGCGATCGTCACGCCCATTCCTTCATGCACGTTGATGTTCAAGCAGGAATTGCCGCTGATGTTTCCGCACGATGCGGATGTCAAGGCGGTCGCCGCTGCAATGTTCGACCCGTTCGAGTATTTCATCCTGCGCAACCGCGACGGCCTGCTCAAGACCGATTTCAAGAAGCCGCTGGGCAACGTGTCTTACCATATTCCCTGCCACTCGCGGGTGCAGAACGTCGGTCGGAAAACCGCAGAAATGCTGCAACTCGTGCCCGGTACCACGGTCAACGCAGTGGAGCGTTGCTCCGGACACTCGGGCACGTGGGGTGTGAAAAAGGAGTTTCATCAGACCGCGATGAAGATAGGCAAGCCGGTGTTCAAGGCAATGGCCGGCACCGCGGATGCGCGCCCGGATTTCATCAGCTCCGACTGCCAGCTCGCCGGACATCACATCGAACAGGGCATGCGCGAGAACGATCTTGCCCAAATACGCATGGAGCATCCGCTGTCGTTGTTGCGCATTGCTTACGGGATTTGACACCACAAAGGAATTATCGAACATGCCACACCTGACCCACTCGAGCCTGATGACGCTCGAAGCCTATTCGAAAGCGCGCCCCGATTTCCGTTCGCGGGTGATTGCCCACAAGAAAGTGCGCAGTGTCGCGCTCGGCGACCACATGACGCTGATCTTCGAAGATGAATTGACGGTTCGTTACCAGGTGCAGGAAATGCTGCGCATCGAGCGAATTTTCGAGGAAGCCGGGATCCATGAGGAACTCGAGACCTACAATCCGATGATCCCGGACGGCTCGAACTTCAAAGCCACCATGCTGATCGAGTACGAGAGCGTTCCCGAGCGTCAGCGTGCACTGGCCAAGCTGAAGGGGGTCGAGCGGCGCATGTTTGTCGAAGTCGAAGGGCAGGCGCGCGTCTATGCGATCGCCGACGAGGACCTTGAGCGGGAAAATAGCGAGAAGACCTCCGCTGTGCATTTCCTGCGCTTCGAGCTGGCTCCGCAAATGGCCTTGGCGCTCAAGAGTGGCGCGCAGATGAAAGTTGGCTGCGATCATCCTGAGTACCTGGCGCAGAAGAACGAACTCGAGCCCGAGGTGCTTGCGTCTTTGGTCGGTGACCTTGCCTAGCAGACTGTCGGACTTGGGGAGCGTCGGCTGCAAATCGACCGCAGCGGCCCATTTTTCACCGCCTTCTTGCCCCAGAGCGGGGCTATGGGGCCGCGAATGCGGCAAAAACTGTCCTCGCAGGGGACGATTTTCGCTTTCGACGCCCCAAGTCCGACAGGCTGCCAGCCTGCAGACGTTGCAGCGTTTGCTGCGATGGTCGAGGCGCTTGTGCCTGGCCACAGGGCTCGGCGCGATGCTTGCGCTGCCGCCCGCGCTGCACGCGCAGTCCGGTCTGTCGGTCCCCAAACGGGAGGAAGATACGTTTGTGGAGAAGGAGGTCGTGATGCCTGCCTACCCTCAAACCCGGTCATTGCTGCGCTTCCCGACCGACTGGACCAGTCACGCCATTCTGGTTGATGAGCCTAGCCTGGCCATTGGCGAGGATGGTGTGGTGCGGTACGTGCTGGTGGTGCGTAGCGCGAGCGGAGCCGAAAGCGTGACTTTCGAAGGGCTGCGCTGCGCCACTGGCGAACGCAGGACCTTTGCATACGGCCGCAAGGCAGGTGAAAGTGGTACCTGGTCAGGGGCGCGCAATTCGGGTTGGGTCGCAATTTCCGACAGCCGCATCAACCGCTACTACTTCGAATTCTGGCGGGATGTGTTTTGCGAGGGAAAGCGGGTTGAGCAAAAGCGCCAGATTCTTGAAAACCTCAAACGCGGCGGTCGGGAACGCCATAACGGCATGCCCTCCGAATAGCTGTGCGCAAGCTGATCGCCCAGGGGTCTCGATAGAGGCGCGGCTTTCGGCGGAACTCGCGGCTGACGCGCCATAGCGCGCGGATACAATCGAAACATGTCATTACCGCTCCACGCCGCGCTGGCGGTCAAACTGCTTTTCTGGCTGCTGGCTCTGGTGGTGTTTTTCC
>CAYYFR010000056.1:22214-30303 GCA_964470865.1 uncultured Burkholderiales bacterium | reverse complement strand
ATGCTGATGCTGGTGATGAGCAACAACTTCCTGCAACTGTTTTTCGGCTGGGAGGCGGTGGGTCTGGTCTCCTATCTGTTGATCGGTTTCTGGTACACCCGGCCCACCGCGATCTACGCCAATCTCAAGGCGTTCCTGGTCAACCGCGTTGGCGATCTCGGTTTCCTGCTCGGCATCGGCCTGGTGTTCGCGTATTTTGGATCGATGAACTATACCGAGGTGTTTGCGCATCCCGAGCTAAAGAAACTGGCCAGCGTCACGCTAACCTACATGCCGGGCGATCCCACGGTGCTGACCGCGATCTGCATCTGCCTTTTCATCGGCGCCATGGGGAAAAGCGCGCAGTTCCCGCTACATGTATGGCTGCCGGATTCGATGGAAGGTCCGACGCCGATTTCCGCACTGATTCATGCCGCCACCATGGTCACAGCCGGCATATTCATGGTGGCCCGCATGTCGCCGCTGTTCGAACTGTCGGAGGCCGCGCTTTCCTTTGTCATTGTGGTCGGTGCGATTACTGCGCTTTTCATGGGCTTTCTTGGGATCGTGCAAAACGACATCAAGCGGGTGGTAGCGTATTCGACCCTGTCGCAATTGGGCTACATGACGGTTGCACTCGGTTGCTCTGCCTACTCGGTGGCCATCTTCCACCTGATGACCCACGCTTTTTTCAAGGCCTTGCTGTTTCTCGGCGCCGGTTCGGTGATCATCGGCATGCACCACAACCAGGACATGCGCTACATGGGCGGGGCCTGGAAGTACATGAAGATCACCTGGATCACTTCGCTGATCGGCTCGCTGGCGCTGATCGGCACGCCGTTCTTCTCCGGCTTTTATTCGAAGGACAGCATCATCGAGGCCGCGCATTTTTCAAGCATTCCCGGCGCCGGATTTGCCTACTGGTGTGTCTTGGCCGGGGTGTTCGTGACCGCGTTTTATTCGTTCCGCATGTATTTCATGGTGTTCCACGGGCCGGAGCGCTATGGCGAGGTGCCGCATGACGCGCATGGGCACGATGAGCATCATGGGTTGGGGCATGGCGACAAGCCGCACGAATCGCCATGGGTGGTGTGGCTGCCACTGGTTCTGCTGGCGATTCCATCGCTCATGATCGGCTATGTGACGATCGGGCCGATGTTGCACGGCGGATTTTTCGATGGCGCAATTCACGTGGCCCCGGCGCACAAGGTGATGGCGCAGATGGGTGAAGTGTTCCGCGAGCATCACGGAGCCCTCGGCATGGCGACCCATGCCCTGAGCACGGCGCCTTTCTGGCTGGCTTTGGGCGGGGTTGCGCTTGCCTGGCTTTTCTATATTGCCAAGCCGGGCATCCCCGCAGCGATTCGCGCCCGGTGTACGCCGATCTATGCACTGCTCGACAACAAATACTATATCGACCGCTTCTACGAGATCGTTTTTGCAGGCGGAGCTCGGTTACTGGGCCAGGGCTTGTGGAAGGTAGGTGACGTCGGCCTGATTGACGGCATGATCGTCAACGGCAGTGCGCGCCTGGTGGGCTTCATCGCGCGCGTGACGCGCCTTTTCCAGACCGGCCACCTCTACCAATACGCTTTTGTGATGATCGTCGCGGTGTGGTTTGCGATTACCAAGTTCGCGTTTTTCGGCAGCGGCCTGCAAAAGTAAGGCAACCAACAAAATCTCATGCAGTCAAGCGCACCGATTCTCAGCCTTTCAATCTGGCTGCCGATTGTTTCCGGCCTGGTGGTTTTTGCCACCGGCGGCGATCGTAACGCGCAGCTCGCGCGTCTACTTGCGTTGCTGGGTTCGCTCGCGGCCTTCGCTGTCACTTTGCCGTTGATGCTTGATTTCAATACTGCCACCGCGCAATTCCAGTTCGTCGAACGTTTCGACTGGATCGAGCGCTTTCATATCCAGTATTTCCTTGGTGTTGACGGCATATCGGTTCTGTTCATTCCCCTGACCGCGTTTATCACGGTGCTGGTGGTTATGGCCGGATGGGAAGTCATCGAGACTCGCGTTGCGCAGTACATGGGCTCGTTCCTGATTCTCTCCGGCTTGCTGATCGGTGTTTTCTGCGCACTTGACGGCGCCTTGTTCTACGTGTTTTTCGAAGCGACCCTGATTCCGATGTTCATCATCATTGGTGTCTGGGGCGGGCAAAACCGCGTCTATGCGGCGTTCAAGTTCTTTTTGTACACCCTGCTTGGCTCGCTACTGACCCTGGTTGCCATCATCTACCTCTATCTCAAATCAGGCGGCAGTTTCGACATCACCGCGTGGCATTCTCTGCCACTGCCGCTGGCTGCGCAAAAGCTCTTGTTCCTCGCGTTCTTCACCGCGTTCGCGGTCAAGGTGCCGATGTGGCCGGTACATACATGGCTGCCCGACGCGCACGTGCAGGCACCAACCGGGGGCTCGGTGGTCCTGGCGGCGATCATGCTCAAGCTCGGCGCCTACGGCTTCTTGCGCTTCTCCTTGCCGATTGTGCCGGATGGCAGCCGTGAGCTTGCCTGGCTGATGATTGCCCTATCGCTGATCGCTGTGGTCTACATTGGTCTGGTCGCGCTGGTACAGCAGGACATGAAAAAGTTGGTGGCTTATTCATCGATCGCGCACATGGGTTTTGTCACCCTGGGCTTCTTCATGTTCAATGAGGGGCAACTCATCGGCATGGCGGTGGAGGGCGGGATCATCCAGATGGTGTCGCACGGGTTCATTTCCGGCGCCATGTTTCTTTGCATCGGTGTGCTTTACGATCGCATGCATACCCGCGACATCGCCGATTACGGCGGCGTGGTCAACACCATGCCGAAGTTCGCCGCCTTCGCGGTCCTGTTTGCCATGGCCAACAGCGGCCTGCCGGCTACCTCGGGCTTTGTCGGCGAGTTTCTGGTGATCCTGGGTGCGGTCAAGTTCAACTTCTGGGTGGCGTTTGCCGCATCCACAACCTTGATCTTCGGTGCCGCGTATTCGCTCTGGATGGTCAAGCGCGTGATTTTCGGCGCGGTTGCCAATGATCATGTGGCAAAACTGAACGACATCAATCGCCGCGAATTCAGTGTTCTGGCGCTATTGGCGGCGGCGGTGATTTACATGGGCGTCAATCCGAAACCATTCACCGACATAATGCATGCGTCGGTGGCCCAGCTGGTCAAGCACGTGGCCAAGAGCAAGATTTGAGGCGCCGGCGACCATCATGAACATGACCAGCCTCATTCCCGCCTACCCTGAAATCGTCATCGTGATCACGACCCTGGTGGTCTTGATGGCCGACTTGTGGGTGCCGCGGGAGCGCAAGATCGTTCTGCAGTGGATCAGTTTCGCCGGCATCGCGCTCGCGGCCGCCATCTCGTTGGCGTTGCTGGTGGATGGGACCCGCGCACACGCGTTCTCCAATATGTTCGTCGCCGATCCGCTGGCGAACCTGCTCAAACTGGGCGTCTATCTGTCGGTGGCAACAACCTTCATCTATGCCAGGCGCTACATGGCGGATCGCGACCTGCTCAGCGGCGAGTACTACATTCTTGCGATGTTTGCCTTGCTGGGCATGATGGTGATGATTTCGGCCAACCATTTCGTCACACTGTATCTCGGGTTGGAGATGTTGTCCCTGTCGCTCTATGCGATGGTGGCCTTGAATCGCGATTCAGCCATCTCCACCGAGGCGGCCATCAAATACTTCGTGCTGGGCGCACTGGCGTCCGGCCTGCTGCTATACGGCATTTCAATGATCTACGGTGGTACCGGCGGTCATCTGGACCTGAATCTGGTGGCCAAGGAATTGGCCTCGGGCGAAGCCAGAAAGAGCATGGTTTTGTTTGGCCTGGTGTTTGTGGTCGCGGGTCTCGCCTTCAAGCTGGGTGTGGTGCCGTTTCACATGTGGATTCCGGATGTCTATCACGGTGCGCCCACCGCCATCACGCTGATGATCGGCGCCGCCCCCAAGCTGGCGGGTTTCGCGATCGTGATTCGGCTACTGGTGGGCGGGTTGATCGCGGTGGCGGCGGACTGGCAAGCCATGCTGGTGATTCTCGCGGTGCTGTCGATGGCGCTGGGCAATCTGGCGGCGATCGCGCAGACCAACATCAAGCGCATGCTGGCCTACTCGACCATTTCGCACATGGGGTTCATGTTGCTTGGGCTGGTGTCGGGCGTGGTCAACGGCAACCGCCTCAATATCATCGATGCCTACGGCTCGGCGCTTTTTTACGTGCTGGTTTACGTGCTCACCACGCTGGCTTCATTCGGCACCATCTTGCTGTTGACGCGCCGGGGTTTCGAAGCCGAGACTCTCGATGACTTCAAGGGGCTGTATGCGAGAAGTCCTTGGTTCGCCTGGATGATGTTAATAGTGATGTTTTCGCTGGCCGGCATTCCGCCAACTGTGGGCTTTTACGCCAAGCTCTCGGTATTGCAGGCAGCGGTGGCGGCCGACCTGCTGTGGCTGGCGGTGGTTGCCGTACTGTTTTCGCTGATTGGTGCCTTTTACTATTTGCGGGTAGTCAAGGTCATGTTCTTCGATGAACCGCTCGACACCAAGCCTCTTGCCGACGGCGCCGGGATGCGTCTATTGCTGTCTGCCAACGGTTTGGTGCTTCTGTTGCTTGGTTTGATGCCGGGTGGATTGATGGCGCTGTGCATCACTGCGATGAAGGGATCGCTGTAGTCGCCTGCCACACACGGCTGACTGCGGCACTGCGCCGATGAGCAAGTTCGAGGAAAAAACCATAGATTCGAGGCGTGTCTTTGAAGGCGTGCTGCTGAAGGTCAATGCGGATCGCGTCCGCTTGCCCGATGGTAGCGAGTCTGTGCGCGAATTCGTCGTACATCCCGGCGCGGTGATGGTGATTCCCCTGCTGGCCGACGGTCGTGTGGTGATGGAACGGCAGTACCGCTATCCGCTCAGGCGGGAGTTCATCGAGTTTCCCGCCGGCAAGATTGATCCGGGCGAGGAGCCCCTGACTACCGCCAAACGCGAACTGCGCGAAGAGACCGGGTATGAGGCGCAGGAATGGACCCATTTGACGACCGTTCATCCGCTGATTGCCTATTCGGACGAGCGCATCGAAGTCTTTGCAGCACGCAAGCTGACCCTGCTTGCCGCTTCGCTTGAAGCGGGCGAGTTCCTTGAGGTATTCGCAGCCAATCCCATAGAAGCCCTGCGCTGGGTTCGCGAAGGACGTGTCACGGATGTCAAGACCGTGATCGGCCTGTTCTGGCTGGAAAAATTGCAGCGCGGCGAGTGGAAGTGAATTGCGCATGACTCTGCACGACAGTTATGCGGGGCCGTGCAGGACGCCGACCTTGATCGTGGGTTCGATTGCTGCCCTTGGTACTTGAATGATCCGCCTGCCATTTGAGTTGTTCATCGCCGCACGCTATGTCCGTTCACGCAAGGGCGCGCATGGCACGGCCGGTGGTTTTCTCTCATTCATCTCGTTTGCATCCGTCGCCGGTATCGGCCTGGGCGTGTGGGCCCTCATAGTTGTGCTGTCGGTGATGAACGGGTTCCAGAAAGAAGTGCGCGACCGCATGCTTTCGGTGGTCGCGCATATCGAGATTTTCGGCGCCGCCGGCACGGTACCCGCGTGGGAGGCACTGCTCAAGCAGGCGGCGCGCCATCCCCGCGTGGTCGCAGGTGCGCCCTACGTGCTCGCACAGGGGATGCTGACCAATGCGGATGCGGTGCGCGGCGCGGTGATTCGTGGCGTCTTGCCTGAACGAGAAGGTAGCGTGGCCTCGCTTGCTGTCAAGGACGGAAAACTTTCCGACCTGCGACCGGGCGAATTCAACGTTGTTCTCGGCACAGAATTGGCGCGTGCCCTGGGCGTCGTAACTGGCGACAAAGTCACGCTGATCGCGCCGCAAGGCAACATCACGCCAGCGGGGGTAATCCCGCGTTTGAAACAGTTTCGTGTCGCCGGCGTATTCGAATCCGGGCATTTCGAATACGACTCGGCCTTGGCACTGGTCGCGCTGGAAGATGCGCAGAAGCTGTTCCGCATGGAAGGTGTGACCGGCATTCGCCTGAAGGTCGACGACCTCTATGACGCACCGCTGATTGCACGCGACCTTACACGCATGGTTGACGCGGACGTGCTGATTCGCGATTGGGGCCGCATCAATCGCAACTGGTTCGCCGCGGTGCAGGTCGAGAAGCGCATGATGTTCGTCATTCTGACCTTGATCGTCGCCGTGGCTGCATTCAACCTGGTGTCGTCCCTGGTAATGACAGTCACCGACAAACGTGCCGACATCGCGATACTGCGCACCCTGGGCGCCACGCCTGGTTCGATCCAGCGGATATTCATGGTGCAAGGCGCGGTGTCGGGCGCCTTTGGTACGCTGCTGGGCGCTGCAGTCGGCATTGTGACCGCCCTGAACCTCGATGTGTGGGTGCCGGCGATCGAACGCCTTTTCGGCATCCAGTTCCTGGCCAAAGATATCTACTTCATCAATTCCCTGCCCTCGGATCCGCGCGCGGGCGACATGGTCGCCATCATCGGTATTGCGCTTTTGATGTCCCTGATCGCCACGCTGTACCCGAGTTGGCGCGCCGCGCGTTTGAAGCCGGCAGAAACCCTGCGCTATGAGTGATCACGGCGTGGTCATCGCGGCGATCGGTGTGATCAAGACCTTCCGCCAGGGCGCCGATGCGGTTGAAGTGTTGCGCGGCGTCGACCTTGAAATTCGCGCCGGCGAGTCCATTGCGATCATCGGGGCCTCGGGTTCGGGCAAGAGTTCGCTGCTGCATTGTCTGGGCGGGCTCGATGCGCCCAGCGCGGGACAGGTCATTGCGGACGGCCAGGACATTGCGGCCATGACCGAAGCCAGACGTTGCGAATTGCGCAATCGCTACCTGGGATTCGTTTACCAGTTTCATCATCTTCTGCCTGAATTCAGCGCCGCCGAGAATGTCGCGATGCCGCTCCTGATCCGCAGGCTGGCGCGCGCACAGGCATTGGCCGAGGCGGGAACTGTGCTGGGCGCAGTCGGGCTGGGACACAGGCTTGAGCATGCACCAGGAGAACTCTCGGGGGGGGAGCGCCAGCGCGCCGCGCTGGCGCGTGCGCTGGTCACCAGGCCGCGCTGCATACTCGCCGACGAACCAACCGGCAACCTCGACCGCGATAGCGCCGCCGGTGTTTTCAGCCTGATGATGAAGTTGAAGCGCGACTATGAAACAGCCATCGTGGTGGCGACCCATGATCGGGAATTGGCGGCTTCCATGGATCGCTGCCTTGAGTTGCGCGGTGGAAGGCTGCAGCCAATATGAGGGCGGCGGTAGTGGCGCAGTGTTGTCAACTGGCGACGCATCCGCCTGACCAGGGATTGCGCATCCCATTCGCAATCCGCAGCGTGCGGTAAATCGCGACGCGCCATCAGACCCGCAAAGCCGGATGCTCGGGTGCGACTTCGGCGATCACGTTGTTGACCAGACGCCTGGCAATCGACAGTCGATGCGGCAGTGACGGCAAGGCATCGAGCTTGAACCACTGGGCGTCGTCAATTTCGCCCTCCTGCGGCACGATGTCGCCACTGACGTAGTCGGCCACGTAGGCGATCATCAGCGAGTTGGGAAATGGCCAGCCTTGACTGGCGAAGTAGCGCAGGTTGGATACCTTGAGGCCGACTTCCTCGAAGGCCTCGCGATGGATGCATTCCTCGATCGATTCGGACGGTTCGACAAAGCCAGCCAACGCGCTGTACATGCCGCGCGGAAAACGCGCCGAGCGGGCCAGCAGCAATTCGCGACCTGCCGCCGTGTCGCGCTTGATGACTACCATCATGGCCGGTGAAACCTTCGGGTAGTAGGTTTCACCGCAGTTCGGGCACTTGCGCGAGCGCCCGCCTTCGTGGATCCCGGTGGGCGTGCCGCAGGCGCCGCAAAAGTGATGGGTGCGGTCGAATTCCAGCATTTGCACCGCGCGCCCGCCGATCGCCAGCAGGTCGTCAGGCAAGCGGTTGAACAGCATGCGCATGTTCTCGAAGGCATGGCCTTCAGGTGCGCGGTCGCTTGCTGCGTGGGCGGCCCACACCGGTGTCTCGCCCAGCATGCCGACAAAGCGTGCGCGTTCACGCTCGATGCCCAGACTGCCGGACAAGA
>CAYYFR010000056.1:0-22114 GCA_964470865.1 uncultured Burkholderiales bacterium | reverse complement strand
GCCGCGCGGGCGCCGAACGGGGCGGTCAGTGTGCTGGCGGCAACCAGGGCAACCAGTGCAGGCAGGTACACAAAGCCCAGGCTCCCGGACGGCAGACCGGGGACGTTCCAGCCGCTGCCGATGTAGCCCAGAGTGCCAACCAGACCTATGGGTATGCTGATGGCTGCCGCTGTGGCGATTGCCGTGCGTACTGGTATTCCGCAGAACATCATGAATGGCATGCTGAGGAATGCCCCGCCCGCCGACACCAAGCCTGAAATGACGCCGATAATCACACCTACGGCAAATAGCGGGCCGGTAGCGGGCAAGCTGCGGGAAGCTGGCGGCTTGCGTCCGAGCAGTATCTGGGTGGCCCCGGCAAAGACAATCACCGCGAAGGCCAGTGCCAGGGCACGCTGCGGCAGGAAGCCGGCGGCAGCTGTCGAGGCCAACGTTCCCACGACCATGCCGGGTACCATGCGTCGCGCCACACCCCAATCGACCACGCCATGCCTCTGATGCTCGCGCACCCCGGCTGCGGCAGTGAACATGATCGACGCCATGCACGTGCCAAGCGCGAGGTGAACGTTGTGTTCGGGAATCAGGCCCTGGGCTGTGAACATCGCCGCCAGTATCGGCACCAACATCATGCCGCCACCAATGCCCAGCATGCCGGCAAGAAACCCGATCAAGGCGCCAGTCAAGGCGTAGCCGGCGATCCAGGTCACGCCGGCGCCGGTTGTGCCAGCAAAACCTCGATATGTGCCCACTCTTGCGCGGTGACCGGCGTGATCGACAGCCGGTTGCCGCGCTTGAGGATCGTCATCCCCGCGAGATTGAGGTCGGCGCGCAATTCGTCCAGTCCAAGCAACCGGGTCTTGCGCACAAAGCGTACGGCGACGTTTTGCCAACGCGGGTTCCCGGGCGCGGATTTCGGATCGAAATACGGGCTGGCGGGATCGAACTGCGTGGCGTCAGGGAATGCCGTTTTCGTTACTTTGCAAATGCCCGCTATGCCCGGCCGCAGGCACGAGGAGTGGTAGAACAAGGCCAGATCACCCGGTTGCATGTCGTCGCGCATGTAGTTGCGCGCCTGGTAGTTGCGCACGCCGAACCAGGGCAGATCGCGGCGGGGCGCTGCTGCGAGGTCATCTATCGAGACCTCGTCGGGCTCGGATTTCATCAACCAGCGGCGCATCTTGAAAGCATTTCAGAGATCAAAAAAAAGCGGCGCCACGCGCCGCTTTTCCGTTCCGGCATGCGGCCGGCAATTCCGGCGTCGCCGTCTTCATATGCACGCACCGGCCAGCAGCAGGTCGCGGGTATGTGCATCGGGTCAAAGGGTTCCCCGCAATGCGGCCAGGCCCTCATCCTGAACCTAGGGTCCAGGTTGGCTGCCTCACGAAGATCACATCAGGGTCTTGAACTGGCCATCAGGGAGCTTGCGCTATGAGACCGGACGAGACACACAACAGCAATCGATTCTTCAGCAACCTTGCTTTTAAGCTTATTGGTTCAAGGAATTTAAGACCTTGACCAACACCGCAGGGAATTCGTTTTAAGGCAAGCCCTTGCCTGGCTTAAAACCACTCCGAAATCTTGCGACGCTGCCAAGTCGCTAAAACAACTTTTCCTGGGTTGCCAGCGCGTCGTCAACCAACGAATTGATTGAACTCATTCTACGCTTGTACTCGGCCAAGTCAAACCCGGCTCCGGTGCGCGACGAAAGCAACTCATGCGCGATGTTGAGCGCGGCCATCACAGCGATGCGGTCCGCACCTGCAATCTTGCCTGCACCTTTGATTTCGCGCATTTTCTGGTCGAGAAAAGCGACCGACGCCATCAGGCTTTCGCGCTCGTCGTCGGGACAGGCGACCCGATACTGCCGGTCGAGAATGGTGACATCCAGGTTTTTGACTGAAGATTTCGCAGTGGCCATGTTCAGGTCTCTTCGGGCGTATCGGGCATTTGCGCCAGCAACGCGTCCACACGTTCACGCGCGGAAGACAATTTTCCATCGAGCCGCTTGTTCTCGGCCTCCAGCACGGCTGCCTGCGCGCGCAGATCGCGGTTTTCCTCCTTGATTTGCTTGTGCAAGGTCACCAACTGCGCGACCTTTTGCTCCAGGTTTTCTAACTCGGTCATAAGTTAAATGGTGTTCGAAAAATCATGTCAAGTCAAGGCAATATGACGTACTGTGAAGGTGAAATCGGCAATTCCCGAACGTAATGTCGCCGTCAGGACCGCCGGCGCCGGGTTTGGTCGAGCCGATCGCACAAGGCGCTTGCGCCCAGCAGCAAGCGCGGGGTCGGTGTCGAAATGGTTTGCCCGGAGATAGCGAACCGGGCACCGTAGCGTACCGCATCCAGACCCGGCCAGCGTTCCCATGCTGTGAGCCAGACACGCGCCGTTGCTGGCTCTGCGATTGCAACAATGGTCTCCGGATTGGCCGCAACCACTGCCTCGTAACCTACCGTCGGAACCAGGACATGCGCATTACCGAAGACGTTGCGTCCACCGCACAAGCGCAAGGCATCGGCGATCAGGTGGCGATCATTGACGGTCATCACCGGCGCGTTCCAGATTTGCAGGAAAACCCGTACCGGCGCCGCGCCGATGTTGGCCTGGCGCAGTGTTTCGATGCCTAGCCGATACTGTTGCGCGGCCGCCGTTGCGACGCTTAAGCTGTCTGTCAGGCGCCCGAAACTCTCCAGCCCGCTTGCGACATCCGCCAGGGAGCGCGGGTCGCTGACAAACAGCGGAACCTTGAGGCGCAGCAATTGCGCCATCTGACGCTGTGCAGCACCGTGCGGCCAGGCGATGATCAGGTCAGGTACAAGGGCGGCGATGGCTTCAATGTTGAGGGTGGCGCTGTTGCCGACGCGTGGCAAAGCGGCGGCCGCTGGCGGATAGTCGCTGAACTCGACCGTGCCGACCACGTGCGCACCGCCGCCGGCGGCGAACAGCAACTCAGTCGCACCTGGTGAAAGGCTGACGATGCGTCTGGCCGGGTTTGCCAGCGTGACCGGTTTGCCAGTGTCGTCGTTCACGGTCACCGCGGCCAATGCCGTACTGCTTGCGAGCAGTATGCCAAGCAACGCTGCCAGACGATTCCAGGGGTACGCGCGCGCGCGCAGCGAATTCACAGGCGGTCAGCCTCGGGGCCAAGGTTGAAGCGGAATGTGGTCCCCTGGCCGGCTACCGAGTGCGCTTCGACGGCGCCGCCGTGTCGCTCGACCAGGCGCTTGACGATTGGACCAACACCGGTGCCGGAGAAACTGGCAGCCGAGTGCATGCGCTGGAACATGCCAAACAGTCGATCCGCATAGCGCATGTCGAGTCCGATTCCGTTGTCGCGGATGCGATACGCAACAGTTGGCTGCAATAATCAGCGTATCCACATTGCTCAGGATACCTCATGCTTATCACCCGGACACTGCTGGCGGCACTGGCACTTGAAGCGGCACAAGTCCCGCGGCGCCGCAAGAATCACAACTTCCACGGCAGTGGCGCCGCGCGCGCGAATCGCATGCTCAACGCGATGGAGCCCGATTCGTATGTGCGACCGCACCGCCATATGGACGCTGAGAAGAGCGAAACAATCATCGCCCTGCGGGGCAGCTTCGGCCTGGTGCTGTTCGACACCCTCGGTGCAGTGGCTTCGCGCGACGTGATTGCCTGCGATGGAGCCGCGCTTGGGTTCGATATTCCTCACGGCACGTTCCACACACTGGTGGCGCTCGAGTCGGGATCGGTGTTCTTCGAGGCAAAGGCCGGCCCGTATATGCCGCTAGGCGCCACCGAGATAGCTGCATGGGCGCCGGCAGAAGGTGCTCCGGACGCGCAGGCCTATTTGCGGGAAATGCACACGCTGTTTGCCTGAAAGCGCGGTGCATCGACGCCAGCATGCTGTTCTACATGCGCGTGCCGGATCAGCCTTGTGCCGACGACCTCGCCCCACGTGTCGATGCGAGCAGAAAACCGGCACGCTCGATGGCCGCCGGCAGATCCGGCAGCAGGTTGGCCGACCCCAGTGTGTTGATGAAACCGGCGCGCGCGATCAGCGAAGCCGGCTGCTGGTTCACGTCGCACAAAATAAGGGTCGCACCACGTCGCGCCAGATTCCTGTGCAGTGTTTCCAGGCTTTCGAGACCGGTGGTATCGACATTGATCACATGGTGCAGATCGAGTACCAGCACGCCCGGCTGCGCCGCGCCGGCATCGACCTCGAGCAATGCCTCAAGTTTGCCGACCGACCCGAAGAACAGCGAGCCGAACAAACGGTAGGCCGCCACGCCAGACGGCATCGTGCTGCCGGTCGGCAGTGTTTCCGGCTTCACCGCTTCGATGCTGGTCAGGCTCGATACACGGTAGATGAAGAACACGCACGCCAGCACCAATCCCACTTCCACTGCCACTGTGAGATCGAGAACCACGGTCAGCAGGAACGTTGACACCATGGTAATGCGATACGGCAGCGAATATTGCCGCAAGCGCGGAAACTCGCTCCATTCGCCCATGTTGTAGGCCACATAAAGCAGAATCGCCGCCAATGCCACCAGCGGCACATGGCGCGCCAGCGGGGCCGCCACCAGTACGATTGCCAGCAACACCAGCGCGTGGACAATGCCCGCCACCGGCGAACACGCGCCGGAACGCACGTTGGTGCTGGTACGGGCGATGGTTCCGGTGGCCGGCATGCAGCCGAAGAAGGGGCCGATGAAGTTGGCCAGGCCCTGTGCCATCAGCTCCTGATTGGGGTCATGCCGGTCGTCGATCATGCCGTCCGCGACACGCGCGCACAGCAGCGATTCGATCGCGCAGAGCAGGGCGATGGTGATGGTCGGAGTTGCCAGGGTGCGTACCGTTGCCCAGTCGAAATCGGGCAGGGTGAAGGCTGGCAAAGCCTGCGGGATTCCGCCGAACTTCGAACCGATGGTCTCGACCGGCAATTGCCATATGAGCGTCGCGAGCGTCGCCAGGGTCAGTGCGACGATGGTGCCCGGCAGGCGCGTCAGGCCGCGCAGGCGACCCGGCAGGCGCTGCACCACCAGCGGCCACAGGATGATCACGGCCAGCGCGGATGCACCAAGGCTTAAGGTTGTCAGGTCGATAGTGTGCAGGTGCGCGTACAGGGTTTGCAGCAGGGCGAAGAATTCCGCCGGAATCCTGCCGTCAATCCTGAGTCCGAGGAAATCCTTGAGTTGCGACAGTGCGATCAGAACCGCGATGCCGTTGGTGAAACCGATGATGATGGATACCGGAATGAAGCGGATCAGCGATCCCAGGCGCGTCAGCCCCATGATGAACAGCAGCACGCCTGCCATGATGGTGGAAATCAGCAGGTTGGCCAGGCCATGATTGACCACAATGCCGTACACAATGACGATGAATGCACCCGCCGGCCCGCCGATCTGCACGCGTGAGCCACCCAGGCTGGAGATAATGAAGCCGCCAATGATCGCCGTGAAAATGCCGGCTTCGGGTGCCAGGCCCGAAGCGATCGCAAAAGCCATCGCCAGCGGCAGGGCGAGCACACCGACGGTGATGCCGGCGATCAGGTCATTGCCGAACTGGCCGGCGTCGTAGTTGCGCAGGCTCTTGAGGAGGTAAGGCTTGAAAGGGTGCAGGTGAAAGGCCATGACGATCTTCCTTGAAAACGGTTGCGCGGGAGAAGCGGATGACGCGCATGTTTTCAAGCGCCGGAGCGCAATGCTGCAGACGTGCGATAAAGCGTCGTCGCCGCGACGGCCGGCACGGTCTGATCGCGCATGGGTGATGTGGCATCGTCGCCATTTAGGTGAGCGACGCCGCGCACATCACTTCACGCGCATGCCGGGCAGGGCACCGGGATGCGGCTCCAGCAGATACAGTCCGGGCGACTGCGCACCGGCTGCGCTCGCCGCCAGTACCATGCCTTCGGATATCCCGAATTTCATCTTGCGGGGCGCCAGATTCGCGACCATCACGGTGTACTTTCCGATCAGCGTCGCCGGATCATAGGCTGACTTGATGCCGGCGAAAACGGTGCGCGGCCGGGCTTCGCCGATATCGAGTGTCAGCTTGATGAGCTTGACCGCGCCGTCGACGTGTTCCGCGTTGACGATCCTGGCAACGCGCAAGTCCACCTTCGCGAAGTCCTCGATGCCGATGGTCGCGCCTGCCGGGGCGGCTTTGTCTTCGGTTGTGCTGCCGGGTGCATCCGGGGGCGAACTCGGCGCCACGGGTGCCACCGCGCCGCTGCTGGTCGCGGTCGCCCTGGCGGCCGCAGACGCCACCGGCGACCGCGGTTGGACCGCCGCGACCGCCGCGGCAGGCAACTCGAACAAGGCATCCAGCTGTTTCGATTCGACGCGCGCCATCAGGTGTACGTAAGGCTTGATCGACGTCACGTTGGCACTGTTTTCCCAGCCGGCCAGTGAAAGCCCGGTAAGTTCTTCGGTTTTGCGCGCCACGTCGGGCAGCACCGGCGCCAGGTAACGGCTGAGCAAGGCGAAGCAATTGATCAACACCGAACAGGCCACCTGCAACTCTGTGCTGCGCCCCGGATCCTTGGCAAGCTCCCAGGGCTTGACACGATCGGCATACTGATTCACCTGGTCCGCCAGACCCATGATTGTGCGAATCACGCGACCGAATTCGCGCTCCTGAAATTCGGCTGCGATCTGGGGCGCCAAGCCGCGCAGGTGATCGACCAGTTGGCGACCTTCAACATCCCATTCACTCGCCAAGCGGCCCGCAAAACGCTTGCTCAGGAATCCCGCGGCGCGACTCGCGATGTTGACGTATTTGCCGATCAGGTCACTGTTGACTCGTGCCAGAAAATCGTCGGGATTGAAATCCACGTCTTCGACGTTGGCATTCAGTTTGGCGGCGATGTAGTAGCGCAGCCACTCGGGGTTCATGCCGATGTCAAGGTAGCGCAGCGGAGAAATCCCGGTGCCGCGCGACTTGCTCATCTTCTCGCCTGAAACAGTGATGAACCCGTGCACATAGACGTTGTCAGGCACCTTGTACGGCTGGCCCGCGAAATGCAGCATGGCCGGCCAGAACAGGGTGTGGAAGTAGATGATGTCCTTGCCGATGAAATGGATCTGCAGCGTGTCCTCTGCATCCAGGAACTCCTGGAAGCTGCGCGTCTCGCCGCGCGCGAGCGCCTTGCCCGTATCGAAATAGTTTTTCAGGCTGGCGAGGTAGCCGATCGGCGCATCTAGCCAGACGTAAAAGTACTTGCCCGGCGCATCGGGAATCTCGATGCCGAAGTACGGTGCATCACGCGAAATGTCCCAGTCGCCAAGCGCACGCTCCCCCTCGCCCTCGAGCCATTCACGCGCCTTGTTGGCGACCTGGGGCTGCAGGCGACCCGGAAGGTTGACCCACTGTTCGAGAAAAGCCGTGCAGCGTGGATCCGACAGCTTGAAAAAAAAGTGTTCCGACGATTTGAGTACCGGTTTCGCACCAGAGAGCGCCGAGTACGGATCGATCAGTTCGGTCGGGGCATACACCGCACCACACACTTCACAGGCATCGCCGTACTGGTCCTTGGCGCCGCATTTCGGACATTCGCCCATGATGTAGCGATCGGCCAGGAACATGTTTTTGAGCGGATCGAAAAACTGTTCGATCGATTTGCTGTATGTCAGCTGTGCCTTATCGCGCAGGCGCCGATAGATGTCCTGGGACAACTGCTCGTTTTCCGGCGAATCGGTCGAATGCCAATGATCGAACTCGATGTGAAAGCCATCGAGGTAGCGCGGCCGCTCAGCCGCGATGCGCTGCACCAACTCCGTGGGGCTTATGCCCTCGGCCTCTGCCTTGAGCATGATCGGTGCGCCGTGGGCGTCGTCGGCACACACGAAATGCACCACATGACCTTGCATGCGCTGAAAACGCACCCAGATATCGGCCTGAATGTATTCCATGATATGGCCAATGTGGAACGAGCCATTGGCATACGGCAGGGCGGTGGTGACGAAAAGGTGCCGCTTGGGCATGGACGAAGTGGCCTGACTGCTTGCGTAAAACCCTAGAGTTTATCAGGGCTTAGGCGGATTCCCGCTGCGTTTGCGTTAAACTTTAGGTCTTGCCGCATTGTCTCGCGCAAGCACGAAGTCCTCAACGAATCCAACCAATGCCAATCAATCTCGAACAGGTGCAGGCGGCGCTCAAGAGCGTCATCGATCCGAATACCGGACGCGATTTCGTGACCACCCGGTCGGCGAAGAACATACGCGTCGAAGGGAGCGATATCAGCCTAGATGTCGAGCTTGGCTATCCGGCCAGATCACAGGTGGATGCCCTGCGTCGGGAGGTGATCAAGGCGCTCAAGGCGATCCCCGGTGCCGGGGGCGTCAGCGTGAATTTCAGTGTCCGCATCGCGTCACACGCGGTGCAGCGCGGCGTGAAGCTGCTGCCCAACGTGAAAAACATCATCGCGGTGGCATCCGGCAAAGGCGGGGTGGGCAAGAGCACCACGGCGGTCAATCTGGCGTTGGCATTGGCTGCCGAAGGCGCGGTGGTAGGCGTGCTCGATGCCGACATCTACGGGCCGTCGCAGCCGCAGATGCTGGGCATCAGCGGGCGGCCGGAATCGAAGGATGGCAAGTCGCTGGAGCCGATGGAAGGTCATGGCATACAGGCCAGTTCGATCGGGTTCATGATCGATGTCGAAACCCCGATGGTCTGGCGCGGCCCGATGGTCACCCAGGCGCTTGAACAACTGCTCAAGGAAACCAACTGGCGCGACCTCGATTACCTGATCGTGGACATGCCGCCCGGCACCGGCGATATCCAGTTGACACTGGCGCAAAAAGTGCCGGTGACAGGCGCGGTGATCGTCACAACGCCACAGGACATCGCGCTGCTCGATGCACGCAAGGGTCTCAAGATGTTCGAGAAAGTCGGGATTCCGATTCTGGGTGTGGTCGAAAACATGAGCATGCACATTTGTTCGGCGTGCGGCCACGCCGAACCGATTTTCGGCTCCGGCGGCGGTGCGCAAATGTCCAAGGACTACGGTATCGACCTGTTGGGGCAACTGCCACTGGACATCAAAATCCGCGAGCAGGCCGATTCCGGCAAGCCGACCGTGGTAGCGGATCCTGATGGCCAGGTGACCGCGATTTACAAGGCGATCGCGCGCAAGGTGGCGGTCAAGATCGCCGACAGCATGAAGGACATGAGCGCGAAGTTTCCCAATATCGTGGTGTCGAAGACCACATGATGCGATGGCGCACGCTGCTTGGCCGTACAAGGAAATCCATGCGAATCATTGAAACCAAATTGCTCTTGGCAGGCTTGATTCTGGCTGCAGCGGGCGGCGTTGCGGCAGATCCGGAAAAGGGCATGGCCGCGCTGGCCAAGGGCGACTACAAGGCCGCAGTGACGGAGCTCAATGTCGACGTGAAGAAGGGCGATGCGGACGCGATGTTCCTGCTCTCGGCGCTTTATGCCGAAGGCAAGGGGGTGGCGGCGGATCAAAATCGGGCGTTTCAGTTGATGGAACGCGCCGCCAAGCTTGGCAGCGTGCGCGCGCAAGGTTCGCTGTCCATGTACTTAAGTGAGGGCATCGGCACCACGCCTGATGATGCCAAGTCTCTGGAGTGGGGCCGACGCGCCGCCGAGGCGGGTGATCTGCGCTCCCAATTCATCATGGGCATGCGCTACAGAAACGGTGTCGGCGTGGCGCGCGATCCGGTGCAGGTTGTCAGCTGGTGGACCAAAAGCGCGGAGCGCGGCTTTGTGCGATCGCAGGTGATGCTTGGCAGCTTCCTGGCCCAACTGGCCGTGGCGCCCGATGTCAAGCCCGAAGTTGCGAGCGAGAACCGCATCGAAGCGGCGAAATGGCTGATCGTGTCGGACTCGCCGCGCCTGCCGGGCGCCGAGAAAGCGCTCGAGGGTGTGCGCGAAAAAATGTCGGCTGAGGAAATCAGCAGCGCCGAGAACCGCGCGCGCGACTGGCGGCCGACGGGCGGCGAGAAGTGAACCACCGAGCCAGGTCGAGATGAGCGTCAAGGCCGACAAGTGAATCCGGCGCATGGCGGCACAACAGGCGATGATCGAGCCCTTCGAACCCGGGCAGATCCGCCAGGTAGACCACCGGCGTATCGCCTCCTACGGCACATCCAGCTACGGCTATGACATCGGCTGCTCCGACGAATTCAAGATTTTCACCAACATCAATTCGACCATCGTCGACCCGAAGAATTTTGACGAGAAATCCTTTGTCGATTTCAAGGGCGCGGTGTGCGTCATTCCGCCCAATTCATTCGCGCTGGCGCGCACGGTCGAGTATTTCCGCATCCCGCGCGGCGTGTTGACCATTTGCCTTGGCAAGAGTACCTATGCGCGCTGCGGCATCATCGTCAACGTGACGCCGGTCGAGCCCGAGTGGGAAGGCTATGTGACCCGCGGGTTTTCCAACACCACGCCGCTGCCGGCCAAGATCCATGCCGCGGAAGGTTGCGCCCAGGTACTGTTTTTCGAAAGCGACGAGGTATGCGAGACCTCATACAAGGATCGCGGCGGCAAGTACCAGGGCCAGCAGGGCGTGACGCTGCCCAAGTTGTAGGCTGACTCTTGAAAGAGGCTGGGCATGGCGGATTTGACCTGGTTGTTCGAGCGCGGTCCGTTGCCGCTATTGGTCAGCATGCCGCATGTCGGTACCCAGGTGCCGCCGGCGCTGGCACGGCGTTTGACCCCAGCCGCGCTCACTCTCGCCGATACCGACTGGCACCTGACACGGCTGTACAATTTTTTGCAGGACCTGGGCGCCAATCTGCTGGTGGCGGTCAACTCGCGATACCTGATCGATCTGAACCGCGATCCTGACGGTATTCCGCTCTATCCGGGGGCCGACAACACCGAGCTGTGTCCGACCTCGACCGCGCTGTGGGAGCCGATCTACCTTGACGATCAGGCGCCCGATGCCGCAGAAGTGGCCGAACGCACCGCGCTCTATTGGCAGCCGTATCACACCAAGCTGGCCGAGACCCTGGCTGACTTGAAGGCACGCCACGGTTACGCACTGTTGTTCGACGCACATTCGATCAAGTCGGTGTTGCCGCGTTACTTCAATGGCCGCCTGCCCGACATCAATTTTGGCAGCGCCGATGGCAGCAGTGCCGCGCCTGATATCCCGGAGAGCATGCTTGCCGCGGCGCGCAGGTTCTCGGATTACAGCGCGGTGCTCAATGGCCGCTTCAAGGGCGGCTACATCACGCGCGCGCACGGGCGCCCTCAGGCGTCGATCCATGCGGTTCAACTGGAGCTTGCGTGGCGTACCTACATGGATGAAGACGCATGCACGGCGGGCCGCTTCGAACTCGACGAAAGCAGGGCGCAAGGCCTGCGCCCGTTGCTGCGGGCGGCGATCGATGCCATGCTTGCACAGGCGCAAGCTAGATACTGACGTTCCCGGGTTTGCCGCCACAGCGCGCCGCTGGCACTGCGGCCCGCAGCCAGCGCGGCCGGCCTACGAGGCCGCAGTCAGAATTGAGCGGCTCCATATTCGCGGCCGCGTCGTACGAGCCGTTACAATCCCCGTATGCAGCCAAGGCCAAGTGCAGCCGTGTGTGGAGGAAAGCCTGAGGCGCAACCTGGAATGAGAGCCGTTGTGCCGCGTGTTTGCCCGCTGTCGTCCACCGCGCAGGCACCTACCGGCCTGTACGCGCGTATCGATGCAGGTCCGGGCTGATGCCACTGTCCAAACCGGGCCCCGGTGCGATACCGCGCCGTGCCCTCGTGTTGCTGGTGTTGCTGACCCTGGTGTGGGGTACCAACTGGCCCCTGTTTCCGCTGGTCATGCGCGAGGTATCGGTCTGGACGTTTCGTGCGTTTTCCGTGCCTACCGCTGGATTGGTATTGCTGGGACTGGCGCTCGCCCGCGGCCATTCGCTTGCCATACCGCGTGGCGACTGGCCGCGATTTCTGCTAGCCACGTTCGCCTACATGCTGGTGTGGAATATTGCCAGTACCTATGCTGCGATTCTGATTCCTTCGGGTCAAGGCGCCTTGCTCGGCTTCACCATGCCTTTGTGGGTGGCGCTGATTTCATGGGCGCTGCTGGGTGAGCGCATGTCCCACCGCTTGCTGCTGGCGCTGGCGCTCGGTGGTCTGGCAGTCGGCATGCTGATGGTCCCCGGTTTCGGCGCCTATGCCAACGCGCCTCTGGGGGTGGCTTCCGGCTTGCTCGCAGCCATCGGCTGGGCCATCGGGACCCTGATCATCAAGCGCCATCAATGGCAGACGCCGGTGCTGGTGCTGACCGGCTGGCAACTGCTGCTGACCGCGCTACCCATCATTGCCGGCGCCTTGGTGCTGGGCGATGGCCGCTGGTTCATGCCGTCCTGGCAGACCCTCGCTGTCGCGGCCTACATCACCCTGGTACCGATGTGCATCGGCAATGTGAGCTGGTTCGCCATCGTCGGGCTGTTGCCGGCCAATGTGGCGGGACTTTCCTCGGTGATGGTGCCGGTGGTGGCGATGGTTGCCGGGGCGCTGATGCATGGTGAACCCCTGGGGCCCTGGCAACTGGCAGCCATGCTGTGCTGCGTGGCATCACTGTCACTGACCCTGTGGAAGCCGGCCACGCCTGACTGAAGGTTTGCGGCAGAATACGCTCCATGCACATCGTTGATGCCGCCAAAACACGTCACCACTTGCGCTTCGAGGCGCTCATTGCGGCGCTCCAGAAGATGTTTGTCGAGGGCTGCGAGGTGCCGCTGCGGCATCGCCACGACATTGGCGCGCAGGGCGGCAGCATTCTTTTGATGCCGGCATGGCAAGCCGGCGGCTTTCTCGGCATCAAGACAGTGTCGATCTTTCCTGCCAATGGTGAGCGCGGGTTGCCGAGCGTGCATGCGGCCTACCTGTTGATGGACGCCGCCACCGGCGTACCCTTGGCGACGCTCGACGGCAACGAGATCACGGCGCGCCGAACCGCAGCGGCATCGGCGCTGGCAGCGCGCTACCTGGCGCGCGCCGATGCGCAGCGCCTGCTGGTGGTGGGAGGTGGTCGGGTCGCGCGGCTGTTGCCGCACGCCTTTTCCGCGGTGCGGCCGATCACGCAGGTGACGGTCTGGACCCGGCGCCGTGAGTCAGGGCTGCGTATGGTCGAGGACCTGCGCAGCGCTGGAATCGACGCGAAATTGGCGCAAGACCTGCAGGCGGCGGTTGGTGCGGCCGACATCGTGACTTGCGCGACTCTTTCCGAAGAGCCGCTGGTGCATGGCGCCTGGCTCAAGCCCGGCACCCATCTCGACTTGATTGGCGGCTTCGCGCCAGCCATGCGCGAGAGCGACGACGCCTGTTTTGTCGGCAGCCGCGTATTCATCGATACCGACGAGGCGCTGCAGAAGGCCGGCGACCTGCTGGCACCGATTGCCAGCGGAAAATTCCGCGCTGCGGATGTTTGCGCTACCCTGACCGGCTTGTGTCGCGGCGAACATGCGGGTCGCACCGAGGCGCGCGACATCACGGTGTTCAAGTCGGTTGGCAGCGCACTCGAGGATCTCGCGGCCGCTATCCTGGTGTATCGGGCGGAGACGCCGACAGGGTCGAACCAGCCAGGGACGCGCCCGCTGGCGCTTTGACCGCAAGCTTTGGCAGCGCCAATCACAGCCTGGAAATCAAACCCATGTTCACTACGCGTCCTGAAATCGTCGGTACCCACGGGGTGGCGGCCTCGACCCACTGGCTTGCCTCGCAAACCGCGATGGGCGTGCTGGAGCGCGGTGGCAATGCTTTTGATGCTGCGGTCGCCGGCGGCTTTGTGCTGCAGATGGTCGAGCCGCATCTCAATGGGCCGGGCGGCGAAGTACCGATCCTGCTGTGGAGCGAGCGCCTTGGGCGTATGCAATCGATCTGCGGCCAGGGTTGCGCGCCGGTGGCGGCCACCGCACAGGCCTTTCGTTCCATGGGCATGGAGCAGGTGCCCGGCATCGGCCTCCTGCCGGCAACCGTGCCAGGCGCGTTTGGTGCGTGGCTCACCATGTTGCGCGATCATGGCACCTGGTCGCTTGCCGAGGTGCTGGCGCCGGCGCTTGGTTACGCGCGCAATGGATATCCGCTGATCGCACGCGCGGTGCAGGCGATTGTCGCGGTGCGCGATCTGTTCCAAAAGGAATGGCCGTCTTCGGCCGCCATCTGGTTGCCGGGCGGCAAGCTACCGTTGCCCGGTGCGCTGTTTTGCCAGCCCGCAGTGGCCGATACCTACGAGCGCGTGCTGACTGCGGCGGCGCGCGAAGCCGACACTCGTACCGGTGTGATCGACGCCGCCATGCGCATCTGGTACCAGGGCTTCGTGGCGCGCGAGATCGATACCTTCTATCGCGGCGAACCGCTGTTCGATTGCAGCGGCGAAAAGCACAAGGGCCTGTTGCGCTACGAGGACATGCAGGCCTGGCGCGCTGCGGTTGGCGAACCACTGACCTTGAATTTCGGCCGCTACACAGTCGCCAAGTGCGGCTTCTGGAGTCAGGGGCCGCTATGCCTGCAGCAGCTCGGCATGTTGCGCCACGCCGGGCTTGAAGCGCATGCGCCCGGATCGACACAATTCGTGCATCGTATCGCCGAGGCTGCCAAACTGGCGCTGGCCGACCGCCTGGCCTGGTACGGCAGCGCGCCGTCCGCAGCACTGGCCGTGCAGCAGGATTTGCTGTCCGATGCCTATCTCAAGGCACGTTGGGGCATGGTCGAGGCTGCCGCTTCGCGCGAACTACGCCCCGGCCTGCCGGCGGGGGTGCCGCCGCGCATGCCTGACCTGGACGTGAGTCGGCGTACTTTGCTGGCCGCCGACACGCGTTACGGCATCGGCGAGCCGACCTTCGCCGACCTGCCGCCGGTGGCCGAGTGGGCCGCCCGCGAATTGTTTGTTGGTGACACCTGCCACATCGATGTGATCGACCGCCACGGCAACATGGTGGCTGCCACGCCGTCAGGCGGGTGGCTCTCCTCGAGCCCGGTAATACCGGCACTCGGCTTCGCGCTCAGTACGCGGCTGCAGATGAGCTGGCTCGATGCCGGCCTGCCCAACTCCCTCATGCCGGGCGTGGCGCCATGCACCACGCTATCGCCCTCACTCGCATTGCGTGATGGTGAGCCTTACATGGCGTTTGGCACGCCGGGTGGCGATCAGCAGGACCAATGGTCAGCGGCATTCTTTCTGCGTCATGCGGTGCACGGCATGAACCTGCAGGAGTCGATTGACGCGCCGGCCTGGCATGTCGATCACTCGGCAAGTTCCTTCTGGCCGCGCCAGACCAATCTCAATCGACTCACCGTCGAATCGCGCTTTGCCAGCCAGACCATCGAGGAGCTGCGCGCCATGGGTCACAACGTGGTGGTTGGCGATGCCTGGTCCGAGAGCCGCATGTCGGCCGCCAGCCGCGAGCGCGACAAGCGTGGCCGCATGGTTCTGCGTGCCGCTGCCAATCCGCGCGGCATGCAGGGCTACGCGGTTGGCAGATAAATGCACCTGTACTGCCGCATCAGTTGGCGGCAGATGCCGCTTGACGTTTTTTCATCCATCAAGGACACCCATTCCATGCTGCATCGATTGTTGCGCCTGCCTCTATTGCTTGCCTTTGCGCTGAGTGCGCAAACCGCGCTGGCTGCCTATCCCGAGCGCAGCATCACGCTGATCGTACCCTGGGCGGCGGGCGGCTCGACGGACATCCTCGCGCGCGCCCTGGCCGAGCAGATGACCCGCTCCCTGGGCCAGCCGGTGCTGGTTGACAACAAGGCCGGCGCCTCCGGCAACATCGGTTCCAATCTGGTCGCCAAGGCGCGCCCCGATGGCTATACGCTATTGATCGGGTCGATGAGCACGCATGCGATGAACCCGGCCTTGATGCCAAACATGCCCTTCAAGGGGGTCGAAGACTTCACGCCGATCGCTCTGATGGCCAATGTGATCAACACGATGGTGGTGCATCCATCGGTACCTGTCAGGAACGTGAGGGAATTTCTGGCCTACGCCAAAGCCAACCCGGGCAAGCTGGCCTACGCCTCGGCAGGCACCGGCTCCACCAACCATTTGAGCGCGGTGCTGCTGGAACGGCTGGCGGGCATTCAGATGTTGCATGTTCCCTACAAGGGCGGGGCGCCGGCGGTGCTGGATACAGTGGCCAACCAGACCCAGGTGTTGTTTTCGGCCGGCACCCAAACCTTGCCGCATGTGAAAAGCGGGAAGCTGCGGCTGCTGGCGGTCACCGAGGCCACGCGCTCGGCCTTGTTGGCCGATGCGCCGACGCTGGCCGAAACCGTACCGGGCTATGAACTGGTGGTCTGGTACGGTGCCTTTGGTCCGGCCGGCATGGCCCCCGAACTGGTGACGCGCCTTAACGGTGAAATCAACAAGGCGATGGCACTGCCCGAAGTACGCACCCGCATGGATGCAATGGGTGTGGAGGTGATCAACGTGTCGGCGCCGCAGTTCGGCAGCGTGCTCAAACGCGACGCCGAGCGCTACACACGGATCATTCGCGAGCTCGATATCAAGGGCGAATAGAGTGGCGCCGGTGCTTTCGACAGCGCCGCTTTGTTAAAATGAGGATTCTTCACCGAGCATTCCCCAATGAAAATCCTGGTCAGCAATGACGACGGTTACCTGGCGCCCGGTCTTGCTGCCCTGGTTGACGCCTTGAAAGGCATGGGCGAGCTGACAGTGGTGGCGCCCGAGCAGAATCACAGCGGCGCTTCCAACTCGCTGACCTTGTCGCGGCCGCTGACGATCAGGAAGGGCTACAACGGGTTCTGGTTCGTCAACGGCACACCGACCGACTGCGTCCATCTTGCGGTTACGGGTTTTCTCGATTTCCGCCCGGATCTGGTGGTCTCCGGCATCAACGATGGCGCCAACATGGGCGAGGACACGATTTATTCCGGCACCGTCGCCGCGGCGATGGAGGGCTTTCTGCTGGGCATTCCGGCGATTGCGTTTTCGCTGGCACAAAAAGGTTATGCACATCTGGATGCCGCCGCGCACTTCGCAGGTGAAGTGGTGGCGCGCGCCGCCCGGCAGCCGCTGGGGGGAGCACCACTGCTCAATGTGAATTTTCCTGCGCTGCCGCTGTCCGAGGTCAAGGGCATCCTCGCGACCCGCCTCGGGCGGCGTCACGAGGCAGAACCTGCGATCAAGGCGACCAATCCGCACGGCGAGGCGGTGTACTGGGTGGGGCCGGCCGGCGCGGCGGCAGACGACGGGCCGGGCACCGATTTTCATGCGGTGGCCGGTGGCCATGTTTCGGTCACGCCGCTCAAGGTCGACCTGACGCACTACGAACAGGTGGAACATGTCCGCACGTGGCTTGGCGCCTAAACCGACGCTCCCGACGGCGACGCTAGTCGCACCGTCGTCTGCTCCGCGCGGTGGCCGGGTACTTCATGAAGGTGACTGGGCGGTTGCGACCGCGCCTCGTCTGGCCTTGCTGCGCCGCTTGCGCGAGCAGGGCATCCGCTCTGAAGCGGTGCTGGGGGCGCTGTCGCGCATTCCGCGCGAACGCTTCATCGACGAGGCCCTGTGGAGCCGGGCCTACGAGGATACCGCCCTGCCGATCGGTTTCGAGCAGACCATTTCGCAGCCCTTCGTCGTTGCGCGCATGATCGAGGCGGTATTGCCGGCGCGCGGGCGCCTGGCGCGCGTGCTCGAAGTGGGCACCGGTTGCGGCTACCAGGCAGCGGTGTTGTCGCAAGTGTGCGATGAGGTGTATTCGATTGAGCGCATCAAGAACCTGTTCGAGAAGGCGCGTGCCAATTTGCGCTCATTGCGCCTGGCCAACGTTCGACTGGCTTTTGGCGATGGTTACGCCGGCTTGCAGCAGGCCGCACCGTTCGACGCCATCATCGTCGCCGCCGCTGCGCCTGTGGTGCCTGAGGACTTGCTCAAGCAATTGAAGCGCGGCGGCAAGCTGATCGCGCCGGTCGGTCGCGAGGCACAACATCTTTTGCTCGTCGAGCGCCGGGTGGCCGGATTCATCGAAACCCGGCTCGATACAGTGCGCTTTGTGCCAATGCTTTCCGGTACCGAGAAGTAGAACGGTGGACACCCCATGAAATCGATTGCGCGTCTTGGTTTGTGTTTGATGGTCATGCTGGCGCTGGCCGCATGCTCGTCGCGCCAGAGCGCGCCGGTGATCGAGCGTGCGCCAGCCACCGGCGTTCCTGCGCCCAAGCCCGCGGCGCCGGCGGCGACGCCGCCGGCGCTGGCCGCTGCCGGCACCTATATCGTCAAGCGTGGCGATACCTTGTATGGCATCGCGCTCGACCACGGCCATGACTATCGCGACATCGCGGCGTGGAACAACCTCGCCAATCCGAACCAGATCCAGATCGGCCAGGTGTTGCGGGTGATACCGCCTGCGGCGACGCTGGCCGAATCGGGGGTGGTGGTGCGGCCGATTACCCAGCCTGGGGCGCAGTCGGGAGCGCCTGGCGCAAGCGTCCAGGGTCCACGCACCGAACCGTCGGGTGCCAAGAAGCCTTATTCAGACGAAACCCTGGCGCAAATGCAGCGTGATTCCGGACGCAGCGCGCCGCCTCCGGTGGTCGCAGCCAGGCCCGCCGAGGCGCCCGCACCCAAAGCGGTCGAGCCAGCCCGGCCCGCCGAAAGTGACGAGGTAGCGTGGGCCTGGCCTGCCAGCGGGCGCATCATCGGCCAGTTCACCGAAAACGGCACCAACAAAGGCATTCACCTCGCCGCCAAGGTAGGTGATCCGGTGCTGGCCGCGGGGCCGGGGCGCGTGGTCTACAGCGGCCAGGGTCTGCGCGGCTATGGACGCCTGATCATCATCAAACACAACAACACGTTTCTTTCGGCCTACGCGCACAACAGCACCCTCCTGGTCAAGGAGGGTCAGAACGTGACGCGTGGCCAGAAGGTCGCCGAGGCGGGCAACACCGATTCGGATGTGCCCAAGCTGCACTTCGAAATCCGGCGCCAGGGCAAACCGGTCGACCCGCTCAAGTACCTTCCGGAGCAGCGCTGATGGCCCGGGTCGCGCGGCCACCGGCCCGCTGCGCGTATCGCGCGGTGATTGCAGTCCGCGGGCACAGGCACTACCAACCCTGCGCACTTTTCCCTTGCATGGGGCTGGTTGCATGAACCCGGTTTTGGTGTTTGACATCGAAACCGTGCCCGACATCGCCGGTGTGCGTCGCCTGCAGGGCCTGTCCGAAGACCTTTCCGACGACGATGTCGCCGAACTCGCGTTTCACCAGCGCCGGGCGCAGAACGGCAGCGATTTCCTGCCGCTGTATCTGCAGCGGGTGATCGCGATTTCCTGCGTGCTGCGTGCCGGCGAGAGCTGGAAGGTATGGAGCATCGGTTGCGCTGACGATGCCGAAGGTACGCTGATCCAGCGCTTCTTCGACGGCATCGACAAGTTCACCCCGCAACTGGTGTCATGGAATGGCCAGGGATTCGACGCCCAGGTGCTGCACTATCGCGGACTGGTACACGGCGTGGTGGCGGATCGATACTGGGACCAGGGCGACGATGACCGCGAATTCAAATGGAACAACTACATCTCGCGCTATCACCCGCGGCACCTCGATCTGATGGACCTGCTGGCCTTGTACCAGTCGCGCGCCGCAGCACCGCTGGATGCATTGGCCAAGCTGTGCGGCTTCCCGGGCAAGCTGGGGATGGACGGATCGGCGGTGTGGGGTGCGTATCGGGCTGGTCGCTTGGGCGAGATTCGCGACTATTGCGAGACCGACGTCGTCAATACCTACCTGGTGTTCCTGCGCTTCCAGAAGATGCGCGGCATCTTGAGTGCCGAAGCCCATGCGCGCGAGGAGGCGCTGGTGCGCGCCACACTGTCTGCCTTGCCGCAGGTGCACTGGAAGGAATATCTCGCGGCCTGGCCAGCTGTGGCATGACCGGCCCGATGCAGGCGGCCCGTCAAGTTGGGGTGAGGCGCACATGACTTATCCCGAAGTACTTGAAATCGAGTCGGTCGATCACGAGGCGCGCGGGGTCGCGCGTTACGACGGCAAGGTCATTTTCGTCGATGGCGCATTGCCCGGTGAGCGCGTCACTGCTTCCCCGTATCGACGCCGCGAGAAGTATGAAAATGCGCAAATCTCGCATCTGGTTCATGCTTCGTCGGCGCGCGTGGCACCGCGCTGCGCGCACTTCGGCGTGTGCGGCGGATGCTCGATGCAGCATGCGGATGTGCGCACCCAGGTGGCGATCAAGCAACGCGTGCTCGAAGACAACCTGCGGCACATCGGTCGGGTCACGCCGGACCTGATGCTGCGGCCGATCGAGGGGCCTGCCTGGGAATACCGCTACCGTGCCCGCCTGTCGGTGCGACATGTGGCCAAGAAGGGCGGGGTGCTGGTCGGCTTTCATGAACGCCGCAGCAGTTTCGTGGCCGACATGCGCGATTGCCATGTACTGCCCAGGCGCATCGCCGATCTGCTGATGCCACTGCGTGAACTGGTCGCCGGCCTGACCATTCGGGATCGCATGCCGCAGATCGAACTGGCGGTAGGCAGCAACGTCGACGTACTGGTTTTTCGCCTGTTGGCGCCACTCACAGAAGCCGACACCGACCGCCTCAAAAGTTTCGCCGAGTGCCATGCGGTACAGATTTGGACCCAGACTGCGGGGCCGGAGACGGCGATCCCCTTGTGGCCGCTGGATGCACCGCCTATGACCTATGAATTGCCCGCGTTTGCGGTAAGCATGCCGTTTCGGCCCACCGATTTCACCCAGGTCAACCACCAGATCAACGCCACGCTGGTATCGCGCGCATTGCGCCTGCTCGATCCGCAACCGCATGAGCGCATCGGCGATTTCTTCTGCGGTCTGGGCAACTTCACTTTGCCGCTCGCGCGTCATGCACGTGAAGTGCTGGGGGTCGAGGGCAGCAAACCGCTGGTCGCGCGCGCCCGTGAGAACGCTGCGCTGAACGGCCTGGCCGGCAATACCCGCTTCGAGGCGGCCAACCTGTTTGTCGCCACTACCGAAAGCGTGCAGGGCTGGGGCCGGTTTGACAAACTCCTGATTGATCCGCCGCGCGAGGGCGCGACCGAACTGCTCAAGGCGATCTGCTCGCTTGGCCGTGACGACCCTAAACGCATGCCGCGCCGGATTGTCTATGTTTCCTGCAACCCCGCAACGCTGGCGCGCGACGCCGGCATGCTGGTCGGTGAATTCGGCTTTTGCCTGAAGGCAGCCGGGGTGGTCAACATGTTTCCCCACACCTCGCACGTGGAATCGATCGCGCTATTCGAGTGCCCATGAAAAAAGCGGCCCGAAGGCCGCTTTTTTAATCAGCAGATGCGACTAGTCGCGGCTGCCACCGACCACACCAAGAATCTGCAACAGTGAAACGAAGATGTTGTAGATGCTGAGAACCAGGCTCAAGGTGGCCGAAATGTAGTTGTCTTCACCACCGGTGACAATCGCATTGAGTTGCCACAGGATCACCAGCGAAGAAAACAGGATGAACATCGCCGACAGCACCAGCGAGATGATCGGCATTTGCAGGAAGATGTTGGCGATCACTGCAACGATCAGGATGATGCCGCCGATCATCAGGAACTTGCCTAGCCCCGTCAAGGGTTTCTTGATCGAGGAACTGACAGCCGCCATGCCGAAGAACACCGCTGCGGTGCCCATGACGGCAAACGCGATCAATGAGCCGCCATTGCGGAAATTGAGCACACTTTGCAGCAACGGCCCGGTCATCAGGCCCAGCACGGAAGTAAACACCAGGAGCAGCGCGATGCCGACACCACTTTCGCGGTTGCGCTGGATGAAAAACATCAGACCGTAGAGGACTGCCAGCATTCCCAGCGCGCCCATGATCGGGCTTGAGCGCAGAAACCCAAATGAAAGCTGCGAGCCCAGCAAAGCGCCCAGCGCCATCGGCACCAGTGCGATCGCGGTCAGCATATAGGTGTTGCGCAGCACGCGGTTGGTCCGCTGCGCCACACCTACATTGGCAAACTCAATCGGTGCTACGTTTTGCTCTTGCATTGCAAGGTCTCCTTGTAGGTCCGCAATTGCGGCTCAAAACATTAGATTACCAAATCTGCAGGAAGTTGCATGGATTTTCTATGTTTGGAGAGCAGATAATTCAACAAAAACTATAGGTCTCAGGGTTAACCCCGCAACTGTGCG
>CAYYFR010000055.1:21915-30589 GCA_964470865.1 uncultured Burkholderiales bacterium | reverse complement strand
TGGACCGGAATGCCTACGCTGCCGGGCCAACCGCGCGGCACACGGCTTCGATAATGGCATCGATATCGGTGCTCGCCAGTTGCGCATGGAATGGCAAGCCGATCAGTTCCTCGCCCAAACGGTCGGACTCATGGAGCGGGCCGGCGCGTGGCAATTGCGTAAAAGCGTGATGCCGGTTTAGCGTGGGCAAGTACCAGCGGCGGGTTTCGATGCCCGCCGCCGCGCATGCCACCTCGATGGCTTCGCGCAAACCGCCGGGCCTGACACGGAAGCACAGGAGCGTGCGCACAATGCCCGCCGGCACCTGTTGCCAGGCCGGTGCCAGACCTGGCAGTGCCGTGAGCCTTGCGGCGTAGTGCTCGAAAAGTTCGATGCGGGCGGCCGACAGTGCCGGCCATCTGGCAAGATTGGCCAGCCCGATCGCGGCGTGATACTCCGACATCTTGGCGTTGACGCCAGGAACTTCCACCTGGCCCACGGGCGTCACTTCGTGCGGATCGAGGTTGATGCCGAAATTCGACAACCTGCGGATGCGCGCGATCAGTTCGAAATCGCGGCTGATCACCAGGCCGCCCTCGCCGGAGGCCAGTGATTTGGTGGCGTGCAGGCTGAACACCAGGGTGGCGCTGCCGCATTCCCACTGGTTGCCGAATGCACCGGCGACATCGATGATCACCGGCAGGCCGGTCTCGGCGCTGAAGCTGTCCCACGCCTGCATGTCGTGCGGGCAGCCGAAAGTCGCCACCGGCAGGATCGCGCCGAGGTCAGTATTTTTCAGCGCGGCGCGCGCGATGTCCGGGGTCAGAAGCCAGGATTGTGCGTCCACATCCGCGATCACCGGCACGTGTCCGGCGCGGATGACGGCAGTCGCGGTAGCCACGAAGGTCAATGCCGGTACCAGTACTTTCGAGCCGGGCTTCAGATCGAGCGCGATCAATGCCAGTTCAAGTCCGACGGTGCAGTTGCCCACCGTGGTCAGGTGCAGCGCGCGGTCGCTGCGCACGGCGAACATGCCGATCAGCGCGCCCTCAAACTCGCGCACCAAGGGGCCGAAGTTCGAGTACCAGCGCGTGGCATCGATGCGTTTGAGCCACGGCAGGAGTTCTTCGGCCAGCGGCATGTCCGGCACCAGCAAGGGAATGCGTGATCGAGTCATCGACAAGCAGCTACCAGCAAGGGAATGCGCGATCGAGTCATCGACAGGCATGTACAGGCATCAGGGTGCCAGGAAACTGCCGGATTTGCCGCCGTGCTTTTCCAGGAGACGTATATCGGTCATGCACATGCCGCGATCTGCGGCCTTGCACATGTCGTATATGGTGAGCAGGCCGATCTGCACTGCGGTCAGCGCTTCCATTTCGACACCGGTGCGTCCGTGTGTTTCCGCCGTGGCCTTGCAGAGCACGGCCGAGCGCTGATGATCGATACTGAATTCAACGGCCACGTGCGTCAACGGCAATGGATGGCACAGGGGAATCAGCTCGGCGGTGCGTTTGGCGGCCTGGATTGCGGCGATGCGGGCGATGCCCAACACGTCGCCCTTTTTCGCTGTCCCGGATTCGATCAGCGCCAAGGTCGCGGGGAGCATGAGGATGGTGCCTGCGGCGGACGCACTGCGATGGGTTTCCGGCTTGGCGGCAACGTCGACCATGTGCGCCTGTCCCCGCGCATCGAAATGGGTGAGCGGGGAATCGGGAATCGCGGCGGCCGGAGCGCTCATTTGCTTGCGAATTGATACAAAGGAGGATGGATCGCGACTGCGCGCGGCGGGAACATTGGAACCCAGGAAGTATCATACCATCCATGAATTTCCGTCTTTCCTGGTGGCGTCGCATGCTGGCCGCCGGCCTTTGCCCGTTGCTGGCGCTGGGCCCGGTCGGCATGGCACAGAATCTGCCCAACCTCGGCGATGAATCGTCCAACGCGCTGTCGCCGCAGATGGAGCGCCGCATCGGCGAATCCTACTACCGCGAACTCAGGCGCGACCTTTCCTACCTGGACGATCCGGAGCTCAAGGCTTATGTCGAGGAACTCGGCGCGCAGTTGATCGCGGCCGGTCCGGAACCCGGCCTCGATGTGGAGTTTTTCGTGATGAAGGATCCGACCATCAATGCGTTTGCGATGCTGGGGGGATTCATCGGCGTCAACACCGGCTTGCTGTTGGCGGCGCAAAGCGAATCCGAAATGGCCAGCGTGGTGGCCCACGAACTGGGTCACCTGACGCAAAAGCATATCGCGCGCAGCGTTGCCGCCGGGCAGCGCACCTCGGTGGTCTCGATGATCGCGATGGCGCTGGCATTGCTGGCCGCGCGCTCCAATGGTCAGGCTGCCGCCGGCGCCCTGGCTGGCGCGCAAGCCTTCCAGGTGCAGTCGCAACTGGCCTATTCGCGCGATTTCGAGCGCGAAGCCGATCGAGTCGGTTTCGATACCCTGCAAAAGGCCGGTTTCGATGTCAGTGCGATGCCGGCCTTTTTCGAGCGCATGCAGCGTGCCGGGCGTGTCTACGATTCGAACGCACCGGTTTACGTGCGCAGCCATCCGCTGACCACCGAACGCATTGCCGACGTACGCAATCGCGCGCAGGGCGCGCGCTACCGCCAGCGGGTCGACAGCCTGTCGTTCCAGTTGGCACGCGCCAAGTTGCGCGCCACCGCTGATGTCTCGGTCGACGGCGTGCGCGACGCCTTGAAGTTCTTTTCCGCGCAACTCGCCGACAAGACCTATGCCAGCGAGGCGGCGGCGCGTTTTGGCCATGCCGAGGCCTTGCTGCTGGCGCGCGACTTCAAGGGCGCGCAGGCCGCGATGGCGCTGCTGCCCAGGTCGATCGCGCATCCGATGATCGATGCACAGGCCGCGCGCATTCGCAACGCCGCCGGCGATACGGCAGGGGCGGTGGCGGTGTTGCGCACCGCTGTGGCCAGGTATCCACAGGCCCGCCATCTGCAGACCGCGCTGGCCGAGGCCTTGCAGGTTGACAGCAGGCATGCCGAGGCGCTCGAACTGCTGGGCGAGCAGGCGCGCAACAACCGTGGTGACCCGAGGATTTTCGAGATGCAGGCGCGCAGCTTCGCGGCCACCGGCCGGACCCTGTCGCAGCACCAGGCGCTGGGCGAGTACTACGCCCTGGTGAGCGGGGCGCAGGCGGCAATGGAGCAGTTCCAGATCGCCCGCTGCGCCACCGGCGGAGACTTCTATCAGCATTCGATCCTTGATTCACGCATTCGCGACATGTGGGAGCGCGTACTTGCCGAGCGCGCCGATCGTGGCGAGGGTGACAAAGGCGCCGCACCGGCAGGCGCCGGGGCGCGCCAGCGCCTGCCGGTCCAGCAGTTGCAAGGGCGCTGTCCCTGAAGCATCCGGGTCAAGTAGGCGCTGAACCGGGCTGCGGGAAACGGCCATTGATCCTGCAACCAGCAAGGGCCGAAAACGCCCTTGGTTCGATGCCCCGCACGCCCAGGCATTGCGTGGCGATTTCCTGAGATACAAAAGGGGCGGACCGGAAGGCGGTCAGCCGCTTATTTCTGGGGTGATTCGAAGTACGCGTCGTACAACAGATCGAAGGTCTTTTCGGTCTCGGTCAGCAGATTTTCCTCACCGGTTGCGCGGCGCTGGGCGCCCTGCAGCAGCGTCTCGATGCCGGCGGCTTCGGGAACCGGGTCACCGCCAATATCGAGCGCATGAATGATGGCGGCAATGCGCGTCAAGGCGGGATCCTTGGCGAGACCGAAGGAATCGAGCAGTACCTCGTAGGTGACCTGGCTTGCAGAGTTGCTGAACATCGCGCCTTCGAACCCGAAAGTGACGGCGCTCTCAGGGGCGGCCTGATCACGCTCGCCCCAAAACACCCGGCCTTCCGCATCGATGAAGCGGCGGATCAGCCAGGCGCACGCCAGCCGGTCGACCCACAGCGGTCGGCGCGTTACCCAGACCCGGCGGAAAAACTTCTGGCGGGTGCGCATTTCCTGGGTGCTGGTGAGGTCAGTGTTGCCTGGAAACAGGATTCTGCGGACATCTGCCTCCATCGTCGCCAAGGCCAGACTGGTGCGTTTGCGGGTTTCACTGGGGAAAAAATCCAGCGCGGAAATCGACTCCATCTCGCGCCTGAGCCTGATCAGGCTGCGCGAGAGCGTGGTCGGATCGGATACACCGAAGCCGGCCCGCAGTGCCTCGATATTCTTGATCAGTTCGACATAACGCGTGGTACGGTCGAACAACTGGGCGAAGGTGCGGCCTTGATCGGCATCGGCTACTGTAGTGAGCAGGTGAAAGCTGCCACCGCTGCTGCTGATGTGTTCGCCCAGGCGCTGCAGGCCCTGGCGCGCCGCAACGGTATCGGGAAGGATGTAGGCGCCGTCGCTCAGGATCGCACAACCCAGCGATTCAAGGGTACGCAGGATGCGCATGCGCGCATTCGCCTCTTCAGGCAGTTGGGCCACCAATACCAGCCATGCGGTGTTGCCGCCGACGGGAGCTGCGGGCATTGCGAAACCCTCCTTCGAAAAACCGTAACGAAATCCGCAACGCGCGCTGCGAAACCCGGTGCTATTTCAATTCAATGTTCTGCCGGGGCACCCACCAACCCGGGGGCTCGGGTTAATGGGCGACTTGCGGTGGGCGACTTGCCGAAACAGTATTATGCCGCGTCCGCCAGTGCGATGAAACCGGCTTTTTGGTTGCATGACACAAGGAAACGCTAAAATACGCCTGCACCTTTTTGCCATTCTGAACATCGCGAGCCTGCCATGAACTTTGACAAGGAAATCGACACCCGCGGCCTGAATTGCCCCTTGCCGATCCTGCGTGCCAAGAAGGCACTGACCGATCTTGCAAGCGGGCAGGTACTCAAGGTCACGGCTACCGACCCCGGTTCGGTACGTGACTTCGCCGCCTTTTCCCGTCAGACCGGGCATCTATTGCTCGACAGCGGCGAAGCCGACCGCGAGTTTTTCTACTTTCTCAAGAAAAAGTAGGGCGCCGGCGGCGCGTCGGACACTGCCCGCGCCGGCTCCGCTTCATTGCAGTTGCGCCAGTTGCGCCAGTTGCTCCTCCAGCTTTTTCAGGGTGGCTTCGAATGCGCGGGCCCGTTCTTCTTCCTGCCTGACCACTGCTGCCGGCGCGCGCGCGGTGAAGCTTTGGTTCTCAAGCTTGGCACGGGCCTTGGACAGCTCGCCGCGAATCCGCGCGATTTCCTTGCAAAGGCGTCCCCGTTCGGCATCGAGATCGACCTTGATGTCGAGCATCAGTCGGGTCGCACCAATTATCGCCGCCGGTGCCGGGCCGGCTGGCAGGCTTGCCACCATGCGTATTTCGGACAGTCGCGCGACCGCCAGCATGTAGGGGGTGTAGCGGGCCATCGCTGCCGCGTCACCCACCACGATCAGGGCCACTTTTTCCGCTGGCGACACAGCGGACTCGCCGCGCAGGTTGCGCGCGGTATTGATCAGCGCCTTGAGAGTGGCAATCTCGTCATCGGCGGCGGCGTCGATCCGCTCCGGCCGGGCACGCGGATACGGAGCGATGCAGATGCTGTCACCGGTCTTGCCCGCCAGCGCCTTCACCGAATGCCACAGCTCCTCGGTGATGAACGGAATCACCGGGTGCGCCAGGCGCAAGGTGGCCTCGAGCACGCGAATCAGGGTGCGGCGGGTGGCACGTTGCGCGGCGGCGTCGCCGTTGGCCAGCTGCGCCTTGGCCAGTTCCACGTACCAGTCGCAGTACTCATCCCAGACGAAGCGGTATAGCGCGCTCGCAACATTGTCGAGCCGGTACTCCGCGAAGCCGGCGGCGACCGCTTGCTCGGTGCGCTGCAGTTCTCCGATGATCCAGCGATCGGCAAAGCTTGGGCTGACGGGCCGCGAATCATCCAGCCCGGTGTCATGCCCCGCGCAATTCATCAGCACAAAGCGCGTGGCATTCCACAGTTTGTTGCAGAAATTGCGGTAGCCCTCGCAGCGCTTCAGGTCGAAGTTGATATTGCGCCCCAGGGTGGCATAGGCCGCCATCGTGAAGCGCAGTGCGTCGGCGCCGAAAGAGGGAATGCCTGCCGGGTACTCCTTGCGGGTTTTCTTGATGATCGACTCCGCCTGCCTGGGGTTCATCAATCCACTTACACGCTTGGCGACCAGAGCTTCAAGTGTGATGCCGTCGATCAGGTCGACCGGGTCCAGGGTATTGCCCTTGGACTTGCTCATCTTCTGCCCTTCGGCGTCGCGGATCAGGCCATGCACGTAAACATCCGTGAACGGCACCCGGCCGGTGAAGTGGGTGCTCATCATGATCATGCGCGCGACCCAGAAGAAAATGATATCGAAACCGGTGACCAGTACGGACGACGGCAGATACAGGTCGTAGGCCGCCTTGTCAGCGGCTTCAGGTGCGGGCCAACCCAGGGTCGAAAACGGCACCAGGGCGGAAGAAAACCAGGTGTCGAGCACGTCTTGGTCGCGGCTCAGGGCCCCGAAATAGCCCGCCGCGGCGGCCTGCGCGCGCGCGGCTTTCGCATCGCGGGCGACAAAGATACGGCTATCGTCGCCATACCAGGCCGGAATCCGGTGCCCCCACCACAATTGGCGCGAGATGCACCAATCCTGGATTTTCTCCAGCCACTGGTTATAGGTGGTGGTCCAGTTCTCCGGAACAAACCTGACCTGGCCGTCGGCCACCACGTCCAGTGAGGCTTGCGTGATGCTTCTGCCCGATGGTCCCGGCTTGGTCATCGCCACGAACCACTGGTCGGTGAGCATGGGTTCGATCACCGCATTGGTGCGATCGCCGCGTGGCACCATCAGCTTGTGCGCCGTGACCGATGCAAGAAAGCCCTGCGCCTCCAGGTCGGCTATCACCCGCTGGCGCGCCACGAAGCGGTCCAGTCCGTGGTAGGCGGCCGGTGCGTTGGCGCTGATTTTGGCGTCGAGGGTGAAGATCTCGATGTTCGGCAGGTCGTGACGCTGCCCGACCGCGTGGTCATTGAAATCATGTGCCGGAGTGACCTTGACGCAGCCGGTACCGAATTCGCGGTCGACGTAGTCGTCGGCGATTACCGGGATCTCGCGTTCGCACAGGGGCAGGCGAACCTTTTTTCCGACCAGATGGCGATAGCGCTCATCCTCGGGATGCACCATCACCGCGACGTCGCCCAGCATGGTTTCCGGCCGGGTGGTGGCAACGGTGAGGTGACCGGAACCGTCGGTAAGCGGGTAGTTGATATGCCACAGGCTGCCGTCTTCCTCCTCGCTCACCACTTCCAGGTCGGACACCGCGGTGCCCAGAACCGGGTCCCAGTTGACCAGGCGCTTGCCGCGATAGATCAGGCCCTCATCGAACAGGCGCACGAACACCTCGGTCACCACTTTCGACAGCTTGTCGTCCATGGTGAAGTATTCGCGATCCCAGTCGCAGGAGTCGCCGAGCCTGCGCATCTGGCGCGTGATCGCGCCGCCGGACTCCTCTTTCCAGGCCCAGACCTTTTCGATGAACTTGTCGCGACCCAGGTCGTGGCGCGAGATGTTCTGCGCCTCAAGTTGCCGCTCGACTACGATCTGTGTGGCGATGCCGGCATGGTCGGTGCCGGGCAACCACAGGGTGGCCGCCCCCAACATGCGGTGGTAGCGGGTCAGCGCATCCATCACGGTCTGGTTGAAGGCATGGCCCATATGCAGGGTGCCGGTCACATTCGGTGGCGGCAACTGGATCGAGAAGGCGCCAATATCCGCCGGCGCGCCGGGCACCTTGCTGCCGGCCTTGAAATAGCCCGCCTTTTCCCACAATGGGTACCACTTAGCCTCGATGGCGTGCGGATCGAAACTCTTGCTCAACTCGGCTGGTGACATGGTGTGATCGCTGGAATGGGTTCGGCACTGGTTGCGCCGCTGTGCGGCAAGCATTGCTGCACCGCAAAAAAAGGATTTTACCTGCTGTCGGCGCCACCGAACTCGTATTTGGTTGCAACCATGGTCAGCGCGCCGTCGCGGCCCAGCACGCGTATTTTCGCCGGCAGCCAGGCACGCTCCGGCGCCAGCCAGACCTGGATACCGCCGCTGCCGTCCGGACGCCTGAAATCGTAGAAGCGGGTGGTGAGATTGCCGGCCTCGCCGCTCAACACCTCTTCGCTCTTCGCGACCAGGCGGATCTCATCGACCGCATCGCGGTTCGACAGCGTAAACGGCGCGCCTACATTGATATCCGGATTGAAGGCCAGATCGTAGGTCAGGCTCATGATGTCGGCCGCCTGGCCTGCCAGTGCGATGGTCTTGCGGTTGCCATTGGCCTCTTCTACAAGGGCACTTTTCTCGTTGGCGCTGAAACTGACGGTGGTGCGGCGCTTGTTGCGTTCATCGACATAGCGCTCCGGCCGCAGGCCGTCCGGCGACACAACGCCCTGGCTTTCGAGCATGATCGAGCCCAGCGTGAAAAACAGCGCGCGCGCTTCGGCCGACAAGACGATGCGGTAGCGCCCGTCGCTCATGCTCCATTGCTGTGTGGCCCAGACCTTGTAGTTGTTGGATTCAAGCGTCAATTCCAGCGTGATGGTGGCCTGTGGCGGCAGGGAGGCGCGACGCGGCGGGCGTGGCGGTGGTGCGACCGGCTGCGGCGGCGCGCTGGGGGCGGTCTCGGCCATCGGCGCGGTCTCGGCGACCGGGCCTGCGACGGCAGGCGCGGCCATCGGCGCTGCGAC
>CAYYFR010000055.1:9702-21815 GCA_964470865.1 uncultured Burkholderiales bacterium | reverse complement strand
GCGCTGCGACAGCGGGCGCCGGCGCATCCGGCGCGGCAAGCGGCGCGGCGACCACCTGCGGCAGCGGCGCGACGGGCGTGGCTGCCGCTGGCTTGCCCGGCTTCCTTTTGGCCGGCAGCGCGCGCGGCACGGGCGGCGCCACGGCGGGCTCGGCGGGCAGCGCCTTGATGCGCGCCGTTACTGTGAGCGGTGCGGGTTCGGTATTCGACCAGCGGAACACGTCGGCCAGGCCGCGCATGGCGCCGCTGATGAAAAGGGCATGCACCAGCAGCGAACCTGCGGCGGCAATCGCGAGGCGCACAGCGAGGCCAGGCAAGGTCGGTTCGAAAGGCCCCGGCTTCATGCGGGGCAGGCTTGCGCCGGCGGGCGCATTACGAGGCGGCGGAGTTCATTACAATTGCCATCATACCCACTCCGCATCGGCGCACTCGCATATGACCAGCATCTATGATCAGGGCCTTCCAAGAACGCCGGCCAACCACGTGGCGTTGACGCCGCTTTCATTCATCGCCCGTAGCGCTGCGGTTTATCCGGAACGCGTTGCCGTGATCCACGGCGACTTGAGGCGCACCTGGGCCCAGACTTATGCGCGCAGCCGTCGCCTGGCCTCGGCCCTGGTGGCGCGCGGCATCGGTGTCGGTGACACCGTGGCGGTGATGCTGCCCAACATCCCGCCCATGGTCGAAGCGCATTTCGGCATTCCGATGACCGGTGCGGTGATCAACGCCCTCAACACCCGCCTCGACGCCGCGGCGATTGCATTCATGCTCGACCACAGCGAGACCAAACTGGTATTGGTCGATCGCGAGTTCGCGGCCACCATGGCCCAGGCATTGGCAGAGGCCAAGGTCAAGCCGTTGGTGATCGATGTCGATGACCCTGAATACGATGGCCCGGGCGAACCCATCGGCGCCCTTGAATATGAATCCTTCATCGCCGCCGGCGATGCGCAGCATGCGCCGCGCCACCCGGCCGACGAATGGGATGCGATCGCGCTCGGGTACACCTCCGGCACCACCGGCAATCCCAAGGGCGTGGTGACCCATCATCGGGGCGCCTACCTGAACGCTACCTCGAACATCGTGGTCTGGGGCATGCCGCATTTCGCCACCTATCTCTGGACCCTGCCGATGTTTCATTGCAATGGCTGGTGTTTTCCGTGGACCCTGGCTGCGATCGCCGGTGTCAACGTGTGCTTGCGGCGGGTTGAACCGAAAGCGATTCTGCAGGCGATTCGCCAACACAAGGTCACGCACTACTGCGGCGCGCCGATCGTCCATTCGACCATCATCAACGCGCCAGCGGAGTTGCGCGCCGGCATCGAGCACAAGGTCTGCGCGATGGTTGCGGGCGCGGCACCGCCAGCCTCGATGATCGAAGGCATGGAGCGCATGGGCTTCGACCTGACGCACGTGTACGGCCTGACCGAGGTTTATGGCCCGGCGGCGGTGTGCGCCAGGCAACCTGAATGGGCGAGTTTGAGCATCAGCGAGCGGGCCCGGATGGTGGGGCGCCAGGGCGTGCCCTACACCCTGCAGGAAGCGCTGGCGGTACTCGACCCGGCGACCATGCAAGCGGTGCCGGCGGATGGCCAGACCATGGGCGAGATCATGTTTCGCGGCAATATCGCCATGAAGGGCTATCTGAAAAACGAGAAGGCCACCCAGGAAGCCTTCGCCGGCGGCTGGTTCCATACCGGTGACCTGGGCGTGGCCTGTGCCGACGGCTATGTGAAGATTCGCGACCGCAGCAAGGACGTGATCATTTCCGGCGGCGAAAACATTTCCTCGATCGAAGTCGAGGACGTGATCTACGGCCATGCGGCGGTGCTGGCCTGCGCGGTGGTGGCCACCCCCGACCCGAAATGGGGCGAGACGCCCTGCGCCTTTGTCGAACTCAAGGGGGACGCGAGCGTAACCGAGGCCGAGATCATCGCCCATTGCCGTGCGTCGTTGGCGCATTTCAAGTCGCCGCGCAAGGTAGTGTTCGGCGTGTTGCCCAAGACCTCCACCGGCAAGATCCAGAAGTTTGTATTGCGCGAGCAGGCCAAGTCGGCGGCGGCGATCGAATAGTGCATTGATTGTGCGAGCGTTACAATTTAAACGTAATACTTTTTTCTGGTAAGGAATGCAGTCATGACAAGCCTTTCCCTGACCACGAAGGGGCAGGTCACGGTTCCTGTGAAGATCCGTCGCCGGCTCGGCCTGAACCCGGGCGACAGGGTGAAATTCGTCGAGCTGAACGGCCGGCTGTTCATCGAGCGCGACAATCAAGACATCGCCTCCATCTTCGGCATACTCAAGGCAAAAAAATCGGTGAGCCTCAAGCAGATGGACGAGGCCATCGCCAAGGGTTGGACCAGACGTGCGCGCGCTTGATACCAATGTCCTGGTCCGCGTGCTGGTCGACGATCCCTCCGAGCGAGCCGAGGTTGAATCCGCGCGCGCCCTGCTGCGAGCGGAGAAATCGGTCCTGGTCCAGGAGGTCGCATTGGCCGAACTTGTCCGGGTCCTGCGCACTTCTTATCGATTCGCCCGTGGCGAGATCGCGCAGGCATTGGCAACGGTCATCGGACATCAGCGCTATGTTCTGGAACGGCCGGCCGTAGCCGCTTCTGCATTGACGATGTTCAGCGCGACCAACGCCGATTTTGCGGATTGTCTGCTGCTGGCCGGAGCCGCGGAACGCAAGTGCGATCTGGTCACTTTCGACAGCAAACTCGCCCGCCTTGCGGGTGCACTTTCAGTGGTTGCCGCGTTGAGAAAGGAAAATCCATGAGTTACGCCGTCGTTTCTGATGATGCCTTTGTTCGGGTGTCAGTTCTGGACAAGGTTGCCAGGCTCACACTCAATCGTGGCGACCGCTTGAATCCCTTGTCCTCGGCGATGATCGCGGCGCTGACCGGTGAACTGAAGGTCGTAGCAGTCGATCCCGCCATCAGAGTCGTGGTCATCGCCGGCGCCGGGCGCGGTTTTTGCGCCGGGCACGACATGAAGGAAATCCACGCCCATCCGGACGCTGCCTGGCAGCAGGGCCTGTTCGACGATTGCGCCGCAATGATGCAGGCCATCGTCGCCCTGCCGCAACCGGTGATCGCCCGCGTGCACGGTGTGGCTGCGGCAGCCGGCTGCCAGCTGGTGTCGATGTGCGACCTCGCGGTGGCGGTGCCGGAGGCGAAGTTCGCGCTGTCGGGCATCCACAACGGGCTGTTCTGCACGACACCCGCGGTCGGTGTGGCGCGCAACATCAACCGCAAGCGGGCGATGGAAATGCTGGTCACCGGCGACCTGATCGACGCGGACACTGCGCGCGCCTGGGGGCTCATCAACCGCGTGGTGCCGGCCGATGCGCTCGATGCGGAAGTCAAGAAGCTGACCGACGCCATCTGCGCCAAGAGCGCTGCCGCCATCGCCATGGGCAAAGGGGCGTTTTACCGTCAGGTCGATCTCGGACTGGCCGAAGCCTACGACCTCGCAGGGCGCACCATGACCTGCAACCTGCAGTCACCGGACGGCATCGAGGGCGTCGACGCGTTCGTCAACAAGCGCAAGGCGGCGTGGAAATAGGACGAAAAGCAGTTCTTGTCAGGGATTCAAATTGGACAGGCTCGAATCGGACCTTCAAGGGCATTGGTTTCGCCCCGAATTTTTCCCCGCTGCGGCGAGACTGAGTAAGTCATGCCGGGTGTGTTCCGTTACAAAGGCATTCGTGTTTTCTTCTTTTCCAACGAAGGCCAGCCGCGCGAACCCGTACACGTCCATGCCCAACGCGCGCAGGATTTGGCGAAAATTTGGTTGTATCCTGATATCGCGGTCGCGGAGTCGTACGGGTTTTCTTCAAGTGAATTGAAGGAACTGGTCGAAGTGATTCGACAGAACAAGGATGCGATAGAAAGGGGCTGGCATGAGCACTTTGGCTAAGTCTGTTGGGTTTGACGAAAGCATGATGTGGGTCGACATGACCGACGGCCGCAAACTCGGCGTACCCCTGGCATTTTTCCCCCGATTGCTGCGGGCCACCCCTGAGCAGCGTTCGAATGTCGTGATCAGCGGTGGCGGGCAAGGACTTCATTGGGACGAGCTGGATGAAGATATTTTGGTGATCAATCTGCTTGCCGGGATGGGTGATTTGGCTGTGTCGGGCAAGTTGGCGGCTTAGATCGCACGAGTGGAAGAAGGCAAAAGCGGCAAAAGTTTGCACCCATTGCGGTCAGGCCGAGTTTGTGAACTGGATGGGCCCCCTGTTGGAGGTGCTGCGCGAACTGGGCGGATCGGCTTCTTCGCGCGAAGCGTCCGACAGCATTGGCCGAAAGCTCAGTATCGGAGAAGAAATCGAAATGTGGTAACAAAGTCAGGTCAAGAAAGATTTCACAATCAGGTCCAATGGGCTCGTCAGTATTTGGCCTGGGAAGGCTTCATCGATTCCAGCAAGCGCGGTGTTTGGTCTCTGACGCCGATCGGACGGCTTAAGACACTTGACTATTTCGAGAGTCGAGCTGTGCCGCCTAAAGAAGTGCGGGATTTGCGCGGAGCGATGGATGGGCGTGCGGAAAAGGGCATCCTCTTGACTACTGGAACCTTCTCGGCTCAGGCGCGAATAGAGGCAGAGCGACCTGGCGCCACTCCGATCGAGTTGGTTGACGGGGAAAAGCTATATGAGATGTTCAAGCGATTTGAGTTGGGATTGAAGCCAACCACGGTCTACGAAATCGACTTGACTTTTTTCGATATTTTTAAGTAGAGCTGTTGGGTTCCCTCCATTATCCTTTCACGTCCGGCGATTCCACACGCAGACTGGCGTCGCACCCTTTTCCTGCTGCGATCCATCGTTTCGCCAGCACGGTGAAGCTCGGCGCAAGCCAGGCGAGTTTGCGCGGCAGAACGGCCTGCGGATTTACGATCGCTCCGCATGAATACCTGTTGTCTTCTTCGTCCCAGACGAGGGCATCGCAGGTGCCTGTCCGGCGACGCGAAATCACGACTCCCAGCGGACAAGGTTCGGTCGCGCAGCACACGCCGCAACCGTTACAAGGCGCGCCGTACGCCGGCTTGGCTGGCGCTTCGACGCGCAGAAGGATCACCTGCCGCGTCGACATCTCACGCTAACGCCGCACCAGCGGCGCGAGATAACCCATGAGCACCGCCGCGATCTCGTCCTCCAGCGGATAGCCCGGCAGGCGATGCGCGAACAGGATGGTTCGTTGCAGCAGGCCTTCGACCACGGTTTCGACGGTGAAGGCTGCGTGTTCCAGGCGCACCGGGTCTTCGATCAGGTGTGCCAGTGAATCGCGCAGCAACTCGGCCGCGGAGAACGACGCCTTCTCCAGGTGCCGCCATTGCGAGACCCGGGTCATGCTGGCGATCAGGATGCGATTGAGGTCCAGCTCTTTGTAGTGCGCTTCGATCACAGTGCGGGCGATGGTACGCACCAGCGTGTCCAGGGATGCGCCGCGCACCGCCGTCAGGCGCTCCTGCATCAGCGCGAAGGTGGCCTGTACCTGACGCTGCAACAGCGCCAGCAGGATCGAGGCCTTGTTGGGGAAATACTCGTACAACGAGCCGACCGACACGCCGGCCAGCTCGGCGATGCGGTTGGTGGTGGTGTTGGGATAGCCGTCACGTACAAAAAGCCGAGCTGCCGCCTCGAGGATGGCATCCACCGTTACGCGTGATCGGCCTTGCACCGGCTTCTTGCGCGGCTTGAGACGGTTTTCACGCTCCGACGTGGCTGGCGGTACAGGGGGGCTTCTTGGTTGTATGGCCATGACGGCGCTCTGATCGGGCCAATCCGAGTCAGCAGTGGGGGAGGATGGCGCCTATCATAGCGGCGATTTTCACAACCTGAAACGGGAACAAGCATGTTCAAACAGGACTTACTCGCAGGACAGCGCATATTGGTGACCGGCGGCGGCACCGGGCTTGGCCGCGCGATGACCGAGAAGTTTCTGGAGCTGGGCGCCGACGCGGTGATCTGCGGGCGGCGCGGCGCGGTGCTGGCCGAGACCGCGGCCGCGCTGGAGGCGCGTTACGGGCGCAAGGTCGCCACTTACGCCATCGACATCCGCCAGGCGCCGGTCGTCGAGGAAATGGTGGAGGACATCTTCGCCCATGGCGGCCTCACCGGCCTGGTCAATAACGCGGCCGGCAACTTCATCAGCCGCACCGAAGACCTGAGCCCGCGCGGGTTCGACGCCGTTGCCAACATCGTCATGCACGGCACCTTCTACGTGACCCATGCGGTGGGCAAACGCTGGATTGCCGAAGTCAAGGCCGCCGGTGGCTGGAAGCCCGGCATGCCGATGAAGAGCGTGATGTCGATCATCGTCACCTGGGTGTTGAACGGCAGCCCGTTCGTGGTGCCCTCGGCGATGAGCAAGAGTGCCATCCACGGCATGACCATGTCGCTGGCGACCGAGTGGGGGCGCTACGGCATTCGCATCAACGCAGTGGGGCCGGGCGAGATTCCCACCGAAGGCATGAGCAAGCGCTTGAGTCCGGGCGAGCAACCGGGCGCGCGCTCGGCGAAGGTCAATCCGCAGGCGCGTTGCGGCGAGATGGGGGAGTTGCAGAACCTCGCCGCTTTCCTCATGAGCGGCGGCTGCAACTGGCTCTCGGGCCAGTCGATCATGATGGACGGCGCGGCCCACTTGGGCATGGGCGGCAATTTCTACGAGTTGCGCAACTGGCAGGACGCCGACTGGACCGAGGCCCGTGCCGCCATCGAGACGCAGAACGCCAAAGACCGCGCCGCGCGCGGCTGAAGCGACACGACAGCCGAAACGGAGAAAAGGAAACGCCATGGACTACGAGTGTTTCGAGGTGACGCGTGACGGCGCGGTGGCGCGGGTGCATTTGAACCATCCCGAGAGACAAAACAGCATGGTGCCCGCGTTCTGGGCCGAGATGCCGCGTGTGTTTGGCGAACTCGATGAGGTCGGTGGCACCCGGGTAGCGGTGATCAGCGCCGCCGGGCGGCATTTTTCGGCCGGCATGGACCTGTCGGTGTTCTCCTCGCCCGACGCGCTTGGTACCGAGGATGTCGAGGCGCGCGAGCGCTTCCGTCAGCAATTGCGCAAACTGCAACAGTCCTTCAGCGCCATTGCCGAGGCCCGCTTTCCGGTCATCGCCGCCATCCAGGGCGGCTGCATCGGCGGCGCGGTCGATCTGGCGACGGCCTGCTGTCTGCGCTACTGCACCCGCGACGCGTTTTTTTGCATCCAGGAAATCAACCTCGGCATGATGGCCGACGTGGGCACCATGAACCGCATGCCGCGCCAGATACCGGAGGCGGTGATGCGCGAGCTGGCCTATACCGGCGATCGCCTGGGTGCAGAGCGCGCGGAGCGTTTAGGCTTTGTCAACGGCGTCTTCGACGGCCACGAGGCCCTGATCGAAGGCGTGCTGGCGGTGGCCGCGAAGATCGCCGCCAAGGCGCCATTGGCGATCGCCGCCACCAAGGAGATGATCGGCTATGCGCGCGACCATGCGCTGGCCGAGTCGTTCGCCTATCTCAACGCGCTGCAACCGGGGGTGTTCAATCCGGCCGATATCGCGCGAGCGCTGATGGCGCAAAAAAGCGGGCAGGCGGCGGAATTCGCCGATCTGGCACCTAAAAAGCCGGCACTGGGTTGATGCAAGCGATGTGTGCGCTGCAATCGGATTTCGATTTCTGGCAGCCGATCGTCAAGGCCACCGGCTTTACCGCAGACTCCTGATTGTTGCAGTGCCTGCGCGCAGTCGTTCGCCGGCCGCGCGCGGGGGTTCTGTCAGCCAGGTGGATTCGCGCGCTATATTGCGATCCAGGCAATTCAAACGGAAGTGAGAGATCCTCGATGGTTGCGCGAAAAATTGTGAGGTCTGAGGCAAAACCTGCCGGCGGCCGCCCGGTCACGGTGCGGCGCGACGGCGACATCGCGATCATCGAACTCAATCGTCCCGAGAAGCGCAACGCCCTGGCGGACGACATGGTGGGTTTGCTGGAGGCATTTTTCGCCAAGCCGCCTGACGGCGTGCGTGCGGCGGTGATTTGCGGCCGTGGCGACCATTTCAGTGCCGGCCTCGACCTGTCCACGCTCAGGGACCGCGACGCCGTCGAAGGCGTGCATCATTCGCGCAGTTGGCACATGGCGTTCGAGAAAATCCAGTTCGGCCGGGTGCCGGTAGTCGCCGCACTGCATGGCGCGGTGATTGGTGGCGGCCTCGAGCTGGCCGCCGCCTGCCATGTGCGGGTGGCGGACGCCAGCGCGTTCTACGCGCTGCCGGAAGGCCAGCGCGGCATATTCGTCGGTGGTGGCGGTTCGGCCCGGCTGCCGCGCCTGATCGGCGTGGCGCGCATGACCGACATGATGCTTACCGGCCGCGTCTACCGGGCCGACGAGGGCGAGCGTCTCGGCTTCGCGCAGTATCTGGTCGGCGCCGGTGAAGCGCGGGCGAAAGCGCTGGAGCTGGCACGCAAGATGGCCGGCAATGCCGCGATGACCAATTTCGCGGTAATGCAGGCCTTGCCGCGGATTGCCGATTCGACCCAGGAGGTAGGCTTGTTCACCGAATCCCTGATTGCCGCGATTGCGCAAAGCGCGCCGGAAGCCAAGGCCCGGGTGCGGGCGTTTCTCGACGGCAAGGCCGCCCGGGTGCGGGCGCAATAGGATCAATCCGGGAGCGCCGCATGACCAACGGCTACAAGCAGGCCCCCTATCGCGCGGTGCGGTTCGGCCCGCGCGACACCACCATCGAACACCGCAGCGATGGCAGCATGCTGCTGCGGTCGCCGCACACCCTTGGGGCTTTTGAGCGGCGCGTTACCGATCCGCTCATCCGCTGGGCGGGCCAGCGCCCGCAGCATCCGTTTCTTGCCGAACGCGCCGCCGGCGGCGACTGGCGGCGCATCGGCTACGCCGCAGCCCTGGCCCAGGTGCGCTGTCTGGCACAGGCGTTGCTCGATCGCGGCCTGTCAGCCACACGGCCGCTGCTGATTCTTTCGGGCAATGATATCGAGCATGCACTGCTCGGCCTGGCTGCGCTGCATGTGGGCATTCCGTTTGCACCGGTGTCGGTACCGTACTCGCTTGTCTCGCAGGATTTCGACAAGCTCAAGCACATCGTCGCCCTGCTCGAGCCGGGCCTGGTGTTCGTTGCCAACGGACAGGTGTTTGAACGCGCGATCGCGGCGGCGATTCCGCCCGCCACCGAACTGGTGGTGACGCGTGCGCCGCCGGCCGGGCGCGGCGCACGACTGTTCGCCGAACTTTTGGCCACCAGTCCGAGCGTGGCGGTGGAGGCGGCGCATCAGGCCGTCGGGCCCGACAGCATGGCGAAATTCCTCTTCACTTCCGGTTCCACCGGCATGCCCAAGGCGGTCATCAACACCCATCGCATGCTGTGCAGCAACCAGCGCATGATAGCCACCATGCTGCCGTTTCTTGCCGATGAGCCGCCAGTGCTGCTGGACTGGCCGCCGTGGAACCACACCTTCGGCGGCAATCACGATTTCAACCTGGTGTTGTTCAACGGCGGTACGCTGTATATCGACGAAGGCAAGCCGGTGCCGGGGCAGATCGAGAAGACGGTGGCCAACTTGAGGGAAGTGGCGCCGACCATGTACCTGAACGTGCCCAGGGGTTTCGAGGCGCTGTTGCCGTTTTTCGAGGATGACGCGGCCTTGTGCAGAAGCTTCTTCAGCAAGCTGCGGGTGTTGATGTACGCAGGGGCCGGCCTGTCGCAGCATGTGTGGGACAGCCTGGAGCGGCTGAGCCATCGAACCATAGGCGAACGCGTGCCAATGATCACAAGCCTGGGGTCGACCGAAACCGCGCCGGCGGCGCTGTTCGCCAATTGGCAGATGGCAAGTGCCGGCAACGTCGGGCTGCCGATGCCGGGTGTCGAACTCAAGCTGGTGCCCAATGGTGACAAGCTGGAAATGCGCTTGCGCGGCCCGAACATCACGCCAGGCTATTGGAAGCATGATGAACTTTCGCGCGCGGCATTTGATGCGGAGGGCTTCTACCTGATGGGCGACGCGCTGCGCCTGGCCGATCCGGCCGATCCTGCGCAAGGCCTGATGTTCGACGGCCGCGTGGCCGAGGACTTCAAGCTCGCCACCGGCACCTGGGTCAGCGTCGGCCCCTTGCGGCAGAGCGTGATCGCCGCCGGCGCGCCCTATGTGCAGGACGTGGTGATCGCAGGCCATGACCGCGACGCTATCGGGGTGCTGTTGTTTCCGGCGGTCGATGCCTGCCGCGCGCTGTGCCCGGAACTGGGCGCGGGCGCCACGGTTTGCGCGCTGCTGGCGCATGCCGCGGTGCGCGCGGTATTTCAGGTGGCGCTCGACCGCGTTGCCGGCTCTGCCAGCGGCAGCGCCACCCGCGTGGTGCGCGCGCTGCTGCTAGAGGAGGCCGCGTCACTCGATATTGGCGAGGCCACCGACAAGGGCTCGATCAACCAGCGCATGGTGCTCAACAACCGCGCCGCTCTGGTCGAGGAACTGTATCTTCCCAAGGCCAGCGCACGCACGCTGGTGGCCAATCCCGCTGTGCACGGCTGATCGCCGAGCGTCAACGCAAATGCAGCGTTGAAGGATAGTATTCGTTCTCGCCCGTCACCGGCAGCGCCAACATGCCCCGCATTGTCACCACCGATGTCTTGATCAATTTCGGCGATTGCGACCCCGCCGGGATCGTGTTCTTCCCCAATTTCTCGCGCTGGATGGACGCCTCATCGCTCAATTTTTTCGTCGCTTGCGGCATCCCGATCTGGAGCGAACTGGTCAAGACCACCGGCATCACCGGCACCCCGGTGCTGGAGATCAACGTCAAGTATTCGAACGCGGCGAAATACGGCGAGACCATTCGCATCGCCACCTCGATCGAGGAGTGGCGCAACAAGGTGTTCATCCAGAAGCATGTCATCACGCGCGGCGAGACCCTCATCTGCGAGGGGCGCGAGGTGCGCGCCTTCATTACCATGCATCCCGATGACCCGAACCGCATCAAGGCCATTCGCGTGCCTGATGAGATTCGCGTCAAGTGTGAATAGGGCGCTCGCCAAGCCTTCCTCCAACGCGTCACTCTGCCACCATCATTGAATCTGCGGGAGAACTTCACCATGTCCAGGATCGACGTAGACGCACTGGTCGCCATCGATATCCACACCCATGCCGAAACCTCGACACGCGTGCTGCCCGATGAGGCGGAGGCCGAGTCGCTCGAAGCACGCGGGCGCTATTTCCGTTACGAGGTGAAGCATCCGACCATCGCACAGATGGCCGCCTACTATCGCGAGCGAAAGATCGCCTTTGTCGTCTTCACCGTCGATCACGAGCGCGGTATGGGGATCCGGCGCATTTCCAACGAGGAGGTGGCGGAATCAGCCGCACAACATGCGGATATCGCGATTCCCTTCGCCAGCATCGACCCGGCGCGCGGCAAGATGGGTGTGCGCGAGGCGCGCCGCCTGATCAAGGATTTCGGCGTCAAGGGTTTCAAGTTCCACCCTATCATCCAGAGTTTCTTTCCCAACGATCACGATGCGTATCCGCTTTACGAAGTGATCGCCGAAGCGGGCTTGCCGGCGCTCTTCCATTCCGGCCAGACCGGCATCGGTGCGGGCATGGCGGGTGGCGCCGGCTTGCGCCTCAAGTACGGCAACCCCTTGTATCTCGACGACGTCGCGGCCGACTTTCCCGACATGCCCATCATCTCGGCGCATCCGGGCGTGCCCTGGCAGGACGAGCAGTTGTCGGTCGCGCTGCACAAGCCGAACGTCTACATCGATCTGTCGGGCTGGTCGCCCAAGTATTTCGAGCCCAAGCTGGTGCAATACGCCAATACCCTCCTCAAGCACAAGGTGCTCTTCGGCAGCGACAATCCGGTGATCCTGCCGGATCGCTGGCTGGCCGAGTTTGACAAACTGCCGATCAAGCCTGAGGCCAGGCCCCTGATCATCAAGGAAAACGCCGCGCGGCTCTTGAAGCTGCGGTAGTTTGGAAAACGCTGAACAAGTCCCTGGAATGCGGATTCTCGAACGGAGAACCTTTTCGATTCAATATCTTGCAAGAAAGACTTTCTCCACCTACGGACTGGTTCAGTGTTCCCTTGGCTGCCAGCCATGCGCCGCAAC
>CAYYFR010000055.1:0-9602 GCA_964470865.1 uncultured Burkholderiales bacterium | reverse complement strand
CAACGCGCATCAACCATCCAGCTTCGCCGTGCGCGCCAGTTCGCGGAAGCTGCGATGCGCATGTCAACGCGCCCGCCGATCCGGCCCAGGAACGAGGTGCCCTTGAACGGTACATGCAGCATGTCGACTGCGGCGAATCCGGCTTGACCATGATCACGAACGGAAACTGGATCACGGCTCATGGTGCGCGCCACGGTATCGGGATTGGAACGACTGTCGTAGCCGTGCGCGATACGCACCGGGCGGTTGGGCCAGGTCTGGGCACGCAAGCCTGGCAGACTAACCCGCCGCCGCCAGGGCGGCGCCTGCCTGAAGCAGGCGGCGGCGATCGAAGGCGATCATCGCGTCAGGCTTGCGGTCGCGCTGCGGGGCCTGGCTTCCTTGCGGCTTTGGGTTTGGCGCCCGTGGCTTTGCCCGCCGGCCTGGTTGCGGATTTGGCTTCGTTGATCACTTCGGTGGCAATTCTGAAGCCCTCGACCCCGGCCGGCACGCCGCAATAGACGGCTACCTGCAGCAACACTTCCTGAATCTCCCTGGGCGTGACGCCGTTGTTGAGCGCGCCGCGCAGGTGAATGCGCAATTCGTGCGGGCGATTGAGCGCGCACAGCATGGCGAGGTTCAGCATCGAGCGCGTCGCGCGAGGCAGGCCGGGGCGGGTCCAGACGTCGCCCCAGCACCATTCGGTCACCAGCTTTTGCAGCGGCGCATTGAATTGGTTCATCGAAGCCAGTGATTTCTCCACATAATCGGCGCCCACTACCGCGCGGCGCACGGCAAGTCCTTTTTTGAAAAGCGGAGTGTTCATGTCGGGCATTTTGGCCATGGTTTTTCATCTTTCATATAGTTGAAACTTCTTTGCAGCGGCCGTTGTAGTCGCTGCCGGCACGGCCTCGAATATCGCACATGTATGCATTGCCGGCAAACGCACGACGAAACGGGCTGAAGCTGGCATGCAATCTGCGTAAGGAGAGTATGTCTCCTCCACGGAAGTGGATTCTGCCCCGACCCGGGAAACCTGGTCGGGGCTTTTTTTGGGTGCATGGACACTTTGGCGCGTCGTGTGTGCCGTAGCCTGGATGATCGTTGCGTGTTGTGGGTTCTGCGCGGCGCACCGTTATCGGGCTTCGGGTGCCGTGCCATGGTGCGTGCTCCTGCCTGGGATCACCCTGGGCTCACCCTGGTTTCAACGCAGGGCGGCGCTGAGCGCAAGCCGCCGCTGCGGCTTTTTTAGGCTAGGTCAGGACGAATCCTGCATAGCCATGGCGCGCGACTTTCGCGCAGCGCTCGGCATAGGCCGGAAACCCGACCAGCGGCATGAACATGCGCGGCTTGCCCGGTATGTTGGCGCCCAGATACCAGGAGTTGCAGGTGAGGAACAGGGTGCGTTGCGCCACGGCGTTGACATGCTCGATCCAGGCGGCTTCGGCTTGCGCGCTCGCCTCGATCGTCGTGTGCCCGCCTGCCTGCAGGTGTGCGATGCAATCGGCGATCCAGTCGACATGGTGCTCGATCGAAAGGGTCAGGTTGGTGAAGGCCGAGGTGCTGCCCGGGCCGCCAATGTTGAACAGGTTGGGAAAACCGGCGATGGCAAGCCCAAGGTAGTTGAGTGGACCGGCGCGCCATTTTTCCTGGATGCAAAGGCCGCCGCGGCCGCGCAGGTCCATGCGCATCAGGGTGCCGGTCATGGCGTCGAAGCCGGTGGCCAGCACCAGTTCGTCAAACACATACTCGCGGCCGCAGGTGACAAGGCCGGTCGGTGTGATCTCGTCGATCGGGTGCTTGCTTACGTCGACCAGATGGACATTGGCGCGGTTGTAGGTCGCGTAATAGCCTGAGTCCACGCACAGGCGCTTGCAGCCCAGCGTGTGTTGTGGCGACAGCAATGCCGCCGTTGCCGGGTCGTGTACAACGGACCTGATCTTGTGGCGGATGAATTCGGCGGCCAGCGCGTTGGCGCGTGCATCAAGGAGGATGTCGTAAAACGCTCCCAGAAAGCTGAAGCCGCCGACCTGCCAGCGTGCCTCGAACCCGGCGTCGAGTTCTTCCGCGCTGGCCGTCAGTGCCGATTGCGGGTTGGGTGGCAACTCGCAACCGATGCCCGCCGGCATGCGGCTGTTGCGCGCGCGAAAGCCGTCGTAATCGGCCTTGATGCGTGCCTCGTAGGCCGGGTCCAGCGGGCCGTTGTGTGCCGGTACCGCATAGGCGGCGGTGCGCTGAAATATGGTGAGCTCGCATGCTTCGGCCGCGATCAGCGGAATGGCCTGCACCGCCGAGGAGCCGGTGCCGATGATGGCCACCCGTTTGCCCGCGAAATCCACCGGCCGGTGCGGCCATTGTGCGGTGTGATGGACGCTGCCGGCAAAGCGTTCCAGCCCCTTGAAGGCGGGCGTATTGGGCGACGAAAGCGGGCCGCTTGCCAGCACCAGGAAGCGCGCCTGCCAGTGTTTGCCGGCTGCGCCCTGGATGCGCCAGCGCCCGGCCTTTTCATCGAATGCGGCGCCGGTGATCCTGGTATCGAGCTCGATGCCGTCGCGCAAGGCGAAGTGGTCGGCAATATGGTTGGCATAGCGCAGCAGCTCCGGTTGCGCGGCGTAGCGCTCGGTCCAGTGCCATGCCTGCTGCAACCCGGGAAAGGCCTGGAATGAATACTCCATGCTCTGGATGTCGACGCGTGCACCGGGATAGCGGTTGTGGTGCCAGGTGCCGCCGACGCCGTTGGCAGCTTCGATCACGCGTGCCGACAGTCCCGTTTGGCGCGCCTTGTAGAGCATGTAGAGGCCGGCGAAACCGGCGCCGACGATCAGTATGTCGAGCACGCCGGCCCGATTTGTTGCGGTCATTCAGGTCTCGCCTGTTGGAAGAAACATATGCGCAATGTGCAGATTGCGTTGGCTCGAAACTGCCCGAGGCAAGGTTGGACGCGGGCACGGCAACCCGACCCCGCCCGAGTCTACGCCAGGGCTTTGGTCGCAGGCGCGCTGCCGTGCGGTGCACGCCGTGCATGCCGTGCGCGACTTGATTGCGATAGGCGCGGCGCTGCTGTCACGAAAAAAATCGGCTACGCCCACCCGCGGCAAGGCCCGACGGCGCATCACCGGGTGTGTGATCAACCCTTGAACATGTTGCCAAAGCCGTTCCACACATTGTCGTAGTCGGCTTGTAGCTGGGGCGCTGCCAGCGCCTGCGCGGTCGGGCGGAACACATGGCGGCTTTCGAACATGAAGGCCATGGTGTTGTCGATCTTGTGCGGCTGCAGATCCGCCGCGCTGGCCTTCTCGAAAGTGGCGACATCCGGGCCATGCGGCAGCATGCTGTTGTGCAGGCTGATGCCACCGGGCAGGAAGCCTTCGGCCTTGGCGTCGTATACGCCCTTGATCAGGCCCATCAATTCACTCATCACGTTGCGGTGAAACCAGGGCGGGCGGAAAGTGCCTTCGGCGACCAGCCAGCGCGGCGGGAAAATTACAAAATCGCAATTGGCCACGCCCGCAATTTCCGCGGGCGAAGTCAGCACGGTGAAGATCGAGGGGTCGGGGTGGTCGAAGGAAATGCTGCCGATCGCCATGAAACGCGCGAGGTCGTACTTGCACGGCGTGAGGTTGCCGTGCCAGGCCACCACGTCCAGCGGCGAGTGATCAAGTTGGCTGGTCCAGGCATGGCCCTGGAAACGGTTCACCACTTCGACCGGGCCGTCGCTGTTTTCGAACGCAGCGACCGGCGCTACGAAGTCGCGCGCATTGGCCAGGCCGTTGGAGCCGATCGGCCCGAGTTCGGGCAGGCGAAACGCCGCGCCGAAGTTCTCGCACACATAGCCGCGCGCCTCGGGCGCCGCCAATGCGACCCGGAAGCGCACGCCGCGCGGCAGCAGCGCGATCTCGCCCGGCGCCACATCGAGGCGCCCCATCTCGGTGTGCAGTTGCAGGCCGCCCTGCTGCGGCACCAGCAGCATTTCTGCGTCTGAATTGACCAGGTAGCGATGGTTCATCGAACGGTTGGCGCAGTAGACATGCGCGGCCACGCCGCTTTGCATGTGGACGTCGCCGTTGCCGGCGATGCTGACCATGCCGTCGATGAAATCGGTGGGAGTCGAAGGCAGCGGCCACGGGTTCCAGCGCAGCCGATTCGCCGGTGTCTCGACTTCGTTGAACGGCGGGCTTTGCCAGGTGCCGTCATTGCCGCGCCGGTAGGGGCGCTGCATGGCCGAGGGCCGCATGCGGTACATCCAGGTGCGCAGGTTTTGCGCGCGCGGTGCGGTGAAGGCGGTGCCGGAGATCAGTTCCGCATACAGGCCGTGGGGCGCGCGTTGCGGCGAGTTGCGGCCGTCGGGCAGGGCGCCGGCTACCGCCTCGGTGGCGAAGTGGTTGCCAAAGCCGCTCTGATATTGCAGTCCGGCTGCTGTGGGGGTGCCAGAAATGCTCATGCCGAATCTCCGTTTGTGTTCAGGTCGCTCAAGTAGTCAGTGCTTGCGCCGGTTCGTAGGCCATGTCCTCTAGCACCAGTTGGCCATAACCGGTGAGCGTTGCATGGTAGTAATTGCGGTGCACCCGGCGCACTTTCGGGGCCAGCGCGCCGCGCATGCACAGCCACATGATTTCCTCGATGCCCTCGGTGCCGCCGCGTTCGATGAATTCACGGTGACTCATGGCCGCCAGCGATTCCGGCTCGGTTTCCAGGCGGTCGAGAAATTCCTCGTCCCACACAGGGTTGATGAAACCAAAGCGTTCGCCACCCAACTGGTGCGACAAGCCGCCGGTGCCGACGATGGCGACCTTGCAATCGACGGGGTATGCCAGTACCGCGCGGCGGATCGCCTGCCCCAGGCGAAAGCAGCGACGCGCGCTCGGCAGCGGAAACTGCAGCACGTTGATCTGGATCGGTACCACCCGGCCGGGCCAGCCGGCAGTCCAGTCCCACAGCGCCGACAGCGGTGTCAGGCAGCCGTGGTCGAGCGGCAGGTCGTGGCTGATCGACAGGTCGAATTCGTCGGCCACCAGCGCGTTGGCAAGATGCCAGGCCAGTTGCGCATCGCCTGGCACTGGCGGCAGCGGGCGCGGGCCAAAGCCTTCGTCGGCGATGCGGTGCACTGGCGCCACACTCAGGGCGAAGGTCGGCAGATTGTCCAGAAAAAGCGAGGTGAAATGATCGTTGTAGATCATGATCAGCACGTCCGGCCGCTTTTCGGCGAGCCACTGACGCATCGGCTGGTAACCATCGAACAGCGGTTTCCAGTCGGGTGCTTGGGTCAGTCCGCGATCGATCGCCGCGCCGATCGAAGGCGCGTGCGGGGATCCGAGACCACCGACGATGGTTGCCATCAGCGCGCGCCGGTGATCTTGCGGGTTTGCATGAATTCCTCCAGCGTCTGCCCGCGCATTTGCGCGCCCGTCGCAGCCAAACCCATGCCCAGGGCGCCGGACAGGCGAAACAGCAGGAACGGACTCACGCCATGGCGCACCAGCCCCAGCCAGTCGCGGGCGTTCACCATCGCGGTTTCCGCAGGCGACAGGCCCGCCGCCTGCATCGCGGCGGCCGGGTCGGCCTTGAAGGCGTCACGGTTAGCCGCCACCAGCAGGGCGTGGCAAAAGCGGTTCATGCCATAGGCAATCGATGCTGCGCTGCCGCCAAGCCGGTAGCAGCCTGCGGGCAGCGGGTCGGAGTTGATAGGCTTGCCCGCTTGGGGGATCATTGGCCTGGATTGAAGGTGGATGCGTCAGGGGAGTCAGTGGATTCGTGCCGGTGACATTCTTGCATGATCGGCTTTAAGGGGGGCGCTGCTGGTGACCAACAACCCCCGGCATTTTTCGCAAGTGCCCGGACTGCGCATTGAAAACCGGGTGCAAGGGAATCGGCGGGCTACTCGGATTTGCACACACTTGTCGTGCGGGCGATAGCGAACCGGGCCGCCAGTTCCCCTATAATTCCAAGGTTCGTTCAAGCACCTGTCAATCATTTACCAGCCGAGACAATATGAAAGTCCTTGTTCCTGTCAAGCGCGTTGTCGATTACAACGTGAAAGTACGCGTCAAGGCCGACCAGACCGGCGTCGAGACCGCGAATGTGAAGATGTCGATGAATCCCTTCGACGAAATCGCAGTCGAGGAGGCGATGCGCCTCAAGGAAGCCGGGGTCGTCACCGAAGTGATCGCGGTGTCCTGCGGCATCCTGGCCTGCCAGGAGACGCTGCGCACGGCGCTGGCGATCGGTGCCGACCGTGCGATTCTGGTCGAAACCGACGTCGAGCTGCAGCCGCTGGCGGTCGCCAAATTGCTCGCCGCGGTAGCCAGGAAGGAGGCGCCGGGCCTGATGATCCTGGGCAAGCAGGCGATCGACGACGACTCCAACCAGACCGGGCAGATGCTTGCGGCCCTGCTGGGCTGGCCGCAGGCCACCTTCGCCTCCAAGGTCGCAATCGCCGACGGCAAGGCGCAGGTCACGCGCGAGGTTGACGGTGGCTTGGAGACCATCAGGATCAACCTGCCGGCGGTGGTCACCACCGACCTGCGCCTGAATGAGCCGCGCTACGTGACCCTGCCCAACATCATGAAGGCGAAGAAAAAGCTGATGGAGAATTTCAAGCCGGCTGATCTGGGGGTGGATGTGGCGCCGCGCCTGAAAACCCTGAAGGTCACCGAGCCGCCCAAGCGCAGCGCCGGGATCAAGGTGCCGGACGTGGCCACCTTGGTCATGAAACTCAAGACTGAAGCAAAGGTGATTTGACCCTTCGCGTCAAATCAGCCCCGCGCGCGGGGATCGATCAAGACATTCCGGGAGTGATAGCAGCATGGCTTGCCTCGTAATCGCAGAACACGACAACGCGACCCTCAAGGGCGCAACCCTCAATACCGTTGCGGCCGCGGCCAGGATCGGTGGCGACATTCATGTGCTGGTGGCTGGCGCCAATTGCGGCGCGGTAGCGCAGGCCGCCGCGCAGATCGCCGGCGTGTCCAAGGTGCTGGTGGCCGATGCGCCGCATTTCGCCGATGCCCTGGCCGAAAACGTCGCCGCGCAAGTAGTGGCATTGGCCGGCGGCTATTCGCACATCCTGGCGCCGGCCACGCCCAACGGCAAGAACATCATGCCGCGCGTGGCGGCAGTCCTCGATTCGCAACAGATCTCCGAGATCGTAGCCGTCGAGGCGCCCGATACTTTCGTGCGTCCGATCTATGCCGGCAATGCGCTGGCGACCGTGCAATCACCCGATAGCATCAAGATCATCACGGTGCGCACCACCGGATTTGACGCGGTGGCCGCGACCGGCGGTTCGGCTGCGGTCGAGAACGTGGCCACCGTGGCCGATGCCGGCATCTCCGCCTTCATCTCGCGCGAAGTCGCGAAATCCGAGCGGCCCGAACTGGCAGGCGCCAAGGTGATCGTCTCCGGTGGTCGCGGCATGGGCTCGGGCGAGAATTTCAAGCTGCTCGAACCGCTGGCCGACAAGCTCGGTGCCGCCATGGGCGCCTCGCGCGCGGCGGTGGACGCGGGCTTCGTGCCCAACGACTGGCAGGTCGGGCAAACCGGCAAGATCGTCGCGCCCAACCTGTATATCGCCGTCGGCATTTCAGGTGCCATCCAGCACCTGGCCGGGATGAAGGATTCCAAGGTGATCGTGGCCATCAACAAGGACGCCGAAGCGCCGATCTTTTCGGTGGCCGACTACGGCATCGTCGGCGACCTTTTCACGATCGTGCCGGAATTGATCAAGGAACTGGGCTAGCCGAAAGCGGCTGGTGCCGACAAAGGGCGCACCGGGTGCGCCCTTTTTTCAATGCACAAGGAGATTTCCATGAGCTATGTCGCACCGGTCAAGGACATGAAGTTCGTCATGCGCGAGCTGGCCGGTTTGAACACCATCAACCAGTTGCCCGGTTGCACCGATGCCACCGAAGAAACGGTGGATGCGATTCTCGAGGAGAACGCGCGCTTTTGCAGCGAGGTCCTGAGCCCCTTGAACTGGAGCGGCGACGTCGAGCACAGCGTGCGCCATGCCGACGGCAGCGTGACCACGCCCAAGGGCTTCAAGGAGGCGTTTCGCCAGTTCGGCGAGGGTGGCTGGCAGGGGCTGCACTTTCCGGCCGATTACGGCGGTCAGGGCCTGCCGAAGCTCGTTGCCACCACCGGCATCGAGATGATCAACAGCGCCAACCTGGCGTTCGCCCTGTGCCCGCTTTTGTCCGATGGCGCCATCGAGGCGATCCTTCTGACCGGCACCGAGGCCCAGCGCGAAACCTACCTGCCCAAGCTGGTTTCGGCCAAATGGACCGGCACCATGAACCTGACCGAGTCGCAGGCCGGCTCCGACCTTTCATTGGTGCGTTCGCGCGCGGTGCCGCAGGGCGACGGCTCGTTCCGCGTGTTCGGCCAGAAGATATTCATCACCTATGGCGAGCACGACATGGCCGAGAACATCGTCCATCTGGTGCTGGCGCGCACGCCGGGCGCACCGGAAGGCGTCAAGGGCATCTCCCTATTCATCGTGCCCAAGTTCCTGCTCAATGCCGACGCCAGCCTGGGCGCGCGCAACGACGTGTTTTGCGCCTCGATCGAACACAAGCTGGGGATCCGCGCCAGCCCGACGGCGGTGCTGATCTTCGGCGACAACAAGGGTGCGGTCGGCGCCGGCGCGATCGGCCACCTGGTGGGTGAGGAGAATCGCGGCCTCGAATACATGTTCATCATGATGAACGCCGCGCGTTTCGCCGTTGGCATGCAGGGCGTGGCGGTGGCCGAACGCGCCTACCAGAAGGCGGTGACCTTCGCGCGTGACCGCGTGCAGGGGCGTGCCGTCGAAGGCTCGCCCGCGCCTGTCACCATCATTCACCACCCCGATGTGCGGCGCATGCTGATGACCATGCGCGCCCTGACCGAAGCCGCGCGTGCCACAGCCTATGTCGCGGCGGCTGCCGCCGACGCAGCGCAGCATCACCCGGATGCCGCGACGCGTGCCGACAACCAGGCCTTCTACGAATACATGGTGCCGATCGTCAAGGGCTTTTCCACCGAGATGAGCCTGGAGGTGACTTCCCTTGGCGTGCAGGTGCATGGCGGCATGGGCTTCATCGAGGAAACCGGTGCCGCGCAGTACTACCGCGATGCGCGCATCCTCACCATCTACGAAGGCACCACCGCGATCCAGGCCAACGACCTGGTCGGCCGCAAGACCTCGCGCGATGGCGGCAAGACCGCGAAGGCGATCATCGCGCAAATGCGCAAGACCGAAGCCGAACTGGCGGGCCACGGCGGTGGCGATCTGGCGGTGATCCGCAATCAGCTGGCATTGGCAATCAAGGCCTTCGAGGAAGTCGTCGATTACGTGGCGGCCAATGCGCGCACCGACATTCGCGCCGTGTTCGCCGGCAGCGTGCCCTACCTGATGTTAGCCGGCAGCGTGATCGGCGGCTGGAACATGGCGCGCGCGGCGCTCATCGCGCAGGCCAAGCTTGAAAGCGGCAGCGCCCACGAAAAGGGCGACCCTTTCCACAGCGCCAAGATCAAGACCGCGCGTTTCTACGCGGACCATATCCTCACGCGTGCCAGCGGCTTGCGGGCCTCGATTGTCGGCGGTGCCGAGGGCGTTCTGGCGTTGAGCGAAGAGCAGTTTTAGT
>CAYYFR010000054.1:0-31651 GCA_964470865.1 uncultured Burkholderiales bacterium | reverse complement strand
TTCTTCAAGTGAATGCACTGTTCGAACGCTTCCGAGGCCCGTTATGCCCTCGCACCCTCGCACCCTCGCACCCTCGCACCCTCGCACGCAACAACCGTGCCGGACATCCATCGAACCAGCTTGACTGCGAACCTCATTTAACCAGAGAAAGCGCGTGTCGTCACAACGTACCTCCGATGGCGCCTGCGCAAAACCTGCCGCGAACCGCGATCGCCGCCGGCCGCCTTGAGATGACGCCAACTTTCGCGGCGTGCAAGGCAGCCGAGCGCCTGCAATGCCTGCGGGCCGAACCATTCCTCAATCCTCGCCTTCGAAGCGGAAACGCCAGGCATTGCCTGCGCGCACGATCGTGCCGACGGAGGGCGCAGGGAAATGCGCCGGCATGATGCGCACCGGCGTGCCTTCGTAGCGCGCCAGAAAGGCGCGCCGGGTGCGCGCAGAGTGCGCCGGATCGACGCAAAAGCAACTGCTCCAGTCAGGCTCCGCGCATTGCAGCGCGTGGTGCATCAGGTCGCCGCTCATCACGCATTCATGGCCACCTGAGCGAATGTGCAGCGCCACATGACCCGGCGTGTGGCCTGGCGTGGGATCGAGCCAGACTTCCTCATCGAACACGTAGTCGCTCTCGACCAACTCGACCTGACCAGTCTCGATCACCGGCAGGATGCTGTCCTGGTAGTAGGGATCATCGCGGAATGCCTCGGTCTTGTAGTGCTCGCGCCAGTAGTCCCACTCCGCGCGGGCAAACAGGTACTTGGCATTGGGAAAGGTCGGTACCCAGCGCCCATCGACCAGGTGCGTGTTCCAGCCGACGTGATCGACGTGCAGGTGGGTGCACAGCACGAAGTCGATATCCGCAGGGGTGACACCGGTGCGCGCAAGATTGGCGAGGAATGGCCAGTTCCTCATGTGGTAGCGCGGCTTGTTCGGACGCGGCCGGTCGTTGCCACTGCAGGCGTCCACCAGGATGGTGTGATGGCGGCTGCGCACCAGAAAGCTGTGCATGCCCAGCACCAGGAGGCCACTGGCGCGATCGAGCAGCCGTGGCTCCAGCCAGTGGCGGTGCCGTTCGATCGCCGCGGGGGTCGAGGCCGGATACAGGACCGCCGGCGGCAGCAGCGGCATCTCGAACTCCACCACGCGATCGACCCGCACGTTGCCCAGTTGCCAGGTATTCAAGGCGGTCTCCCCAGGTCTCTTCGGCATCCTGTTGTCGCTTTTCGCGCGTCCCTTACTCAGGCTTCATTCCCGCCTCGCGCACCAGGCGCTTGAACTTGGCGAACTCGCTCCTGCCGCAAGCGGAACTCTTCCGGCGTATTGGCCACCGGCTCAGCGCCCAATTGCGTCAGGCGGGCGCCGCGGCCAGCGCGCAGGCAAGCATGGCAAGGCGGCATAACAGCTTGAATCGGGGCATCGGTGTTTCCTTGTCTGGTTGTGGTCGCAACCCGTGCATGGGCTATGGTTGCGCTTCGATTGTCACGCAAAAGCCTGATGCATCGGCTGCCTGGCCCGCGGTAGCGCAGGCAGGCTGGTTGCCGCCCCACTCTCAATGACTGACGACGAAGCCTGCATAGTTGCGCGCCGCGACATCGTCGCAAATCGCCCTGTAGCGCGCCATGCCGCCGGCGTAGGGCATGAACACCTGCGGTTTGCCGGGAATGTTGGCACCGTAGTACCAGGAATGCCGGGCACGGCTCAACAGGATCGCCTCGGCAGTGGCATTGACCTTTTCGATCCAGTCGTCCATCGCCGCCTCGCTGGTCTCGATGCAGGTCAGCCCCTTGGCGCGCATGTGGGCGATGCAGTCGGCGATCCACTCGGCATGCTGCTCGATGGGCACCGGCATGTTGCACAGCACCGACGGGCTGCCGGGCCCGGTCATCATGAAAAGGTTCGGGAAACCCGCGACCTGCAGGCCCAGATAGTTGCGCGGCCCCGCGGCCCAGGCGTCGGCCAGGGTGCGCCCCTCCCTGCCGCGAATATCCATGTGCAACAGGGCGCCGGTCATGGCGTCGAAACCGGTGGCGAAGACGATGATGTCCAGCGGCACCAGGGCGGCCGCGGTGCGAATGCCGCGCGCGGTGACGCGCTCGATCGGTTCGGCTTTGAGGTTGACCAAATCGACGTTGTCGCGATTGAAGGCCTCGAAATAGTCGGTGTCGATCGGCGGCCGCTTGGCGGCATAGGGGTGGTCGATATCGGACAGCATCGCGGCCTTAACCGGATCCTGCACCACCGCGCGGATCTTGCCGCGCAGGAAGTCGGCGGCGGTGTCGTTGGCCGCCATGCTGACCAGCAGATCCTTGAAGGTGGCACGGAACTGCAGCCCGCCCTTTTTCCATGCCGTTTCATACAGGGCCTGGCGTTCCTCGGGCGCTGTCTCCAAGGCCAGGCGCTCGGCAATGGTGAAGGGGTGGCCGTTGGGGGTTGACTGCATCGTCTGGCGAATCGCGGCCGCGTTGTCCTTGACGTAGCGCTTGAATTCGTCGCTCAGCGGCGCATTGCGCGCCGGCACGCTGTAGGTCGGCGTGCGCTGGAACACGGTCAAATGGGCGGCACTCGCGGCGATCACCGGCACCGCCTGAATGCCGGTGGAGCCGGTGCCGATCAGCCCGACCCGCTTGCCCGCAAAATCGACACCTTCATGCGGCCATTCCCCGGTGTGGTACCAGCGCCCGGCGAAGTCCGCCAGGCCAGGAATCTGTGGAACATTGGCCGACGACAGGCAACCGACGGCGGTGATCAGAAAGCGTGCCTTGAACTGGTCACCGGCCGCGGTGCCCACACACCACAGATTGCTCGCCGCATCCCAGTGGGCGGAGGTGACCCGGGTATCAAAACGAATGTCGCGCTTCAGGTCGAAGCGCTCGGCCACGTAATTGAGATAACGCAACACCTCGGCCTGGCCGGGATAGCGCTCCGACCATTCCCACTCACGCACCAGATCCTCTGAAAACGTGAAGCAATAAGCATGACTCTCCGAGTCGCAGCGCGCACCCGGATAGCGGTTCCAGTACCAGGTGCCGCCGACTCCCGCAGCGGCTTCGAGCACCTGCACCGAAAGACCCAGGCGGTCGCGCAAGCACAAAAGTTGATAGAGGCCGGCAAAGCCGGCGCCGATGACCAGGGCATCGAGGGCGCCGTTGTCGCCCGGCTTGGTCTGGTCAGGTCTCACCGCCGGCTTTTTGGTTTCCATGCTTGTAACCATTTCGCGATTGAATAATCCAGTTGGGTTGAGTTCGTCGCCGCCTCGAGCGCGCGTTGCTCGCTACGCGCCACCCGCGCGTCGTGCCAGCGCGCCGCCAATGCGCCGCACCAGCCATTTCGGCGCCGCCCGCGCCGCCAGCACGCTGGCCAGATTGAGCACGCCCGGCACCTTGATCGCGTCCCCCCTGATGCAGGCCGCGTAGCCCTCGGCCGCCACCTCTTCGACGCGGCCGATCATGAGGGCCGGCAGCTTCGACAACTGCGCATTGGCCTCGGTCGCCTTGCCCAGCATGGCGGTGGCGGTGACACCGGGGCAAAATGCGGTGACGCTGACGCCGCTGCCCTTGAGTTCTTCCGACAGCGATTCCGACAATGACAATACATAGGCCTTGGTCGCCGCGTAGGTGGCCAGCAGCGGAATCGGCTGGAACGCGGCGATCGAGGCCACGTTGAGCACACGCCCCTTGCCGCGCGCCACCAGCACCAGGTCGTAGCCGCCCTGGGCGAAGCAGGCGGCAAGCGCTGCACCGATGCCCGACGAGGCACCGGTGATCAGACAAATCGAGCGTGGGGTGCCAGTCGAGGCAGGCATTGCGGCTCCGCGGTGCGCACTGCGGGTGCGTTGTGCAGCACGATAAACCAGTTGCCGGAAAATGTCGCGCCCTGCCGCGATTCCGCGGTCGACGCGACGCCCCTTGTGCCGAGCGCCAATGGGCCCACCTGTTGGCTCAAGGCCTGCCCGGCAACTCCGCCGTGGCCCGCCCCTGAATCGACAATTCGCCATCCTGGTTGTTGCCGATCAGGCTGAACTCAATAAGCTTCTTGCCATCCTGGATGTATTTGCGGCTGACCTGGCCATCGATGTAGAGCGTGTCGCCTTCGGGGTTGTGGCGGCGAATCTGGGTGTGCAGATTACGCAGTTCGGCGTCGTCACCGATCCAGTTGGTGACCGCATGCGACAACCAGGAGCAACGCTCGGGGCCGTAGTCGTAGGCGCCCGGCGCGCCCACCTTGTGCGCGAACTCCTCTTCCCAGTGCACGCGCTCGGGGCAATCGGGAATGCCGAAGCGGTTCTTGATGCCGGTGCCAGGATGCCTGGAGATCATCTTGTAGGCCAGCTTGTGGGCGCGGATGTAGAGGCCGCCCCAGCCCTGGGTGTAGCAGATGAAGCCGGTGATGGTCATCGGCCCCTTGACGGTGGTCGGCAGCTTCTCGCCTTCGACCACGTCTTCCCAGTAACGCGGGGTCTTGCCGCGGATTTCCTCTTTTGCATAAAGCGCGTAGATCGCCTCGATCTCTTCGGGCGTGTAGACCTTCTGCTTCTTTTCCTTGAGATGCTCGTACTTGGTGCCGGATTCGCGCGCGATGTCGCGGTCGGTGCGGAAGCACCATGAATCGGCGGCCGCCAGCTGGCTGCCGGTCTCGTCGAAAAAGTCGACGTGGTAAATCTGCTGGATCGAGCGGCCGGCAAAGCGCGTCTTGTGCTCGACCAAGTCCTTCAAATAGGCGACGGTGGAAATCTGCGCGTTGCGGCGGATCGGCTTCATCCAGTTGAAATCGGTGCCGGCGAACATCGCATGAATGCCGGGCAGGCCGCCGACATAGCCGCTGATGATGCGGCTCAGGGCAAAGATGAACGACGGCGGCGCGACGACGTCGCCATAGCGCGTGGTCTTCGCATAGGCCGGGTCGCACCACAGCGGGTTGTCGTCGCCGATGCCGTGCGCATAGTGGCGGATGTTGTCACGCGTGGCCTCGTAGCACCAGGGCTCCAGGGTGTTTTCGATCTTGACGCCGACCCGCTTGCGCAGATCATCCAGTGCCGCTGCAGTGATGCCGACAAACTCGCGTTCAATTTCCTGTGACATGACTTCTCCTTTTTGAATTCAATTGCGAATTGCATGTTGCATGACAAGACCCTGCGTCCTGCGGGGCTGCCAGGTGTTTCGGGGGTTCAGGCGTTGGCTTGCGCCGCACGGTCGCGCAGCACCTTGCGGTTGATTTTTCCCGCCGGGGTTTTCGGCAGCTCGCTGACAAACTCGATCTGCCGCGGATACTCGTGCTGCGACAACTGCGTCTTCATGAAGGCCTGGATGTCTTCGACCGCTGCCTCGCCGCCGCCGCGCGCCACGATGTAGGCACGCACCACCTGGCCGCGCATCGCGTCCGGCACGCCGATCACCGCCGCTTCGAGCACCGCCGGGTGCTTCAAGAGGCTGTTCTCGATTTCCACCGCGCTCATGGTCCAACCGGCCGAGATGATCACGTCGTCCGAGCGCCCTTCGTGAAAGAAATAGCCATCGGCATCGCGCCTACCGCGATCCTTGATGTAGAACCATTCGCCCTTGCGCTTGACCGCGATCTCGCCGGATTCGCCCGGCGGCAACTCCGCACCGGTGCGATCGATGATCGCCACCTGCCAGCCCGGCACCGGCTTGCCAAGCGTTCCCGGCTTGACGTGGTAATCCTTGAAACCGGGGTAGTTGGCGATCACCACCCCGACCTCGGTGGTGCCGTACATGCTGCAGGCGGGGCTGCCCAGGGTGCGCAGGACCCAGGCCGCAGTATCGTCATCGATCGGCTCGCCGGTAAAGGAAATTTTCGGAATATTCAAGCGACCCGGTTGCAACAGGTTGGCATGGCGAATCATGCGGTACACGGTGGCGGCGGCGGCGAAGTTGTCGATCTTCAGCTCCTCCAGGGCCTCGACGATGCGCCCAGGATCGAAGCGCCCCGAGTAGGCGCCGATATGGATGCCCAGCGCCAGCGGTGCGATGGTGCCATGCCACAGACCGTGGCCCCAGGCAGGCGAAGATGGGCAAAAGTAGCGGTCGCCGGGCCGCAGGCCCACGCCGTAAAGCGCGGCGATCATCAGGGTGACCACGGCGCGATGCGAGTGCCTGACCGCCTCCGGCAGCTCGCGCGTGGTGCCCGAGGTGTACTGGAAGATCGCCAGGTCGCCGGCCCGCGTGTCGCTTGCGAAAGCGGGGCTTTGCGCCGCCAGTTCGGCCCAGAACACGGCATCCACCCGCACTATCAGCATATCGGGAAACTGCGCCGCCAGCGCGCTTGCGTCGCCATCGACCAGCAGCACCCGCGGCTTGCAGTCATTGATGCGCAGCGCCAGACCTGCGGGCCCGAATAGCGTGAATAGCGGCACACCGATGGCGCCGCGCTTGACCGCGCCGAACATGCCGACATAAAAGCCGAGCGAAGGCTCGAGCATCACCGCGACCCGTTCACCCTTCGCAATGCCGCGTTGCACCAGCCAGTTGGCGAAGCGCGCGGTCAGCTCCGACAACTTGGCAAAGTCGTGATGCTCAAGGCGCCCGTCGGCGAACTTGATGCTCACTGCCGTGCCTTTGCCCGCATGACGGTCAAGACACTCGTGCGCCAGGTTCATGCTCCCGGCGCTGCCGTCGAACAATTGCCAAAGCTTGTCCCAGGAAAATTCGGCCAGGGCAGCAGGCTGGGAATCGATATCGGTGATCATGGTCATTGGCTTCGATCTCTTCTACACGTGCTCAGTCGGGGCGGCAAGGCATGGCGTTCGGCATCACCTCAGGCAAGCACGCCAGCGGCCTTGAGGCGCGCCACATCGGCGTCGCCCAGCCCGAGCAGAGTCTTGAAAACATAGTCGTTGTGCTGGCCCAAAAGCGGTGCGCTTGCGCGAATTTCGGGTCGGTTGACCTCCATGTTCCAAGGTGTGCGGTACAACAGTTCCGGCCCCGAGATCGGGTGCGTCACACTCTGCCGCAGGCCGCGCGCTTCGAAGTGCGGGTCAGCCCACTGGGCGGCAATGTCCTGCACCGGCGAACAGGCGATACCGGCAGCGCGCAACAACGCCACCAGACGCGCCTGCTCGTGGCTGCGGGTCCAGCATGCCAGTTCGCGATCCAGCTCCGCCCAGCGCGACACGCGTTCGCCGGCATCGGTGAATGCAGGATCGGAGGCCCAGGCCGGCCGCTCCATCAGACCGATCAAGGTTTGCCACTGCGCATTGTCGGCGACCGCAATCGATACCCAGCGCTCCTCCCCGGCGGCCGGATAAATGCCGTGCGGCGCCATTTGCCGATGCCGATTGCCGGTCGGCACGGCATCGCGGCCGTTCATGAAGTAATCGATCACCGGCTCCGCCACCACCGCCAGCAACGCCTCGATCTGCGACATGTCGATGTGTTGCCCGCAGCCGGACGCCTCGACCTCATGGATCGCCGCCAGCAGCGGCAGCAGGCCATGAATCGCCGCATTCGGATCGCCATAGCCGAAATTCATCATGCCGATCGGATCGCAGCCGGTGTAGCCGATCAGCGCCTCGAAGCCGCAATAGCTCGACATGATCGGCGCATAGGCGCGCATGCCGCTGAGCGGCCCGCTCTGACCCGCAGCCGCAAGCGAGAGGTAGATCAGGCGCGGGTTGAGCTTGCACAGGCGCTGGTAGCCAAGGCCCGCACGCTCGAGCGCGCCCGGGCTCAGGTTTTCGACCACGATATCGCTGATGCCCACCAGGTGGTCGAGCAAAGCCTGCGCCTGAGGCGACTTGAGATTGAGCGTGATGCCCAGCTTGTCGTGATTGGTCTGGTGGAAATACGGCCCGATCTCGATGCTCGGCCCCGGCGCCGGCTGGCCATCGATCAGCGGCCGGCCGCGCAGGCGCGAGCTGTCGAGGCGCTCGCCGTGCTCCACCTTGATCACCTCGGCGCCGAATTCGGCGAGCATCGAGGTCACCAGCGGCCCCGACCAGACCCAGCTGAAATCGAGCACGCGCAAACCCTCGAGCGGCCGCGCATGCGCCGGCGCCTGCACCGAAGCGAGCGCTGGCGCCGCGCTCATGCCGGCACCGCTTCGCAAGCCAGTCCGAGCTCACGCAGAACCTCGGAAGTATGCTGACCCAGGCGCGGCGCCGCAAGTGGCACCGGCGCCTGCCGATCGGCCCGCAGCCACGGCACGCCCGGCACCGTGATCGCGCCGTGCTTCGCATGCGGCACCTGGCGGAAAAACCCGCGCTGGGCGAACTGCGGTGATGCCACCACCTCGGCCATGGTGCGCAAGGGCCCGAGCGGAAATCCGTGTTGTTCCGCCAGGCGCATGAGTTCGGCACGGGTGTGCCGCATCAGCCAGGGTGTGATCAGCGCATCGACCTCATCGGGATAATCGCGGCCCATCGCATGCAGGTCCTGATAACGCGGATCGGCGCTCCAGTCCGGCTGCCCCATGGCCTCGACCAGGCGCGCCCATTCATGGCGCGCACGGCCGATCAGGCAGACCGCGCCATCCTTGCATGGCAGGATGACGTAGGGATAGGGCCCGCCGGAGGCGAAGGCGCGGCGCCCGGCACGCGCCCATTTCTGCAGGCCGTAGTACAGGTAGATCATGCCGTTGGATCCGGCGGCAGCGGCAAAGATGTCGGCACTGGCGATGTCGATGCTTTCGCCTGCGCTCGCGGCGCCCGGCTGCGGCCGGCGGCGGCGTGCAATCAGCGCCATCAGCGCCGCCGCCGCAGCGTGCGCGCCGGCCTGGTAATCGGCCTGCAGCAGCGGCACGATCAGGGGCTCGCGCGCGGGCTCGCCGATCACCCAGGCGGTGCCGCTGGCGGCATACGCATCGATGGCCTGCGCCGGCACTTGGGCGTGCGGTCCGCTGTCGCCAAATATCGAAAGGCTGACCACGATCAGGCCCGGGTAGCGCGCACGCAGGGCGGCCGCGTCCAGCCCGAGGCGGCGGCGCAGCGCGATTGGCTGGTTGGTCACGAATACGTCGGCGCGCGCGATCAGCCCGTGCAGCACCTGCATGCCGGCCGCGGTCTCGGCATCGGCCACAATGCTGCGCTTGCCGCCATTCAGGAAAACATAGATGCCGGAACTCTCCGGGTCGGCAATACCCCCCGGAAACGGCCCGTAGCCGCGCGCCGAATCGCCGTTTGGCGCCTCGACCTTGTCCACTTGCGCGCCGAATTCGCCGAGCAACCTGGCGCAGTAGGCCGCCGCGATCAGTTCGCCCCATTCGACAACGCGAATGCCGGAGAGCGAGTCACTCATCTGGCGCACGTGGCCGCATCGATGCGGTCAATCACGCCGTCGCGCGCCAACTGCTCGAGCGTGGCCTCATCTAAGCCCAACTCGCGGCGCAGCACCTCGCGCGTGTGCTGCCCGAGCACGGGGGAAGGTTGGAGTGGCGGCTGGCTGGCGCCGGGAAACTTGATCGGGCGGCCGACCATGCGGATCGGCCCGGCGCGCGGGTGCACGGAATCGACCACCATCTCGCGCGCCGCCGAGTGCGGATGGTTGAGCGCCGCCCCTACCCCGAGCACCGGTGCATTCGGCACATCGGCGGCGCTGAGTCGCGCGGCCCACTCGGCCACCGTGCGACCCTGGGTCACCGCACCGATCATACGGTCAACCAAGGCGCGGTTTGCAAGGCGCAGCACGGTCGAATTGAAGCGCGCATCGTCAGTCCATTCGGGATGCTCCAGCGCGGCACACAGGCGCCCCCAGAAACCCTGTGTCAGGCAGGCGATGATGATCTGGCCGTCACTGGCGGGAAACGAACCATACGGCACCACGCTGGGGTGGCTGGTGCCGACCGGCTGCGGGTCGCGACCGCTCAGGAAATACAGTTGCGACAGGTAACCCAGCATGGCCAGCATGCCGTCGTGCAGGCTGATGTCGACCATCCGCCCGCGCCCGCTGGCGTGGCGCTCGTGAAGCGCCGCAAGGATGCCGATGGAGCCGAAGATGCCGCCGCTCAGGTCGCCCAGCGGCAGGCCCAGCTTGACCGGCGTGGCGCCGGCTTCGCCGTTGACGCTCAGAACGCCGCTCATGGCCTGCGTGACGATGTCGAATGAAGGCTTGTCCTTGAGCGGTCCGGACAGGCCGAACCCGCTGACCGCGCAATAAATCAGGCGCGGGTTGATCTGTGCCAGGGTCGCGTAGTCGAGCCCGAGGCGCTGCATCACGCCAGGGCGGAAATTCTCGACCAGCACGTCGGACTTGGCCGCCAGGTCGCGCAGCAATTGCGCGCCGCGCGGCTCTTGCAAATCGATCACCAGGCTTTGCTTTTGCCGGTTCAGCGCGATGAAGTAATGGCTTTCGCCGCCGACAAAAGGCGGAAAGGTGCGCGTATCGTCGCCGTGCCCGGGCGTTTCGATCTTCAGGATCTCGGCACCCAGATCACCCAGCAACTGGGTGACGAAGGGCCCGGCCAGCACGCGCGAAAGGTCAAGCACCTTGAGCCCGGCCAAAGGCCCCTGCCAGACTGCCGGCGTGGCGCCGCTGCTGCCGCCTGCGTTGCCGCTCGCCGCGACGCTCATGCGACCGGCAGTTCCACTTCGGCGTAACCCTTGATCGACAAGGCACCGACCTGGTTGACGCCCTGCACCTCGCACTGCACCAGGTGGCGCGCGCCCTCCACCGTCTTGCCGGTCACCGTGCCGTTGCACCAGACGGCGTCGCCGACCGGATTGTGGCGCCGGATCTGCGTGTTCAGACGCCTCAGGAATCCGTCGTCGCCCATCCAGTCGGTCAGCATGTGGGACATCCAGGCCACCCGTTCCGGCCCGAAATCGTAGGCTGCGGGCACACCGACGGTACGCGCGAATTCGTTGTCCCAGTGCACCCGCACCGGCGGCTCCGGCACGTTCTGCCGGTTGCGCGGCGCCAGCTTCTTGTGGCGATCGTAGTACTGGTAGGCGATGCGGTGATTGTGCATCGCGTAGTTGCCCCAAGCCTGCATGAAGCACACCGCCGCGGTCACCGTGTACGGGCCCTTGAGCATGGTGTCGATGGCATCACCCACCTCTACGTCCTGCCACAGGCGCTTCGCGCGGCCGCGCGGCTTTTCCTGCCGGTACTGCGCGAAACAGCGCTCGATGTCTGCATCACTGTAAACATGCATTTCCTCCAGCGCCTTGTCGTACTTGGTGCCGGATTCGCGCGCGGTGTCGCGCTCGGTGCGGAAACACCAGGAATCGGCCTCGGCAAGCAGGGTGTTGTTCTGGTCGAAAAACTGTATGTAATAGATCTGCTGGAACGAGCGGCCGGCGAAGCGTGTCTTGTGCTCGACCATGTCTTTCAGGGTGGCGACGGTGCGCATGGTGGTGCCGACGCGAATCGGCTCGAACCAGTGCCAATCAGTGCCCGCGAACATCGCATGCACGCCGGCCAAGCCCTCGACGGCGCCGCTGACGGTGTTTTCAGTCGAATAGAGAATGGCCGGCGGCGCCAGCTGCCCGCCCCAGCGCGTGCCTGCGCCATACTCCGGATCGACCCATAGCGGATTGTCGTCGCCGATGGCGCGCGCGAAGTTGCGTGCCGCGTCGCCGTTGATTTCGCGGTAAAACGGCGCGGTGACCCGGCTGATCGGCCTGCCGATGCGCGAGCGCAGTTCGGCCACGGCTGCATCGGTGATGGTTGCGAAACCCATGCTGGTGCTCCTTGAAATTGAATCTCGCGCCGCCCCATAACGGTGTGGACGCGGAGATTTTCCCGACACCAGGCATGACAAGCCGGCAATTCCGAGTATAGAATAGTTGTTCTGCTAACACAATGGCGGGTCTGCCGCGGGGAGATCGTCAATGGCACTGCCGATGCAAGGAATTCGCGTGCTCGAATTGGGCGACTTCCTGCCGACCGCGTTTTGCTGCATGCAGTTGGCCGATTTCGGCGCCGAGGTGATCCGCGTGCAGGCGCCCCCGAAAGCCGCCGCCGGTCGCCGCGCCCTGCAGGCGGCGCAGGTGCCGCCGGAGCAACGCTCGCCATTCCAGGCCGACCCTGCATTCGACAGCACCGGACGCAACCGGCGCTCCATCGTGCTCGACCTCAAAAGTGCGCGCGGCCAGGCAATTGGCCGCCGCCTCGCCGCCACTTGCGATGTGCTGGTCGAAGGCTTCCGACCTGGTGTGATGGAGCGCCTGGGGCTGGGTTACAAGGCGCTGTCGCAAGACCATCCGGGTCTGGTGTATTGCTCGGTGTCGCTGTTCGGCCAGAACGGCCCCTATCGCGACTGGCCCGGGCACGATCCCATGGGCCTGGGTGTGGCGGGACTATTGCACTTGAACAGCGACCTGCCGGACAACGTGCCGCGCCTTCTGGGCACGCCGGTCGGCGATGTCAGCGCCGGGCTGCATGCGAGCATCGGCATCCTGCTGGCGCTGCGCGCGCGCGACGCCAGCGGGTCCGGCCAGCACATCGACATCAGCATGACCGACGCCAGCCTGGACTTTTCGATCCTGGCGTCGGTGCAGGCACTGCAGGGCACGACAGTGCCGCGCCTGAACCGGCCCAATCCGGTGTCCGGCGTATGGCAGACCGCCGACGGCAAGTACCTGTGCACCACCAATCTGGAGCCGCACCACTGGGCCAATTTCTGTCGCAGCATCGACCTGCCCGAGTTGATTCCGCTGCGCTACGACCGCAGCCGGCGCGACGAGTTGTTCGAAACCGTGCGTGCGCGCCTGCGCACGCGCACGCGCGATGCCTGGCTGGCGATCTTTCACGGCAGCCAGGAAAGTCAGGCGGCGCCGGTCAACGACATCCACGAAGTGTTCGCCGACCCGCATGTGCAGGCGCGCGACATGGTGATCGATTGCGCGGACCGCGACGGCAAACCCGGCCGACAACTGGGCTTTTCGATCAAGTTGGGCGCCACACCGGCGCAATTGCGCAACGTAGCGCCGCTGCCGGGCGACGACACCCGCGCAGTCCTTGCCGAAATCGGTTGTGACGACGGCGAAATCGCGCGTCTCATCGACGCTGGCATCGCCGCCGGCGCCGCCGCATGAACGGCACGGCACGCTTCGCGCCACCGGCCACACAGGTTCGTTCCTGCATAGGGGAAAGCGCATGAAAACAGCCCTGGTCGTCGGTGGCACCGGGCCCACCGGGCCTTTCATCGTCAACGGCCTGATCGATCGCGGCTATGAGGTGACGATCTTCCACAGCGGCTTTCACGAGGTGGAGTTCAAGCGCGAGATCGAACACATCCACAACGACCCGCACTTTCGCGAGACCTTCGAGGCGGCGATCGGCAAACGCAGCTGGGACCTGGTGATCTTCGGTTATGGCCGCCTCAAGCTGGCCGCCGAAGTATTGCGTGGCCACACCGGCCGCCTGATCGCGCTGGGCGGCGCCACCGGCAGCGCCGCCGGGCCGCAGGATCCCGGCTGGGGGCCAATGGGCCAGCCCGTCAACGTCGATGAAGCCTCGACCGTGCTCGAGACCGATGCCGAACGCAACAAGTTCGGCTACCGGATGGCCCAGGCCGAGGCGGCGCTGTTCCAGGCGCATGCCGAGGGCCACTACAACGCCACCTACATCGGCTATCCGATCCTTTACGGTGCGCGCCAGCCGGGCCCGCAGGACTGGTGCATCGTGCGCCGCATACTCGACGGCAGGCGCCGTTTCATCATCGCCGACGGCGGCATCAAGACCGAGAGCCGGGCGTATGTCGAAAACGCCGCCCATGCCACCCTGCTCGCGGTGGACAAGCCGGAGGCTGCGCGGGGCCGCAAGTATGCGATGGCCGACGAAAAACTCTACACCATGCGCCAGCGTATCGAGGCGATCGCGCACCACATGGGTCACCAGTTCGAATTCGTCGACATGCCGTATGACCTGGCGCGGCCCTGTCATGTGCTGTGGCGCCACTCCCGCACGCACCGCGTGCGCGACACCCACCGCATCCGCGACGAACTTGGTTTTTGCGATCCGGTCGCCGCCGGGGTGGCGCTGGCTAAGAGCGTTGACTGGCTGGTGGCCAACCGGCCGCAGCCGGACAGCGAGGCCGAGGCGCAGCTGGGCGACCCTTTCGACTATGCGCGCGAAGACCGGCTGATGGACAGCTGGCAAAGCTGGCAGGCGCACCTGCCGGCGGTCGACTACCCGCTGCCGCCACCGGCGCATATCTACCGTCATCCCAGCGGCCCCAACGAACCGTGGGCGCGGCCGCAGGCACAAGCGCGCGCCGGCACCTACCGGCCCTATTGATGGCCGCAACCGTGCTTACTACGATGACACCGACTCGCGCTGCCGCTGCAAGATGAAAAAACTGGATGCGGGCTGCCTCGACCTGCGCGCCATCGTGCGCACGGGCGACACTGTGGTGGTGGGCGAGGCTGCGGCCGAACCGCAGACCCTCACCGAAGCCTTGGTCGCGCAGCGCGCCGACTTGGGCCGCATCCATGTGTTCCTGGGCGTCGGCATCACCACCACTTTCGCGCCGGAGCAGCGCGATCACTTCGACTTCAGCGGCTTTTGCGGCGCGATCACCAACCGGCGCCTGATACGCGCGGGCTGCATGGATGTGATTCCCTGCCACTTTTCACAGGTAGGTGAACTGTTGCGCCGCGGCCTCATCGCCTGTGACGTGGCGCTGGTGCAGGTGAGCCCGCCGAATCAACATGGCGAATACAGCTTCGCGCTGGCCAATGACTACATGCGCGCGGCAATCGAGCGCGCCCGCGTGGTAATCGCCGAGGTCAACCACAACGCGCCGCAGACGCCCTGCGTGCAAGCGCTCAAAGCCAGCGAGATCGACTACGTCATCGAAACCGAACGCCCGCTGCTCGAAGTGGCAGCGGCGGCGATCGGCACCATCGAACAACGCATCGCGCGCAATGTGGAACCGCTTGTTCCTGATCGCGCCACCCTGCAGATGGGCATCGGCGGGCTGCCGCAGGCGGTTCTGTCACTGCTGGCGACCCGGCGCGACCTGGGCGTGCACTCCGGCATGATCGGCGATGCGGTGGTCGACCTGATGGAATGCGGCGCGGTCAGCAATGCCCACAAGGGTGTGGATGCGGGTATGACCATCACCGGGGTGTTGATCGGCAGCACGCGCCTGTACCGCTTCGTGCATCGCAACCCGGCGTTTCTGCTGTGTCCGACCGAGACCACGCATGGTGCGCAAGCGCTGGCGCGCGTCAAGCGCCTGACCTCGATCAATTCCGCGCTTGAAGTCGACCTGACCGGGCAGGTCAATGCCGAAGCCTTCGGCACAGACTACATCGGCGCCATCGGCGGCCAGGTCGACTATGTGCGCGCCGCCGGCCGCTCCGACGGCGGCGTGTCGATCATCGCCCTGCCCAGCACCGCCGGCACGGCGCGGGTATCGCGCATCGTAGCCAGGCTGTCCGGTCCGGTGACCACCGCGCGCAGCGACGTCGACGTGATCGTCACCGAGCACGGTAGCGCGCACCTGCGCGGCATGACGCTGCGGCAACGCGCCAAGGCGATGATCGCCATCGCCGCACCCGAACAGCGCGATGCCCTGGCGGCGCAGGCCGCTGCCCTGGGCGAGCACCACGCATAACCAGCACGAAAGCCCTGCAAGCATGGCAAAAACCCAAGCCCCTTCCGCGCCTGCACCCGCACCCACACATCAGGCGCCGGCGGTGGCGCGCGCCGTTGGCGTGCTGAAACTGCTGGCGAGAATGCGTGAGCCAATGGGTGTCAACGCGATCGCCCGCGAGCTTCTGGTAGTGCCGAGTTCCTGCCTGCATATCCTGCGCGCCCTGGCCGACGACGGGCTGGTCCAGGTCGATCCGCGCAGCAAGCAGTATTCGCTCGGACTGGGGCTCCTGACCCTGGCGCACGACATGCTGGGGCGCAATCTGTTCGCGCAACTGGTGCAGCCCGAGCTGGAAGCCATCGCGCGCAAGTACGGCGCCACCGCAACCGCGGTGGAACTCGACGGCCGCGAACGCATGGTGGTAGTGGCGGTGGCCCAGGCACCGACTTTCCTGCAGATCCAGGTCGGCGTCGGCAGCCGCTTCCCGGCGTATATCAGCGCCACCGGGCGTTGCGTGGCGGCCGCTTCAAGCCTCAATCCGGCGCAACTGAAACAGCGTTTCGCCGCGCTCAAGTGGCAAGCCGCGCCCAGCTTCGAGGAATGGCTGCACCAGGTCGAAGCGGCGCGTGCCAACGGTTTCGCCGTCGATCAGGGCAACTACATCGCCGGCTTCACCATCGTGGCCGCCCTGGTGGCGGGCGCCGACCTGGTGCAGCGGGCGATCTCGATCGTCGCCGTCTCCGAACAGGTGGCAGCGAAGCAGCGCGCCGCGCTTGAGCGGGATACCCGCGAAACGGCCGAACGGGTCACCGCGCGGCTGCGCGGTTTGCGTTGAGCGCCGGGTTTGGCGACTACTGCGGCTTGATGTTGGCGGCCTTGATGAGGGTGCGCCATTTCACCGTTTCGGCCGCCTGAAACTCCGCCAACGCCTCGGGTGATCCGCCGCCTGCGGCACCGGCCTGTGCCTCGACCCAGGTCTTGACGTCCGGCATTGCCAGCACCTTCGCTATATCCGCGTTCAGGCGCGCGATGATTGCAGCCGGCGTAGCGGTCGGCACATACATCGCGTACCAGGCGGTGACTTCATAACCCGGCACGCCAGCCTCGTTGAGACTGGGGATCTCGGGTGCCGCCGGATTGCGCTGCAAACCTGTGATGGCGATGGCGCGCAAGGCACCGGAGCGCACATGCGGCAGCACCACCGGCGCGTTGTGGAACATCATCTCGATGTGGCCACCCAGCAGGTCGGTGGTCATCTGCGAGCTGGCCTTGTAAGGCACGCCGCTGATGGCCAGGCCCGCCATCATGTTGAACTGCTCGGCCGACAAATGATTCGAGGTGCCGGAACCGGGATGGCCATAGCGCAACTTGCCCGGGTTCTGCTTGGCGTAGGCGATCAATTCGCGCAGGTTGTTGACCGGCACGCTCGGATGCACCGCCAGGATATTGGCCAGCCGGATCAAGAGCGTCACCGGCGCAAGATCCTTGGCCGGATCGAAGGGCATCTTCTCGCCCAGGCTAGGCGCCACCGACATCGGCCCGATCAGCCCCATCAACATGGTGTAGCCGTCCGGCGGCGCCTTGGCGCCGCGATCGTGACCGAGGTTGCCGCCGGCGCCGACCACGTTTTCGACCAACACCGATTGGCCCCACATCTCGCCAAGTTTGGCCGACAGGATGCGTCCGATGGCGTCGGGCCCGCTGCCGGGCGGCGCAGGCACGATCATGCGCACCGGCTTGTCGGGATAGCGAGCCTGTGCCTGGGCTTCGCCAATTCTTGCCAGGCTTGCAATGAGCACAGCCGCAACGCACGCCAGTGCTGTCAGTTTTCGAACCATTGTCTCTTTCTCCGAATGTGGGCGGAACGCGCTTCGCGGTTTGCGCATGTCGCTTGTGTGATCGACCACGCCGATGTTAGGGGGCGAGTTTTGGAAAGTCAATGACCATCGAAGGGCTGGTTCAGGCAGTCGCTTCAGCAGCAAGGCGCCTCGTTTCAGGTTCGGATCGCTCGGGGTGATACGAGAACCTCCGCGAACAGTCGGTCTTCGACCATGAGGCCGTCAGCGTCATCCTTGGTGACGACGCCCGATTTGCGCCAGCGCTCCACGGCCGCACGCACCCTTGCCACCGTTGGTGCCGGCGGGCCCGCCCGAGCCAGCAACTCGAGGGTTTCCCGGCCCATCGGCGGCAACCGCTTCGCAAGCACGATCAGAACCGCTTGCTCGAAAGGGGTCATCGAATCTCGCAATGCCTTCCAGCCCGCGACTTGCCTGTCATCGCTGATGAAATGTCGGAGGGCCGGATCCACGTCGATGACACCTTCCACACAAGTGCGGAGCCGTCCCATCTACAATGACCGCATGACAGCCCCGCCACCCGACCCGGCGCCGTCGGCAATTCCAGCCGGCTTCAAGTCGCTCACCGCCGGCCCCGCCGACATGTTCATCGGCGTCAACGGCCCTCTTTATCGCAGGCGCGATGGCGATCAACTCGTGCTCGGTCTGCAGGTGGAACGGCGTCACTGCAACCCGGCGAACATCTGCCACGGCGGCATGCTGCTGACCTTCGTCGATATCGCGATGGTGATGGCGGCGCACTACCAGGCCAAGCTCAAGCGCTTCCTGCCTACCATCAATCTCTCCGCCGACTTTCTGGCGGCGGCAGCGCTGGGCGCCTGGATCGAAGCACGCACCGATGTACTGCGAGTGACCGGCAACATGGTGTTCGCGCAATGCATCGTGCGCGCCGACGGCACGCCGGCGGTACGTGCGTCGGGGGTATTCAAGCTCGGGCCGGAGCTCAAGCGCGCGCAAGACGACGCCGGCGGTTGAGGTGCTCGGCCGCCACGCCTTTGTCGGCAGACCGTTTTGACCTGTGTTGCAACAGGTCGATCCGGGCGCGCGCGCTGGCGGCTTCATCAAATCCATCGACATGGCGAAGAAACGGAAGGTGCCGGCCTTCGCGACGGGACTGAAACTCGCGCGGCTCAACATGATCCGGAACCAGCGCTGGCTGCTGCTGGCGCTGCGCGATCGCCAGTGGCCGTCCGGGTCGGCACGGGGTTTGTTGAGATGGTGGAGAAGCGGATCGCGCACTGACCACAGCCGCGCGCACGCGCGCTTGCCGGTGGGGACAAGATCGCACTGCAAGGCTACCCCGCCTGAACACCCAAACGACAATAGTAAACTATACTTTACTATTTAAGAAGCAATTGATATAGTGGTTTTGTCAAATCCAGAGCGAGCTCTGAGATGCAGATCGCGGAAATCGGTGCAATGGTTCGTTCCAGGAGAGAGCAGCTTGGCCTCTCGCAGGAGCGACTTGGCCATTTTTCCGACCTGTCCAGAGTCACCATCAATCAACTGGAGCGAGGCACGATCAAGGACCTGGGAGTCGCCAAGCTGATTGCACTGACAGGCATTCTCGGGATCAGCCTTGCCGCGACGGCCAGACCGGAAAAAGGCAATGGGCTGTTCATGGCGTCGGTTACCTCGGGCGTCAGCCATCGGCACAAGATTGACGAAAAGAATCTCGCGGAAGCGCTGGGAAGCGGGATTGTTCCGTCAGGCTTCCGGCCGCAGATAGCGTCGTTGATCAACGAGGCACCGCTTGAAATACTCGTCAAGGCAGTCGAGGAATCGGCGCAGAAAGAGCATGTCGCGCCCAAGAAGATCTGGAAGCACATTCACCAGTGGGCACATGACTTGCAATCCACCAGACGGGAATTGATTGCATGACAGTGCTCAAGCAAGTGCCGAAGCCTTGGGAAAGGCTCTTCAGGCACGCGTTGCGGCTACTGGATGATCTGCAAGACAAGTCGGGGACGGTTCCATTCTGGACGTTCGGCGGAGGCACTGCGCTCATGCTGCGATACCGCCATCGCATGAGCAAGGATGTGGATATTTTTGTGCCCGACACGCAATACCTCGGTTACGTCACACCTCGCTTGAGCGATGTAGCGGAAGGCATCACCCGAAATTACGTTGAAGCTGCGGGATATGTGAAACTGGTCTTGCCCGACGGCGAGATTGATTTCGTCGCCGCCCCCAATCTCACTGACGATCCGTTTGAAGAACTGGCATTGCTTGGCCGCATGGTGCGCGTCGAAACTGCAGCCGAAATCATTGCGAAAAAAATGTGGCATCGCGGTGACCAGGTTGCGGCGAGAGACCTTTTCGATTTGGCTCTCGTGATCCGGAGAGAACCGGCAAGCCTCACCAAGGCAGGCGCCTTCCTGATGAAACATCGCGAGCCGTTCTTGGCGCAACTGGAATCCCGGAAGGCAATTCTGCGAGAGTCTTTTGACGCCATCGATACACTCGACTTTGATCCGACATTTGATGAATGCGTAAAGCGGGTCAACAGGTTCTTGATCGGCTTGAAGTAAGTCGATACCGGCCTGAAACCGTTGATGCGAAAAACTCTTGGTCTCATGCGTACCGACAGATGCATCAGGCATGCACTGCCGATGCCGGGAACTTAACCACCGGAGCACGCATGATTTTCCGCATGGTGTCGTAGCGCGGCTTCGCTCAGCAGGCCAGCGCCTTGTACAAGCTCTCGCGCCCCAATCCGGAATCCTTCGCCAGCTGCGTCAGGCCTCGGGCACGCGCCACAATCGCGAACCGCGACTAGAAACATGTCCGGGTTCGGAACTTCGAGCGCAGCGATCAAAGCCTCGGCGATGGTGTCTTCGTAGGCCAGATAGTCGGCCGCATCAAACGATGCAAATTTCGTCTTGACCGTCTCTACTGTCTCAGTTCGCGCGCCATCTTCAACGCGCTCTTGATATCCCGCTGCCGGGTGGACTTGTCGCCTCCGATCAACAACAAATACACCACTGCGCCACGCAGTGTGGAGTACAGCCGGCGACGTACCCGGCGAGCAAGCCGCCGGGTACCCCTCGAACGTAGCGCGCTACGCCGCCGGAATCGCGCGCGTCACCGACACCGTCGGCCCGAAGCTGGGCAGCGCGCACGAGTGTTTCCCGGTGCCGCCTGCGACCAGCACCAGAATATCCTTCGGGCTTGGCACCACCGGCACCAGCTTGTCGGCCGGCCCCTCGCTGTACTCGGGCGGCCAGTCGCGCATGCCATACATGCCGCCGGCCATCAACTCGTCGCGCCGGCGGCTGATGGTGCGATAGAGGAACTCCTGCACCTGCTTGCGCGACCAACCGGTGCTTGCCACGCTGGCCGCATGCTCCGGCCCGAGAATGAGCATCAACTCCTTTTGCCCGTGCCAGGCCAGGAACCAGGTGTTGTGGCCCATCTCGCGCAAGGCATCGGCAGCCACCCGCAGAATGCCCTCGGGATCGCCGTGCTCGTGGTCGTTGATGTTGTGCGGCGGTTCGCCACCATAGACCGTGACCGCGCTGGCATCGGCGGCAAAGCCGCGATCGGTGATGAACGAACCCCAAGGCGAGGCCTCGATGTTCTCGGCGATGCAGAAGCTGAACTTGCTGGGCGCGCCCTGGGTGGAGCGGTCGACGTCGCCCGGCAAGGCGCCGCCTACGTTCCACAGGATCAACCTTATCGCGCGACCGATCACCGCGTTGGCCAGCGAATTCGGCCCGAAGGCACCGGCGCCGGAATTCATGCCGAGTTGTTTGGCGATCGGCCCGTGCACGATCAGAAGCGGCGCCACCGGGTGGGTGGTGGCCTGGATCGCCGCCAGGTTGAATTGCGGTTCGAGCATCGCCTCCACCGCCGCGATCAGCACCGGCATATGCTGCGGCCGGCAGCCGGCCATCACCGCATTGACCGCGATCTGCTCGACAGTGGCAATACCGCCGCGTGGCGCAATGATGCCGACGAAATCCTCGCCGCGTCGGCGCGACCCGGCAACCATTTTGGCGACAGCATCGGCAACCGGGGCGATCACCGGAAAGCCGTCGCTCCAGCGGCGCTCGGCGTACCAGCCCTGCAACTCGGCAGGGTCGCCGGGCGCGGTGATGCGCTGCGCGGTGGCGCTGCGCGGCGGCGCCACCGGCGGCACCTCCATTGCCAACGCCTCGGTAAGGCTGGCATACATGCTCTCGGCGCGCAGGGCGACCTGCGCTTCGTCCAGGCCACCCAGTGGGTGCTTGAACTGCGCGATGCGCGGCTTGGGCACACCCAGGCTGCGGCCGTCGTACAGGGCCTTGGCATAGAAGGCTGACGAAGTCAGCACAACGGCGGGAACGCCGCGGCGTTCCATTTCAACGAGGTCGTGGACACTCCACGACGAACAGGACCCTCAGTCGGCCGAACCGGTCAGCACCAGGTCGGCTGAGCGCGCGATCCGGTCCAGCAGTTCCGGCACCGCGCCGACGGCGGCGTTCTCCTTCTGGAAATGTTCAATGCTGGCCAGGCCGAACTCAGCCTTCAGTTTTTCAGCCGACAGCGTGGCCAGCAACTTGAAATTCGGCTTGACGTTGTCGAGAATCGCCAGCCGCTTGCCGGCCAGCGGCGGCACCGCGTTGAGTTGCAGCGGTGCAAGCTTCTGCACCTGGCCTTCGGGTTCCAGCACTTCGATCATGTTCATGATGCCTCCGGTTGGATATGACGATTGCGAAACTATGATATTCCCTTGCAGCAGACCTAGCAAGGGGCGAGGCACGCTGCAGCGGCGCCCGCGCGCTTGTGGCGACGTCACTTCAGCGATACACCAACCCCGGCAGCCAAAGCGAGAACGCCGGTACATAAGTGGTGAGCATCAGCACCCCCAACATCAGCACGATCATCGGCCAGATGGCGCGCGCCAGCGCCGCCAGCGACAGGCCGGAGATTGCCATGCCGACAAACAGGCAGTAGCCGATCGGCGGTGCCGCCATGCCGATGGCGACATTGGTGACGATGATCGCACCGAAGTGGATCGGGTCGATACCGAACTTGGTTGCCAGCGTGATGAATAGCGGCCCCAGGATCACCATCACCGCGATCTCGTCCATCACCGAGCAGATCACGAACAGGAACAGGTTGACCACCAGCAGCATGATCCAACGCTCGCTGATGCTGGCCGACAGCCAGGTCGCCAATTTGAGGGCCAATTGCTCCTGTGCCACCAGCCAGCCAAATCCGGCCGAAGCGGCGATGATGAACATGACCATCGCGGTGATACGCATGGCGCGCAGCACCAGGTCGGGCAAGTCTGAAAGGCGCAACTTCCGCTCAATGAACATGCCCACCAACAGGCTGTAGACGCAGGAAACGATCGCCGCTTCGGTCGGGGTGAACACTCCGCCATAAATGCCGCCCAGCACCACCACGGGGGCGGCCAGCGCCCAGCCCCCTTCGCGCAGCGCCGTGCCGATTTCGCGCAGGGTCGCGCGCGACTCGCGCGGAATGGCATGGCGTCTGGCGTGAAAATACGTGATCGCCATCAGCCCGCCGGCCAGCAGCAGGCCCGGGCCGACACCGGCCATGAACAGGCGCGCGATCGACTGCTCTGCGATCACGCCCCAGATCACGGCGGCGATCGAGGGCGGAATCAGCGGGCCCAACACACCCGCGCTGACCGCCAACGCGGTGGCGAAGCCGCGGTTGTAGCCCTTGGCGACCATCGCCGGAATCATGATCGTGCCGATCGCCGCCGTGGTGGCCGGTGCCGAACCGGAAATCGCCGCGAAGATGCATGCCGATACCACCGTCACATGCCCCATGCCGCCCGGCAGGTGGCGCACCAGGACATCGGCCACGCGGATCAGTTTTTGCGACAGGCCGCCGGCCGACATGATCTCGCCGGCCAGCATGAAAAACGGAATCGCCAGGAGGCTGAACGACTGGGTCGAGGCAATCAGGGTCTGCGCCAGCAGCACAGACTCGATGTCGGCCACCAGCAGTACCGCTGCGGTGATCAGCAGAAGCGCGATGGCAAACGGGAATCCGGCGAGCAGCAGCACCGCAAATCCGGCCGACAGGATCCAGGCTGTGGCAGACATTTCAGCCGCCCTGCTCTTCGTCCGGCGGAATGCGCCCCTCGAACATGGCCTCGAGCGCGAACAGCGCGATCAGCACGCCGCACACCAGGGCCGAGATGTACACCACTTCGTTCGGGTAGCCGATGGCCGCCGAGGTGGAACCGCGTGTTTCGGAGAAATAGCGCCAGCCCGACCATGCGAGAAAGACGCCGATGGCGGCGGTGGCCAGGCTGATCGCCTGCTCGGCGCGCAGCCGCGCTTGAGCGGGCAGGCGCCGGATCAGGAGCGCCATGCGCACGTGAAACCCTTCCTTGACGCCGAGCGCGGCCATCAGCAGCGTAGTCCAGGTCATCAGGGCGAGCGCAAGTTCCTCGCTCCAGCTGAGCGCCATGTTGAAAGCGTAACGCAGCAGTATCTGGCCCGACAGTGCGGCCAGCATTAGCAGCACCATCACCACCACCAGCACCTTGACAAGGCTGGCGGCCAGGTCGTTGAAGCGGACCAATGCGCGCATGCTACCGATCGCCGCCAAAATCATGACCGCCTCGCCAGAGGCTAGCCTGGGTCATGAATTTCGCATTGTTCGATAGCGGCGACCGCCGGGCAACCCTTTCCGCCACCCGACCCGCCGCAGTACCAAGCACCACTACTTGACCGCAAGCAGCGCTTCGTTCATCACGTCCGCGCCGATTGACGGCTTGAACTTCTCGTACATCGGCTTGACCGCATTGCGGAACGGCGTGTTGTCGGCAATCGAGTTGATTTTCATGCCTTTTTTCTCCAGGCCCACCAGCAGCAGCTTGCCGTTGGCGGCTGCGGCGATGCGTTGCGGGCCGAGCGCGGACTTGCCGGCTTCGCGCACCACGTCCTGCAGGTCCTTGGGTAGCTTGTCGTAGGATTTTTTCGACACCAGGAGCGCGATCATCGAGTAGGTGTGGTTGGTCAGGGAAAGGAACTTGGTCACTTCGTTGACCTTGAGCGAATCGATCGGCCCGATCGGCAACTCCAGCCCGTCGATGGTGCCCTGTTGCACCGCGGTGTAGGTCTCGCCCCAGGCCATCGGCACGGCGTTGCCGCCCAGCGCGGTGAACATTTCGATATACACCGGATTTTGCATCACGCGATACTTCACGCCCTTGATATCCTCGGGACGATTCACTGGCCGCACGTTGTTGATCATGTGGCGGAAGCCGCCTTCCATGTAGGCCAGCGAAACGATGCCCTTGGCCTCGAGTTTTTTGGCCAGCAGTTGCCCCATCTTGCCGTCCAGCGCCTTGTGCGCCTGGGCCTCGTTGCGATAGAGGAACGGCAGGTCGTTGACCTGGAATGCCGGCTCGACTTGCGCTATCACCGCATTGGTGATGACGGCGGCGTCAACGGTTCCGAAACGCAAACCCTCCAGCAGGGGCTTCTCGTCGCCGAGCTGACGGTTGGGGAATAGCTGCACCTCGATGCGCCCGCCGGATTGCCGCTCGACGGTCTGCTTGAAGAAAATCGCGCCGGCGGCATACGGGTCTTGCGGATTCTCCGGGGTCACCCAGCCCAGCTTGAAGGTGAACTTCTGCTGCGCGACGGCAGACCCCGCGAAAGCGAGGATGAGCGCTGTGACCAGCGCGGCAAGAATACCGGTTCTACGACAAGTCATGATGTCTCCTGTTGGTGTCTGGTGAACCTTGTGGCAGGGGCAGCAGCCCGCCACCACCCATTTGCATGAGCATGAACCCGCAAGCATTGTGTGTCAACCCTGCAGGGGACGCGCAGACGGCCACCCGACCAGCCAAGCGCGCCGAATTCAAGATCGGAGATCGGGTCATGTTCAACGACCGCGATGGCGCTCGCATCTCCGGCACCGTCAGCCGCGTCAACCAGAAGGCGGTGACCGTGGTTCCCGACAACCGCGACGGCCATCGGCGGCCTACGTCGGGCTTCCGTAGGGCGGGCTAGATAGCTGCCATGGAGCCGAGTCGGTCACTTGTCTGACCATAGCTGCTTCTTGATCGCGAAACGGTCGAAGTCGCCGTCCCGATAGGCCACGGGTACGTGCAGCGCGTTGGCGTGGGCGGCAATGAGAAGGTCAAAGGTAGCCGACTGGTTGCCCTTGATTTCATGTATCGCCAGGAGTTTGGCGGCGGAGATCGCGGCGCGCTGGTCAAAAGCCAGTGGCTGGAATTTCTTCACCAGGGCGGCCAGCCTGGCTTTGTTTTTTGCCTTGAGGGTACCGCGCTCCACACCGACTTGTAGTTCGGTCAGGGCAATGGCCGACATCGCGACATTACGGGGACTGAAACGGTAAAGACGCTCAAGGATGTACGGATTTTCATGCTCGATCTCGATCAGGACCGAGGTATCGAGCATGAATCGCATTACATGGCCTTCAGCTTTCTGACGGCTTCGCGTGACATCGTTTCGATGAGGAATCCCCAGCCGTTTTTGATGCCCCGGTCATAGGCAGATATCGTCTTTCGGGCAGCGGGCTTCTTGGCAGCGGGCTTCTTCGCAGCCGGTTTCTTCGCAGCGGGCTTGCGTGCCGTCTTGGCGCGGGGGGATTTCGTATCTGCATAGATATCGACCGTGGTCATGGCTTTACCCTTCCGAGGTTGACGCCCGAAATTGTAGCAGTCACTTGCGGCGCTCCCAGGTCTGGCGGTTCACCCCGATAAATTCCAGCGGCTTCAATTGCTCGATGTCGGCAGGCTTCCGGCGCATCGCATCGGCGCGTAGCCTGGCGTGGTCACCAGCTTGAGTTCCTCAACGCCGAAGGTCACATCGCCGGCCGCTTAGGCCAGCTTGCAGATCAGGTCGAATTTCGGCGCCAGCTTCTTGTTGTCCATGCCGGGACGGAACACGATGGCGAAGCGCTTGGCCCCGGCCAGCTTACTCATGGTGCGAGCCACGATAGAGCTTCGCCAAATCACGAAAAACCAGCCGTATTCCGGTGCCATGTCGCCGTATCGGGCAGTGCGCAGCAGGTTGCCGCTGAATGGCGTATTATCGTAATACAGAAAACACGGCGCTCTTTCATCATGTCACTCTCCGTCCGCCTTCCACCACATCTGCGCCAACAGCTCGACAGCTATTGCAAAACGCGCCGCGTCAGCAAGACCCGCTTGATCAACGATCTGCTGGTGGATCATTTAGCTTCCGCAACGAAAAGCAGCAAGACGCCTTACCAGCTCGCACGCGAGTACGGCGTGGTCGGCAGTTTTTCGAGCGGCAAGGGTGATTTGGCGGAGAACCGCAAGCGGTATCTGGCGGAAAAGCTGAGTGCCAAGCATTCTCGTTGACGCCGGCCCCCTGATCGCCCTCGCTGACCGGTCCGACAAGCACCACCGGCGCGTCGCATCCTACCTGCGGCGCTTCGACGGCCGCATGTTGACTACCTGGCCGGTGCTGGCTGAAACCTGCCATTTTCTGCCGGAACCAGGACAAATCGACTTTCTGCGCTGGGCCAATGGCGGCGGTTTGAGCGTGGTGGAATTGCATGAATCCGCGCTTGCCGTGCTTGCAGACTGGAAAGAAAAATACCGCGATCTGCCAATGGACCTGGCCGACGCATCATTGATCTGGGTGGCGCAGCAGACTGATGTGCTCGACATCCTCACAATCGACTCGAAGGACTTTTCGGTTTATCGCCTGCCGAACGGGAAAGCTTTACATCCGGTTTTGTGAGGTTGTCATTCAATCACCTCATCGGCGCGCAACAGCACCACACGCGGTACCGACAGGCCCAACGCCTTCGCCACGTACCGGCAATCTGCGGCCGATCCGGCATTGGCGTAGCGAGCTTCGAAACCTCTTCGCCGGCTATCTACGACGCAAGCAGCTGACGTTTGAAGCGGTGCGCGAGATTCAGAGGGAGGCTGAAGCGCTGATGATGGGCAACGAACATGAGGTTGATTCGCAGCGCGTGCTTGAACTTGTTCGCGTTAGCGGCTGCACTGCCTACGACTGCGAGTTCTTTTCAGTTGCGCTACGGCTTGGCGTCAAGATGCTGACGGCGGATGGCCGAGTGTTGAAGGCGTTCCCGCAGTACACCGTCGCTTTCTCCGCAGCCTAACGCCCCTGCGCTGCGGCCGGAGGCGCTGCACACCTACAGCCGCCACGACAGGCGGCGGTTCAGGTCGTGGCTTCGCGCGATCTAACCTTGGTCGTTGGGCGTCATCCCAGCCGGCCGAATAGTCTTCAGGCCGCCGTGCGCCGGCCAATGCTGCGCTCGGCCCTGCGGCGCGGACTGCTGTTGGCACAGCACGCGCGGGTGCTGGCCGCGTGGGAACACGGCGCCGGCTTCCCGGTCGATGTAAAGGTGCGCATCGAGGCCCATAAGCGCGATGGTCTGGAACGTCTGCTGAGGTATTGCGCCCGTCCCGCCTTTGCGCTGGAACGGCTGCGTGAAATCGACCCCGGGCATCTGGTCTAGGAGAGCGTGAAGCCCGGCCCGGGTGGCGGCGTGCGCCTGATGCCAACACCGCTGCAATGGCTCGATCGTCTGGCGGCACTGATTGCGCCGCCGCGCAAACATCGGCATCGCTACTTCGGGCGCGAAGCACGGGCCCGCGCGGCCGCCGCGTTTGCATGTCGAACAGAATATTCCGCCTGTACTTTTTGCCCGAATCGGTGCATTCTTGGCACCGCGCTTTTCCACCAACGACACCCGGAGAAAAACATGCAACTTGACGTGAACGGCAAGACCGTCGAGGCCGATGCGGCCGCCGACACCCCCCTGCTGTGGGTGCTGCGCGATACCCTTGGCATGACCGGCACCAAGTTCGGCTGCGGCATGGCGCAATGCGGCGCCTGCACCGTGCACGTGAACGGCGCGCCGACACGCTCGTGCGTGACCCCGATGTCGGCGGTGGCTGGCAAGAAGATCACCACCATCGAAGGCCTGTCGGCCAATGGCGATCATCCTTTGCAGCAGGCGTGGGTCGCCGAAGGCGTGCCGCAATGCGGCTATTGCCAGTCGGGCCAGATCATGACCGCCGCTTCTTTGCTCAAGAAGACGCCCAAGCCCACGCGCAAGCAGATCGTCTCGGCCATGGCCGGCAACATTTGCCGCTGCGGCACCTACAACCAGATCGTGCGCGCCATCGAACGCGCGGCGACGGCCAAAGCGTAAAGGGGAGCGAACATGAAAAACCAGATCAAGACCCTCGCACTGTCGCGCCGTCAATTCCTCGTAGGCTCGGGCGGGATCGCCATCGGCGTCGCCTTCGGCGTGCCCGCGCTCACCGCCTCGAAAAAGGCGCTCGCGCAAGGCGCGGGTCTCGCGCCCAACCAGTGGGTGACCATCGCCACCGACGGCACCATCTCGATTCTCTCGCCGGGCTCCGAAATGGGCCAGGGCACGCTGACCGCGATGCCCCTGTGCCTGGCCGAAGACCTCGACGCCGACTGGTCCAGGGTCAAGGCAGTGCAATCGCCGCACAATCCCAAGCTGTTCGGCAACAAGCTCTTCGGCGGCATCATGGCTACCGGCGCCTCGCGCACCACGCGCGGCTATTACGAACTGCTGCGTCTGGCCGGCGCGCAAACCCGCCTTATCCTGGTCAACGCGGCGGCTGAAAAATGGAGCGTGCCGGCGGCGGAACTTACCACCGAAAAAAGCGTGGTGATGCATCGGGCATCGGGCCGCAGCATGGGCTACGGTGAGATCGCCGGCTTCGCGACGGTGCCGGCGCAGTTGCCGCAAGTCACGCCGGCGATGCTCCGGCCCGCGAAGGATTTCCGCCTCATCGGCAAGGATGTGGCGCGCGTGGACCTCGCCGACAAGACGCGCGGCGCGGCAAAATACGGCATCGATACGCGCATCGAGGGCATGATCCACGGCGCCGTGTTGCGCGCCCCGGTGCAAAAGGACAGGCCCGTCACTGTCGACGACACCGCCGCCCGCGCGGTCAAGGGCTTCATCAAGACAGTGACCCTGCCCTACGGCGTGGGCGTGCTGGCGGACAGCACTTGGGCGGCAAAGCGTGCCAAGGACGCACTCAAGGTGACCTGGGCCAACGCGGCACCGGCGAAATCGTACAACTCCGATGCCGTCGGGCGCGACTACGTCGCCGCAGCGTCCGACCCGGACCTGTCCAAGGCCGGGGTCGAGGTCGAGAAGCACGGCGCCGGCAATGCCAACATCAAGGGCGCGGCGCGCGTGCTCAAGGCCGATTTCATCGCCGAGCACTCCGCGCACATGTGCCTGGAGCCGATGAACGCGACGGCCAGATTCACCGGCGACAAACTTGAGATCTGGTCGCCGACCCAGAGCCCGTCTATCGCGACCTTCGCCTGCGCGGGTGTGCTCAAGATGCCGCCCGCGAACATCACCGTCAACACCACTCTCCTGGGCGGCGGTTTCGGCCGCCGCGTCGACGCCGACTTCACCATCGACGCCGCCCTCCTCGCCCGCGAGGCCGATGGCCGCGCCGTCAAGGTCACCTGGTCGCGCGAAGACGACGTGCGCAACGACAAGTTTCGCCCCCTGGTGGGCCAGCATCTCGAGGTGGGCTTAGACGCGGCCAACAACATCGTCGGCTGGCACCACCGCCTGGCAGGCGAATCGATCTACGCGCGTGCCAGCCCGGGCGCCTTCAAAGCCGCTGGCGGCAAGGACGCGCCGTTCCACGAGGGCGCCGAGATCCTCTACGACGTCAAGGACCTCCTGATCGAATACGCGCGCCAGGAACGCGGCATCGACGTCGGCTTCTGGCGCGCGGTCGGCGGGGGCTACAGCAAGCACGCGGTCGAGACCATGATCGACGAAGTCGCCCTTGTCAACAAGGCCGACCCGGTCGAGTACCGCCTGGGCCTGCTTGCCAAGCATCCGCGCGCACAGGCGGTGATCCGCGAAGTTGCGCAGATGGCCGACTGGAAGAAAAAGCGCCCTGCCGGCCGCGCCCTGGGCATCGCCTATTCCGACATGTGGGAAACCCACATCGCCGAGGTCGTCGAAGTGTCGGTCGACAAGAAAAACGGCGCGATCACCGTGCATCAGGTCTGGGCTGCGGTCGACACCGGCATCGCGGTCCTGCCGCAAAACGTTTCCACCCAGGTCGAGGGCGGCATCGTCTACGGCATTTCGGGCGCGCTCAAGGAGCAGGTCACGTTCAAGGACGGTGTGCCGCAGCAATCCAATTTTCACGATTACCAGGTGCTGCGCATGAACGAGGTGCCGCCGATCACCGTCAAGGTCATGGTCACCGACAACGCGCCCGGTGGCGTCGGCGAATGCGGCCTGCCGCCGGTGGCGCCAGCGATCGCCAACGCGGTGGCCAAGCTGACCGGCGGCAAACGCCTGCGCCATCTGCCCTTCAACGCCGCACGGGTGAAGGCGGCGCTGGCCTGAAGCGGCGCTTCGCTCTGGGCCGCGTTCCGGAGCAGCCGCCGCAAGGCGCTGCACCGGCACCGGGCTCGCTGCATTTTCACCACCGGCCTCGAACGACCCATAACGACCCCGCCCGGATCCTTATGGACGCGCGGCTTCCTGCGTCGACCGTATTCTCTGAAATCGACCCCGAGCATCTGGTCGATGAGAGCGTGAAGCCGCGGCGGGGAGGCAGCGTGCGCCTGATGCCAACACCGATGCAATGGCTCGATCGTCTGGCGGCGTTGATTGCGCCGCCGCGCAAACAGCGGCATCGCTACCACGGCGCGCTGGCGCCCAACTCGCTGCTGCGGGCAGCGGTCAGCGCACTGGCGCAGCCGGCTGAGATTGCCGTCGCACCGACGCCGGTCGAGCCGATCCTGCTGCACGCGACCGCGGCAGAGCCAGTCGCATCGCAAAGCTGCCCGCTACGTCTGGGCGCTGCTGTTGGCGCGCATCTACGAGCTGCTGCCCCTGCTGTGTCCCAAGTGCGGTGGCGCGCTGCAGGTCATCGCCTTCATCACCGAAGCGGCGGCGATCCAGGCGACTCCCGGTCACCTGGGCGAGCCTGAGCAACCGCCGCGTCTGCGGCCGGCGCGGGGGCCGCCGCCGTGTGAGATGCCGGACCGAGGATCGGACGCAATCAATCCGCGCGCGCAACCCATGCCGGACCATGAGTTCGGTACGCGCGTCGCGTGGTAGGGCAGAAGACGATAAGGCTCGCCCACCGGGGGCGACGCGGGCCTGAGGCCACCTGCGCGACGGGCACGCAGCAGCGGCGTTTCAGGGGCTTGTCAGGCGTCTTCGGCGCCAAATCAACGATTGACGCTGACGGATATGGCCGGATTACTTTAAAAATGGCACTTGAAATTCCTATCCTTTTTCCAGATGTGGATTCGCGGGCG
>CAYYFR010000053.1:0-32862 GCA_964470865.1 uncultured Burkholderiales bacterium | reverse complement strand
GGTTGCTGTTGTGGTGTTCGTACTTCATCGGTCACGGTGCTGCCGGCCGCTCAGGCCGCGGCCATGCATGCGCTTCGAGGGAGTAAAATCAAGCAGCGTTGCTAGCTCTGCCACGCTGTCTTTGGCCAGTTTTGCAGCGACTGCGCCAGGAGTCACGCAGCAGCCGTTCAAGCACGGTCGAAAGCCGATAGAGAGGTATGAAGCTCATGAGTAACCGAACCGGGAAAGCCATTGTCGCCGCCGTCGCGCTGCTGTGGACTCTCGTCCTGACCGGCTGCGGCGGTGGCGACAATCCTCAAGCCCTGATCGCTTCCGGCAAGGAGTATGTCGCCAAGGGTGATTTCAAGGCGGCAGCGCTGCAGTTCAAGAATGCGCTGCAAAAGACTCCGGATTCAGCCGAGGGCCGCTATCTGCTGGGCAAGGCATTGCTCGAAGCCGGTGATCCCGCCGGCGCCGAGGTCGAGTTGCGCAGGGCGCGCGATCTCAGGTACTCGGCCGACGATGTGATGCCACTCTTGCTGCGCTCGTACCTGATGCTCGGTCAATACGCCAAGGTGATCGAAGAGGCGCAGAAAGCCGCGGTGATTTCGGCCGCCGGCAAGGCAGCCGTGCAGGCTACTCTAGGTTCGGCACATTTTGTTCTGGGCAACCGTGCGGCAGCGCAACAGTCGATCGATGCGGCACTTGCCGCACAGCCGGACAATGCTTTGGCGCAACTTGCGCAGGCGCGTCTCAAGGTGGCGGCAGGCGATTTGAATGGAGCGGTCGAGGTCGTAGAGAAGGTGATCGCAAAGGCACCGGCGGACTTTGAGGCACTGAAGTTCATGGGTGATCTGCTGTTCGCGCAAAACAAGCCGGACGCCGCAATTGCCAGCTTCCGCAAGGTGATTGCATTGCGCCCGGATTTCGTTGGGGCACATGCGTCGCTGGTCTATGCCCTGCTCGCCAGTTCCAAATTCGATGCAGGCTCCAAACAGTTCGAGGAAGCCGTCAAGCAATTCTCTGCCATGAAGGCCTTGGCCGCAAATAATCCGCAAACCCTCTCTCTCGAAGGCCAGATCGCGTTTGCCAGGAAAGACTTTCCGGCGGCGCGGGAAGCGGCGCAAAAACTGTTGCGGATCGCGCCGAACGCCTCGGCAGCGCTGCAATTCGCCGGCGCCGTCGAATTCAACATGCGTTCATTTGCGCAAGCCGAGGCTTACCTGACCAAAGCGCTGCAGGCGGCGCCGGATGTACTTGGGAATCGCCGCTGGCTAGCCATGAACTACCTGGCCGCGGGGCAGATATCCAAGGCGGTTAGCGTGCTGGAGCCGATACTCGCCAAGATCGAGAGTGACGCGGATTTCCTTGGCTTGGCCGGCGAAGCCTACATGCAGAGCGGTGATATCAGAAAGGCCGAGGAATTTCTGGTCAAGGCGGCAAAACTGCAACCGGACGACCCGGGCCGACGGACTGCGCTGGCGCTGGCACGCCTGGGCAGGGGTGACGGCGAAGCCGCGCTGGCCGAACTCGAGCAGATCTCGGGCGCTGACAAGGGGACGCGGGCCGACCTGGCCCTGATCGCTGCACACTGGATGCGTGGCGAGTTCGACAAGACCCTCAGGGCCATCGACAGCCTCGACAAGAAGCAACCGAACAACCCTCTGACATTCAATCTGCGCGGGCGCACGCAACTGGCGAAAAAGGACCTGGCCGGGGCGCGCAGAAGTTTCGAGCGTGCCCTTGAACTGAACGCCGGTTATTATCAGGCCGCCGCGAGTTTGGCGAACCTGGACCTTGGTGATGCCAAGCCCGAAGCAGCTTTTGCCAGGTTCGAGAAAGTCGTTGCTGCCGACCCGAAGAGCGTACAGGGCTGGATGGCGATGGCCGAGTTCAAGTTTCAGTCCAAGGCACCGGGGGACGAGGTGATCGCGCTGCTCAACAAGGCGATCGCCGCTGATGCGGTCGAGCCCGCACCGCGCGTTGCCCTGGTCAACTATTACATTTTCGTGAAAGACACGAAAAAGGCGATCGCCGCAGGGCAGGATGCGCTGGCTGCGATCCCCGATCGGCCGGAGCTTTTCGACGCGCTGGGCCAAGCGCAGCGCGCGTCCGGTGAGATCAACCAGGCGCTGGCGACCTACAACAAGATGGCGGCTGCGCTACCGAACAGTGCGGAGCCGCATATGTATCTGGCGCAGTTGCATGCTGACAACAAGGATTTGGAGGCAGCGGCTCGAAGTCTGCGCAAGGCTCTTGCGATCAAGCCCGATTTGGTGAATGCGCAGCGTGGCCTGATTCAGCTCGACCTCGGGGATGGAAAGGATCGGGATGCGCTGGCGGTTGCACGTGAAGTGCAAAAGCAGCGTCCGAAAGAAGGAGTGGGCTATCTGCTGGAAGGCGACATCAACGCTTCTAGAAAGTCATGGGGTGCCGCCGCGGATGCTTACCGAGCGGGACTCAAGCAGAGTACGTCGGCCGAGCTCGCGATGAAGCTGCATCAGGCGCTTGCGGTAGGCGGAAAGAAATCGGAGGCTGCCGCGTTCGCGGCGGTATGGTTCAAGGAGCAACCCAGGGACCGTGCGTTTCGACAGTACATGGGCGAATATGCACTGGTCACAGGCGACTTCGCCAATGCGTCGATTCAGTTCCGCTCCCTGCTTGAAAGCGATCCGGACAATCCGACCCTGCTCAACAATCTGGCAACAGTTGCCGGGGCGCTCAAGCAACCCGATGCAATCGCATTGGCCGAGAAGGCAAACAGGCTGGCTCCGAATCGACCGGAACTCATGGACACGCTGGGCGTTCTGCTGGTAGACAAGGGAGACTTTGCGCGAGCGCTCGAGCTGCTGGGCAAGGCGGCGAAGTCGGCTCCCGGCATGAGTGGTATTCGCTTCAACTATGCGCGCGCCCTGGCCAAGGCCGGCAAGAAAGCCGAGGCGAAGCTGGAGCTGGGGGAGCTTGCCAAGCTGGGCGAGAAATTCCCGGACCAGGCCGAGGTCGCCAGGTTGCTGCGCGAGCTGTGAAGTTGCGGGTACGCGCGACCTACGTGTGATGCAGACATTCGCTGTATCCCCGCGCGCGATGCTGGGCGGGCTGTGGCGTCATCGTGGCCTGGTCGCGACCCTGGCGCGGCGCGAAGTGATCGGGCGCTATCGCGGTTCGGTGCTGGGGATCCTCTGGTCGCTGTTCCATCCGATGCTGATGCTGGCGGTCTACACGTTTGTGTTCAGCGTGGTGTTTCGCGCGCGCTGGGATGCCGGCGGCGACTCGAAAGCCGACTTCGCGTTGGTGCTGTTTGCCGGCCTCATGGTGTTCAACGTTTTCGCCGAGTGCGTCAATCGCGCGCCCGGGCTGGTGCTGTCCAACATCAATTATGTGAAGAAGGTGGTTTTTCCGCTGGAGATCCTGCCGTGGGTGACCTTGATTGCGGCGCTGTTTCACCTTGCGGTGAGTCTTCTGGTGTGGCTGGTCTTCCATTGCGTGCTGCTCGGGGCGCCCAAGGCGACCATGCTGTTGCTTCCGGCTGTGCTCTTGCCGCTGGTGCTGCTGACCCTTGGCGTTTCCTGGCTGCTCGCATCCCTGGGGGTTTATCTGCGCGACGTCTCGCAGATCGTCGGCATCGTGACCACCGCGTTGATGTTCCTGCTGCCGATCTTCTACCCTCTTTCGTCATTGCCAGAACCCTACCTCACGATTCTCTCCTGGAATCCGCTGACGCCCTCGATCGAGCAGGCGCGCGATGTGCTTCTATGGGGGCGTGCCCTGGATCCGGCGTCCTACGCGCTGCAACTGGTCGCCGCCGCGCTCGTCGCCTGGCTCGGCTTCGCATGGTTCCAGAAAACTCGCAAAGGCTTCGCCGATGTCATCTGAGTTCGCCATCGAAGTCGAGGGGCTTTCCAAGTGCTACCAGATCTACGCGCATCCGCGCGACCGCCTGTTGCAGATGCTGGTGCATAGCCGCAGGCAGTTCTATCGCGAGTTCTGGGCGCTGCGCGACGTTTCGCTGGCAGTAGGCAGGGGCGAAACCGTTGGCATCATCGGCCGCAATGGCAGCGGCAAGTCCACTTTGTTGCAGCTCATCTGCGGCACACTCAACCCCTCGGGTGGCACGATACGAACCGGCGGCCGGATCGCGGCCCTGCTCGAGCTGGGCTCCGGGTTCAATCCCGAGTTCACCGGGGCCGAGAACGTCTTTGTCAACGGCAGCGTACTGGGTCTGAGCGCCGACGAGATCAGGCAGCGCTATGACAGTATCGTGGCCTTCGCCGACATCGGTGCGCACCTGCAACAACCGGTCAAGACCTACTCGAGCGGCATGATGATGCGGCTGGCTTTTTCGGTCGCGATGCATGTCGATCCGGCCATTCTGGTGATCGACGAGGCCCTGGCGGTCGGCGATATCCGTTTCCAGAACAAGTGCTTTCGCAAGCTCAACGAATTTCGTGAAGCGGGCTGCGCGATCCTCCTGGTTTCGCACATGCCGAGCCTGGTGGAAGCCTTCTGCGACCGGGTGGTCTGGCTCAACGAGGGGCAGGTTCGCGTCACCGGCGAGCCGGCGCGCGTGGTGCGCGACTACGTGAACTACATGACCCATGGCGTGACCACCGCGGTACCGGTGGTCATTGAGGAAGCAATGCCGACCCCGGAGCCGATGCGGCAGGCGGGCGACTCAACCTGGGCATGGGTATCGATCGGTGCGTCGCACAACGTGCGCAAGTCCGGCGGCGCCCGCATCAAGGAAGTCCGTGTGTCTCTGGCCGGGGACGAGGGTGCGCTGCGCATCGATCCGGTCGCGACGGAAGTGGTGATCGAGCTGCGCGTCGCCTTCGACGATGAGGTGGCGCGCCCCTTGCTGGGCGTCGGCTTGTTCAATCAGTTGAACGAACCGGTAATCCATTTCAATACCTTCAACATCGAGCAGGCGCCGCTCGCCGGGCGGTGCGAATCGGAAATCGTGTATCGCGTCGAGTTCCGGATTCCGCCCCTGCGGCCGGGCGAATACCTGGTGGCGCTTGGCGTCGATGACGGCATCCCCGGCGCCAGTTCCCTGCTTTTCCATGTCTATGATGCCTGGACGTTTCAAGTGGCATCGCCGCGGGCGGAACTGGTGCAGTCAGGCTACGTGCAGACCAGCGGGGCCAGGGTGTTCGTGCCGCAGACGGAAGGCGCGCGATGAATCGCCTTCCGCACGGGTATGTTGTGCGACGCGACCATGTCGACTACCTGGATGTCGCCGGAGACATGGTCTACCAGCCCGACGTCTATGCCCTCGCCGGCTTTCTAGCGGAGCGCTGCGGCGCACGCTGGATCGTCGACATTGGTTGCGGCGCCGCTGGCAAGCTGCGTCGTTTCGCGGCAACCTATCGGCTCATGTGCATCGATCATGCTGCCGCGCTGGCATTGGCGCGGGAATCGCTCGGCGGCGCCACGTTCGTCGAATGCGATCTCGAAGAGGGGCTTGCCGTCATCGACGAAGAAATCCTCGGCAGCGCGGTGGTCATCTGCGCTGACGTGATGGAGCATCTGCGCAATCCCGAAGTGCTGGCAAGGGCGCTGGCACGCGTGTCCGGCATGGCGCCGTTCGTGCTGATCTCCACCCCGGATCGGGACCGCGCGCGCGGCTGGCTCGATTGCGGGCCGCCTGCCAACCCGAGCCATGTCATTGAATGGTCGGCTGCGGAATTCCTGCGTTTTCTCGGTGACGCCGGGTTCGGGGATCTGCATATCCACGGGCATACGGTCAACACCGACCTGCAACGCGCGAAGACCACTACGCTGGTCGTCACGGGCGCACATGCCGCGCGCCCGGCGCGCCATTCGGGGTTGCGCGTTGCGGCGGTGATGCACGTGTTCAACGAGGCCGACATTCTTGAAGAGGTGGTGCGGCACCTGTTTGCCGAGGGTATCGAGGTACACATTTTCGACAACTGGTCGTCTGACGGTTCCTGGGAAATCGCCGGCGCGCTGCTGTCCGCAGGCCTGGCGCGACTGGTGGAGCGGTTTCCCGCAGCACCCAGCGGCGAATACGAGTGGGCGCGACTGCTAGCCAAGACCGAGGAGTACGGCGCCGGCCTCGAAGCCGATTGGGTGATGCACCACGACGCCGACGAAATCCGCTGCAGCCCGTGGCATGGCGTGAGGTTGGTGGATGCCATCGCCGCAGCCGACGGGCTTGGATATGACGCGATCGACTTCACGGTGGCCGACTTCCGCTTCCTGCGGTCGCGAGCGCAGGCGGCGGCATCCTTCGAGCGGGCGTTGACGTTTTTCGAGTTTGGCTGCCGGCCGGGGCACTATAGCCAGATCAAGGCGTGGAAGAATCGCTGCCGCGTCAAGCTTGCCGACAGCGGTGGCCATGCTGCGGCTTTCCCGGAGCGGCGGATATATCCGCTCAAGTTCCTGACCAAGCACTATCCGCTGCGTTCGTTCGAGCAGGCGCAGCGCAAGGTATTTCGCGACCGTATTCCGCGCACCCGACGCGAACATGCAACGCACGGCTGGCATGCGCAGTACGATGCCTTCATGGAGGCCGGCGCGATTCCGGGCTGGCTGCCGCAGGAGTTGATCGCCTGGCATCCGCAATTGTTCCTGACCGAATACGTGGTGGAACGGATCAGCGGCATCGGTTTGCCCGGGAGTCCGTGCGATGTCCCTTGATCTATCGAGAACCCCCGCATGGCACTGAATCCTGCGCCGCCCGAGCCCGCAAGCCTCAAGATCATGATCCTGTCGACACCGAAGACGGGGAATACCTGGCTGCGCTGGTTGTTGCACTATGCATATGATCTGCCCATAGTCGAGTTGCCGATGGAGTGGAGCGATACGGTAGCCAGTCATTTGCCGAAAAGATTCGTGACCCACCAGCACCTGACGCCGGAACCGGCACTGGTGCGCTGGCTTCAGCGCAACGGGGTAGTGGTCCTGACCACGGTGCGCCACCCCGGCGACACGTTCCTGTCCCTGTTTCATTTTCTCAAGTGGAACCGCGAGCACCTGGACGCGGCGGCCGAGGCTTTGCTCAAGGACGCGGATCATCCCGGAAAGCAAGCGCTGCGCTATGTGCAGTTTCCCTTCCCGCAGATTTACGCGCTTTCGCATGCATGGGCCAGGCTTGGCGCGCACGTGGTGCGCTACGAGGATCTGCTGGCGGATCCGTTGGCGCAATTGCGTGTGGTCACGGCGCGCATCGCGCCGGTCGAGGAAGCGCGCATCGCCATGGCGGCCTTGCTGTGCAAGCCGGAATACCTGACCCGTCCGGGACTGGTCGACCCGCGCCACTTGCGCACGCACACCGCGCGCAGTTGGGCCAGGCAGCTGCCGGCGGAGGTTGTCGAGACGATGGCACGTCTGGAGCCGTACAAGAGCGCATGCAGGATGTATTCCTACGATTGGGATGCTGCAGGGCCCGCACCTGTGGAATTCGACTACGACAGCATCGATCCGTTTCACGGTCGGCGCTGGTTCGACAACGGCGAACCCATAGGCGCCTCGCTCGCCGCGATCTACCTGCGTGACCGTGAAGGGGGGCGCGAGCGGTGGCCGGATCCCACGCTGACTGAAGGCGAAAGTTTCTGGAACTGGTTGCGTTTGCCCAGTGTGGCGGCGTGGATGAATACCGGCTACCCGCCCGGCACGCTGACCAACCTGATGTGGGCCGTGTACACGATGCGCCCCGACTTGCAGGCCGCGTACAAGGATCCGGTGGATCATGATCGCATGGCGTTTGCCGCGTGGTTCATCAGCCAGGCGCACACGGAAAACGAGTTGCCGTGGGGTTTGCTGGGCCCGGTGCAGGAGGCCTATTGCGACCATCTGAAAAGCGGCGGCGTTGGCGCGCAGCAACCGGTGGCGGAAATCACCAGCCTTGAGATCATCGGTGTCGCCCATGGTGCACCACTGGTGGTGCGTTGCGGGAGCCGCCTGGAGATACTGCTCGAACTGCGCCTGGCCGGGTTCATCGAGCGGCCGGTACTTGGATGCACACTATCCAACGGCGAGCGCGGTGTGATATTTGCGACCGACAGCGCGCGGCTGGGTACGCCCTTGCCCGAACTTGCGGCGGGTTCCTATCGATACAGGATCGGCATGGTGCTCACCGTACCTGCCCAGGAGTGTTTCCTGGCCGTCGGCATTGCCTGCCTCGACCCTGAAGGCAATACGGTGGTGATCCATCGTCGGGTCGACCATCGGCGCATCGTGGTTGAAGGCGACAAGACCACGGGCTTCGCCTGGTGTGAGGTGCAGGTGCTGCCCGATGCCACCGCGCCCGACGGGCAGGCTCGGCAGGCCGCAGGCGCAGCGCGATGAGAGTGCACGGAATGTTCCCCAGGTGGCCGGGCGCATGGACGGGCCTGTGCCGGCGCCCTCCGGATTCGCATGCGTTCTGCGGGGCGGCGTCGTGATCCTTCTTCGAAACGGTGCGTTGGTCGATGTCTGAGCGTGACGGCATGCCGCGGCTTGAACTGCCGGAGGCTTACCGGTTCGATGCCGCTTCCGCTTGCTGGCTTCACTTGCTGCCGCGCCCGGAGTTCAATTATTCGGATGGCGACGAGGTCGAGTCGCGACTGCTTGACATCATCCGGGCAGCCACCGATCTGCGCGCGGTGTCGGCCGAATTGCGCCGACACATCTCGGACTGGCCGTCGCGCTATCACCTGAGCCCCGCGCGCGGCAACCTGCTGCGGCCACTGGAACACCTGCTGCGTGGGTGCACGCTTGAGATCGGCGCCGGTTGCGGCGCGATCACCCGCTTCATCGCCGAGTGCGGCGGCGAAGTGCACGCGTTGGAGGGCAGCCTGCGGCGCGCGGAGATCGCTGCCCTGCGCTGCCGCGATCTCGCAAATGTCAGGGTCGTCAGCGACGCGTTTCACCGCTTTCCGGTGTGCGCACAATACGATACTGTCACCCTGATCGGCGTGCTCGAGTATGCGCGCAAGTACTTCCCGACGGACGGCGGCGATCCGGTCGACGCCTTGCTGCGCCATGCGCGGCGCTTCCTGCGGCCAGGCGGTGTTCTGATTGTCGCGATCGAAAACCAGCTCGGGCTCAAGTATTTTGCCGGCTACGGTGAGGATCACTTCGGATTGCCGATGTACGGCATCGAGGACCACTATGAGGCGGGTGGCATCGTCACCTTCGGCCGCGATGAACTTGCCGCCCGCCTGGCGACCGCTGGATTGACTACCCAACAATGGTGGTATCCGTTTCCGGACTACAAGACCCCGGTGCTGCTGCTTGCCGAGGAGGCGCTGGTCGACGCTGGCCGGATCGATTTTCTGCCTGTATTGTGCAGCGCGTTGGCGGTCGACCCGCAAAAGCCCGCCACTCCGCGCTTTCGCCTGGAGCGCGCCTGGTATCCGGTGTTGCGCAACCGCTGCGGACCGGCGCTGGCCAACTCCTTCCTGGTGGTCGCCAGTGACGCTGATGCGCCGCCAGGTCCGCAGCGCGCGATCGGCTATCACTATGCGGTGGAGCGCCGCAGGGAGTTCAACAAGCAGGTGGTGTTCGCACGTGGCGCGGATGGAAACATCGAGGTGCGGCAGGAACTCCTGTATCCCGCTACGCCGGTGGCTGCGGGATCGCCGATCTCGCTGCACCTCGAATCCGAGCCATTTGTCCGCGGTGAGCAATGGCAGCAGCGGATCAACCAGATCATGACCAGGCGCGGCTGGAGCGCAGGCGACCTGCAGGTCTGGGCGGCAGTGTGGTTCGAGGCGTTGTTGCTCAAGGCGGGGCTACCGGTGGCCAATGAGCCAGTCTCGGTACGCACGCTTTTGCCGGGCCGTTTTGTCGATGCCATACCTCGCAACCTGATTGTCGACCCGGAAGGCGGCGCGCGCTTCATCGACCAGGAGTGGCATCTGCGTGCGCCGGTGGAAATCGGCTATCTGCTGTTTCGCGGCGTGTTGCTCTACACACTGCTTTCGATGGATGCGATCGCTCCCCCCGCGCCGGGCACCGCGGTCAAGGCAATCGATCTTTTCACGCAAATTGCCGCGGCGCTCGGGATTGCAGTTGGCGGATCCGACATCGAACGGTATGCCGCGCAGGAGCGCGAGTTTCAGCTCTGGTCAGGGGATATCGAGTTCGCATCGATCAATGAGTACGTCAACGCGCGCTCACTGAACATCCTGGATACCTTGAAATTCGAGCCGCCTGCGAACGCGGCGATCGAACACTTGGAAGCCGATAGCCGGATGCAGCTTGCGCGAATCGATACTCTCGAGGAGGCCTTGGCTGAACGCGCTGCAAGCGTTGCGGGCCTTGCAGCAAGCGCCGCCGAGCTTTCGCACGAGCGTGACAGACTCTCCGGCCTCCTGGCCGAGCGCGAGGTGGGCAGGGCTCGCGATGAGGCCTCGATGGCGAGCGAGCGACGGCGGATTGCGACCCTTGAGAGAGTGCTCGACGAAACGCTGCGGGAGAAAGGCGTGCTGGCTGCAAGCGTCGCGGACAGGGACGGGAGAATCACGGCGCAGGAGAGCGACATCACCAGTTGCCGAACGCACATTGAGGAGCTGGAGTTTTCCGCGCACGAGCGCGAGTCACGGGTTGCGATGCTGAGCGCTGCCGCGCGGCAAGGCGAGGCGCAGGCGGAACTGTTCAAACATACCGTCGCCGAACGCGAGGCGACGATTGCAGCGTTGGGCAGGACCGTGCTGGAACGCGAGACCTCGATCGCGCAACTGACTGCCGCGACGGCGCACAGCCAGGCTGAAATCGACCGGCTCGAACGCGGCGCCGCCGCGCAGGACGCGCGGATCGCCGACTTTTCGACCAGCCTTGCGGCACGCGAAGAACAGGTGGCCGGCTTGACCCGGACGCTCGCGCAACGAGCCCTTGAGATGGCGGCACTTGATCGCACGCTGATCCAACGCGAGGACTTGATCGCGCAACTGAGCGCGGCGGCCCGACGCGACCAGGCGCAAGCCGATCAACTCGAAAGCGGCGCCGTCGCACAGCAGGCGCGGATCGCCGACTTTTCGGCCAGCCTTGCGGCACGCGAAGAACAGGTGGCCGGCTTGACGCAGGCGTTGGCGCAACGCGCGGCCGTGATCGAGGCGCTCGACCGCACGGTGATCGATCGCGAGGGTTCGATCGCAGAATTGACCCAGGCCAGGCTTGCGTGCGAGGCGCAGATCGCGCAACTTGGACGGCAAATCGCGACGCTCGCCGCGCATGTCGAAGGGATGGAGTCGAGCAATTCGTGGCGCGCCACGGCGCCGTTGCGATTCATGCGCAGGGTTCTGCTGACGCGCCCCAACTGGTATGCGCGCAAGTGGCTTTCGGACGGTGCGCGTTCTGGCTGGCATGGTCTCCCGCTTGCGCCGGAGAAAAAGCAGGCCCTGAAAGGAGCCGTGTTTCGCAACCTGCCGTCTGTGTTCGGCCGAACGCTGGCCTACCGCAGCTGGTTTGACTTCACCGCACAGATGGCGCCGGCAGCCGAACCGTTCACGGTGCAAGCGCTAGTGCCGGATATCGTGCAGGCACCGATGCCGCCAACGACGCCCAAGGGGGAGGAATATGTTCCGCTGCTGCAGGCGACCTCGCCGGCTGCCAGGCCCGCCCGAATCGTGTGCTTCTATCTGCCGCAATTTCACCCGATTCCGGAGAACGATGATTGGTGGGGCAAAGGCTTTACCGAGTGGGTCAATGTACGTCAGGCGCAACCGCAGTTCGTCGGGCATTACCAGCCGCGCGTCCCGGCCGAGCTGGGCTACTACGATCTGCTCGATCGCAAGACCATGCAGCGCCAGGTCGAATTGGCGCAGCAATACGGCATCGGCGGATTCTGTTTTTATTTCTACTGGTTTGCGGCCAAGCGTCTGCTGGAAACTCCGCTGTTGCGATACCTCGAGGACGCAACGCTCGACCTGCCGTTCTGCCTGTGCTGGGCCAACGAGAACTGGACTCGTCGCTGGGACGGCCTTGAAAGCGAAATCCTGATCGGGCAGGCGTATTCGCCGGAGGACGACATCGCGTTCATCGCCCATGTCGCTCAATACCTCAAGGACCCGCGCTACATCCGGGTGGATGGCAAGCCGCTCCTGATCGTCTACCGCCCCAGCCTCTTGCCCGACAGCCAGGCGACCACGCGCCGCTGGCGCGACTGGTGCGTGAGCCACGGCATCGGCGAGATCCATCTGGCTTGCACGCAGTCCTTCGGTTTCGATCCCCCCGGCAAGTTCGGGTTTGATGCGGCCATCGAGTTCCCGCCCAACAACGCGGGGCCGCCGAACATCACCGGCGAGGTCCTGCCGCTGGTGCCGGAGTTCGCCAGCAGCGTCTATGATTGGCGCATCTTCATCGAGCGCAGTCGCGCCTACCGGGATGCGGATTACACGCTGTATCGCGGCGTGAATCCCGCCTGGGACAATTCCGCCAGGCGCAAGAGAGGCGCTTCGGTGCTGCAGCACAGTTCGCCGCGCGGCTACCAGGAATGGCTGCTCAACGCCATCGGCGATACCTGTCGGCGCTTCGCCACAGCGGACCAGCGCCTGGTGTTCGTCAACGCCTGGAACGAGTGGGCCGAAGGCGCCTATCTGGAGCCGGACCAGCGTCACGGCTATGCCTACCTCGAGGCGACGCGGCTGGCGTTGTTGCGTCGGCAGATCATCGACGCACCTGCCGCTGGCGCGGCGGCGAGCCCGCTGGCGATCGTGATCCACGCCTTCTACGAGGAAGTGTTCAAGGAAATCCTCGACTACCTGGGGCAACTGCGCGCGGCCAGCTTCCGACTCTATGTGACGTGCCCTCCCGATCGGATGGAAAGCGTGGGCGACCGCCTGGCCGCCAGCGGCTATGGCTACAGCCTGCTGCCGGTGGCCAATCGTGGCCGCGATGTGCTGCCCTTCCTGCGGATCCTGCCACAGGTGGTCGCCGCGGGGCACGAGTTCTTGATCAAGGTGCACACCAAGAAATCCACCCATCGGGTCGACGGTGATGTCTGGCGCAGCGACCTGTTCAACAAGTTGCTGGGCGACGTTGCCGTCGGCGAGGCGCTCGCATGCCTGCGCAATTCGCCGGGCATCGGCATCCTCGGGCCGGCCGGCCACGTCGTGCCGATGAGCTTCTATTGGGGGTCGAATGCGGCGACAGTCGAGCGCGTCGCGAGCCGGCTCGGCATCGAACAGGCGGCCCTGGGCCGGCTGCAGTTTGTCGCAGGCACCATGTTTTTTGCGCGCGCCAAGGCTTTGCTGCCGCTCATGAACCTGGCGCTGGGGGAAGACGATTTCGAGGAAGAGCGCGGACAGGTGGATGGCACCCTCGCGCATGCGCTCGAGCGCCTGATGGCGGTCAGCGCACATTCGGTCGCGCTTGAGACCATCGCCGCAGGCGGCGAAGCACAGGCCGACTATCCGTATGCCGACCGGACTGCGGATCACGCACCGGGGAGCGCCTGAGCATGCAGCCCCGCCTTGATTCGGGAGGTGCAGGTGTTTGCTGAGGTGCGCCAGGTGCTCGAGGCGGCGGAACGTGCCGGCGCTGCCGATCTGAACGCGATATTGCCTGCGTTGCGGCGGCTGTCGTTCGATGAATTCGGCGAGGTCATGTTCAGCTTTCCGAACCCGGGTTATCCGGCCTTGTCGCGCCTTTTGCCGCGCATGGCAGGCGATGATGTTCAAATAGCATGGACCGGCGCTTGCGGATTCAAGCTGTTGCGCGAAAGCCTTTATTTTGTCCGCACCTTGTGGCACACCTATGAACGAAGCACAGGGCAGGCGCTTTGCGAAGCGAGGATCCTTGACTACGGCTGCGGCTATGGACGCATGCTGCGCCTGATGCTTTATTTCGCTGATACCCAGCGCCTGTTTGGTTGCGACCCGTGGAGCAAGTCAATCGACCTGTGCCGGGATGCCGGCCTTGCCTGCGACCTCAAGGTGACCGATTACCTGCCGCTGCGCCTGCCGTACGCGGACCGTCGCTTCGATCTGGTTTACGCCTACTCCGTCTTCACCCATACCTCAAGGCGCGCTACGGACGCGGCAATGCAGGCGATCGCCGCGGTTCTCAAGCCGCAGGGGCTGTTGTGCATCACGCTTCGGCCCGCCGAATTCTGGGACTATGACTACAAGATACCGGAGGCGGAGCGGGCAGAACTCAAGCGCAGGCACGCGGCGAGCGGATTCGCCTTTCGCCCGCACAACGTGATCGCGGTGGACGGCGACCTGACATACGGAGACGCCACCTGCTCGCTGACGTTTCTGGAGAAGCAATACCCGGACTGGCGGATTGTCGGTAGCGAGCGTACTGTGCTGGACCCGTATCAGCGTGTCGTTTACCTGCAGCAGCGGGGTTGAGCGCTCGTATGCCATGGAACGACCCGGTACGCTACCAGTGTCAAGGCCACCGACGGCGATCGGCTCTGCGTCAGGGGGCGCGTGTTGAGATACACTGCTTTTCGCGTGATTTCAGACTGAGAGGTCGCAGCAATCCGGGCATGCGCGGCGCCGGTCACTTGACCAAGGGAGACTTCAGATTCGTTTGGTTTTCGCGGAGAGCACGGCGGGTCACGCACAGTACCTGGCATTTCTGGATAAAGTGGCCCACAGCTTGCGCGCCCTTGACGGATGGGTGGAGGCCCGGGCGCCGGGCTATTACGGAGTTTGCGGTCCGTGCGGCAAACCGACATCGATTTCGGTATGAAGCAATGCGCATTTCGCCGACAGTAGCAACTTGCGCGAAACCTGCGAGTGCGATTGCGGCCTGATTCAACGCGGCCGGGTTCTGCTGGAATGCGCCCTGCAGGAATTTCGCGGTCGCGACCCGATCGGGTTTTTCGAACACGGCACCATACTTCACAAGCGGCTGGCGGAAACGCACGAGGTCATCAGCAGCGCTTACGGAGGCGGCCGCTATCGCTCCGGTGAGACCATACGTCTCGGTGGCCAGTCCGTGCAGCACCAGGATCTCACCGCACTTTCGTTCGCCGATGCGTCCTTCGCAGGCGTCATGCACAACGATGTTCTGGAACACATCGCCGATTATCGGCGCGCGCTCGCCGAATGCCACCGGGTACTGCGTCCGGGCGGCAGCCTGGTCTTCACCTGCCCGGTTTTCCTGTATGTCGCCAGCACGCTTGATGCGCGCACGCATGATCAACGGTGCGGTCGAGCATTTGTTGCCGCCTGAAGTGCATGGTGTGCAGGGCGAGCCGGATTTCCCGGAGGGTTTTCTGGCGTTTTACAATTTCGGCTGGGATCTGGTGGAAACCCTGCGCGGTATTCTCGAGGTTGTCGAGACCCGCATCTTCGCCGACCCGCTACTCGGCTACACATCCAACAATCATCCGCTGGTCAGTGGCGGCAACATGCTTGCCACGGTATTCGTGTGCCGCAAGGCCTGCTCCTGAAATCGACGCCGACGCTTGGCCGATAGACGCGGAAAAATCTCCGAAGTACACGCAAGTGTTGCGACACCTGCCGATGCGGCGCAGCGTGCCTGAACCTTGCCCCGGGCGCCCAAGCATTGCCGGACCACGTTGGCATGCCCGCTGCATGGCCGCTGATGGCCGCCGTTACGCCCCGATATACCTGTAGCTGGCGTCGAAATGCTCGGGTGTCAAATCCAGCTTGTGCATGAATCCGACGTGGTTGTGCGCGGCGAATGCACGGCCGCGCTCCTCGAAGTAGCCCCACGGGGCGCGCTCGGGCATGGGCCTCTCAGGGTGGAAGAAATATTGCATGTGGACCACCGGAACGCCGCGTGGCGTCACGTGCATCACGAAACTCTTGCGCGAGCGTTTTTTGTCGACATGCGCGATGCCGCCGTGCAGGGTGGATGCGTTCCAGATGATGGCATCGCCCTTGCGGACCGGAAAGACCGCCGGCTGAAGCCCCGCCGCCAGGGCCATGTCACGCACCGCCGAGTTGTAGGCGTCGAACAGCGGCGTGTGCGAGGACGGGCATTCGCCAGCGCCAAAAAACGAGCGGCGCAGCGCCAGCAGATCGGGTTCGCCCAACAGGTGACTGCCGGGAATCGCCGTCAATGCGCCGTTGCTTTCGTCCACGTCTTCCAGCGCGATCCAGATTCCCGCATAGGCATAAGGGGGGGCTGTCCAGAAATACGGCGTGTCGCGATGAAACGCTTGTTCCGAGCCGCTTTCGAAATACAGGCTGGTGTAGAGCGAGGCCTTGCCGATCTGGTCGGCGACAGCCAAGGCCTGGGGCGACGCCGCAGTGAGCATCGTCCGCAGTTCCGGCAGAAGCAGGTGCAGATCCACCACACGGAACAGGCGCTGGTTCACCAGGAGGCCATTGGTCCCGAGCCAATCGAGGTTGGTGTTCCGGAAATCGTCGATTTGTGTGATCGCGCGGTCGATGTTGGCGGCATCGACCGCATTTTCAATCACCACGACGCCGTGTTGGCGCAATGCGTCCAGGGCTTGCATGGGGTTGAACCTGTCGGGGTACGAGCGAACGAACCAGGATTGATTGACTTGTTGTGCTTGTCGAGCGCTGCAAGCAGGCGCGGCGATGATACACGGCCTTGGCAAGTTGCCCGGGATCACGCTGCGGTGTCACCGGAATCCTGCTCGGGATGCTTGGGATTGCAGCACAGCGCGCCTGAGCAGGCTACGATCCGGAAAAGAAAAACGCCCCGCGAACGGGGCGTTTTTCAGTTTGGAACCTTCGTCGGGGAGTGGTAGAACCTCCCTTGCCTTATGCCTCAGGCGCTGGCTTTGGCGCGACGACGTTTGCCACCAACCGCAACCCCGATCAGGGCTAGGCCCAGGAGGGCGATCGTGCCAGGCTCTGGCACTGCGGTGATCTGGTAGGTGAAGAAGAAAGGCTGAGTAATGTTCATGTTGGTTCCTCCTGAAAGTGCATTCAGAACCAAATCAACCCCTGCCGTCAAACTGATGGGTGTTGCGTTCGGCGTATAGGAATGGCTGGTATTGAAGGACTGAGCGCCAGGAAGACCGATGATAACGCCGTTGGTGTTAAATTGCTGCGCAGGGGCGCTACCTGAAATGAAGGTATTGTAGCTACGCTGGTACTGCGCTGCCGTAGAGAGCGATTCGGTGATTTGATACAACGCACCGGGTACCGTCGGCATAGTATTGTCATTGAAGCGGATTTTGAGGATGCTTTGCTCAACTGAGCCAACGATCCCCGTATTCGGAACAAGAACCGCCCCGGCGAGACTGGTGTTGCCGTTACCTAAAGAGGCTGACGTCTTTACTTGACAGCCAAGATCGGCCAAGCAGCTAATCCTGTTGAATGAGGCGGCCGGATTGAAGCTGTCGCCCGCAGCCTGTGTGTCGCGATGGTACGCGGTCACTGTCAGCTTCAAACCAAATGAAGGGTTGTCGCTCTGGCCAATCGTAGTGCTGACCCGCCAACCGTTGAATTGGGCAACTGCAGTTGCTATGCTGCCGGTTTCCTGCACAAAACCGAGGCTGGCTCCATTGCCGTCAAGGAAATCCAAGGTAAGGAATGCAGATGCCGGTGCCGAGGCAACCAGAGCGCCAGTGACGCCCACCACCCCGAGAAGTTTTTTAAACAATTTCATGATTTGTTTCCTTTCTAAAAGTACTGTAATCAACGGGGCTCCTGCTTCTACCGTGCCACCGTTGGGGGTGATGTGCTGCCAAGCTACATAAAGCATTTGGCGTGCCAACTAAATAAATTCGTTTAAAAGCAAATACTTAAGAAAAACGGCGTGACGTGCAGCAGGCGCGATGTAAAATTTTTCGACAGTTTTAGGCGGTCGCGAACCACGCGGGCATTTATGTCTCGCTAACACCGCACGACAGTCCGCCCCAGTAGCGAAAATCGGAGCGATGACGTGCGGGCTTTCGGTAGCGCGCAAAGCTGCCGACTGTGGACCTCTCCCAGCGGTGGAAATGAAGGTGCGGGCGGCATTGGGCGGCATTTTGTTTTCTTGAATCCAGGTGGGATTTGCATACCAATCGCTGCCTGAAAGAGCGCTCGCCCAGCGATCCGCAGGTGAATCGACACAGGCCCAGGCTCATTTGACGACGATTTGCTTGGAAGATGCACAAAGCACCGTTGCGCCGTCGCGAAACATCGCAATTGATAACCCGTACTGGCCGGGCCCGAGCGCGTTGCCGGCAATGACTACCTTGAATCCCGCACCCTTGTAGCCGGGTTGACTCAGGGTATTGGCGACATCCATGCGCTCGGAGCGTTCCTGCGCATTCTGCGCGATGGCCAGGTTGCCCCTGGCGTCAAGAACCTGGATCACGCGTTTTTCCGGCGCGCGCCCGCTGGTGCTGTCGGCCGCCCAGCCAGAGATCTCAAGCGTTCCACGCTCGACTGGCACGAGGTTGTCGGCTTTGCCGTTGATTGTGTCGATCCAGCAGTCTTTGGAAGTCAGGACCGCGTCGGTCGGCTTGGCCGAACAGCCCGAAAAGATCGCGGCTGCGAGAATCACGATGCATGCGAAAGAGTGGTACCGCAGCCGGTCTGCTCTTGCGTCAGCCGCCTTTTCGTATCGCGCAAATGGGTTTTTCATGTTGGCTTTCATTGAAGTCTGCGGCTCAGCTTGCCCTTGGAAAGGCAGCCCATGGGCTGCGTGTGAGTCTCATGCCGCCCGCCGCCGCGCGACCACCAGGTCCTGCCCCATGGGACGTAGCAACGGGACGGTGCCAAGCGGTGCGAATGCCATGTTTTCCCCCAGGTAGCGCCCGGAATCATCGCCCTTGATCACAGCGAGGATGTCGAAATGGCGGCTCCATTGAGCCTTGATGCAGGTCGACGTGTGGTAGGAGGATTCGTAGTAGTCGGGAAAGTCGGTCGCGATGTTGTGACGCTGGTGCACCCTGCGGTAATAGAAGCCCGCGTTGCGTGCAGCTGCGGCTTCCGCGCCGAGAGTGGCTTCGATCATCCAGTCTCCCTGTACGGTGAGCAGATAGATGCAACCGGGCGCGCCGACCCTGGCCAGTTCGGCCAGCCACGCGTCCTCGACGTCCTGGCGCAGGTGTGAAAAAACCGAGAAACAGTAGATCAGATCGAACAGCCCGTCACGATAGATCAGCGGCGGCATCAGGCTGTTCTTATAGAAACTGGCGCGCGGAAAATGCGTCTTGCAGAAATTCACGACCACCGGGTTGACGTCGCAACCGAACAGCTCGCCTTCGGTGCCAACGAAGCGGGTAATGCGTCCGCAGCCACAGCCGAAGTCGAGGATGGTGGCGAAATCAGCGAAAAGACGCCCCGCGTATTTTTTGAGCGCGAGATTGAACATCGAAGCCACTTCGAAACCGCTGCGCAGGAATTCTTCCGCGCTTTCGGTGCCGCAGGTGTACTTGATCAGTTCAACCGGGGTTTCCGGTGTGGCGTAGTCTGAAAATTTGGTGGAAACTGGCCACATGGGGCGGCTTTGTCAATCTCAGCGGTTATGCCATGTTAGGCGAAACTGTTGGCGAAACCGAATTTTACCCGCCGCGCGGCCAGCTGGCGTTCACGACGCACTTCACTTCAGGCCAAACCTGTGCATCAGGTCGTAGAGGGTGGGCCGGCTTACACCCAGCATTTCGGCTGCCTTGGCGAGGTTTCCATTGGCCCGCGCGGTCGCGGCGATGACGGCGCGCTTTTCAGCCTCGTCGCGCACCTTGCGCAGGTTCAGTTCATCCGGTTCGGGGTTTTCGCCTTCTTCCAGCCCGATATCGGTAGCGTTGATCTGGTTGCTGTCGGCCATGATCACTGCGCGCTTGATGCAGTTTTCCAGTTCGCGCACATTGCCGGGCCAGGTATGGGATTCCAGGGCACGTACCGCAGCATCGTTCAAGGTGACGCCGGCCCGGTTCTGCTCCTGGGCGAACTTGCGCGCCAGGGCATGCGCCAACAGGGCGACATCGCCTACGCGCTCGCGTAGCGGCGGGATGACGACGACGATTTCGGCCAGGCGGTAATACAGGTCTTCGCGAAAGCCCCCTTCGCGCGTCAATGCCTTCAGGTCTTGATGGGTGGCACAAACAATGCGCACATCCACCGGAATTTCCTGCCGACCACCGATGCGCTCGATCACGCGTTCCTGCAGGAAACGCAGAAGCTTGGACTGCAGCGGCAACGGCAGGTCGCCTATTTCGTCCAGAAACAGCGTGCCGCGGTTGGCGGTTTCGATCTTGCCCGTGGTGGTTTTGGAGGCACCGGTGAAGGCGCCTTTTTCGTAGCCGAAAAGCTCGCTTTCGAGCAGATTTTCAGGAATCGCCGCGCAATTGATCGCCACGAAGCGTTCGGAGCGGCGTGGCGAAGCCGCATGTACGCCACGCGCAAGCAATTCCTTGCCGGTGCCGGATTCGCCCAGCAGCATCACGGTGGCGCTGGATGACGCCACTTTTTCGATGGTTCTGCAGATTTTCAGCATCTGCGGGTCGCGCGTGATGAGGCCGGCTAGCGTGTCGGGCTGGCGCATGGCGGCCAGGCGCTGGTTTTCCTGCTGCAGGTCGTGCAGCCGGAAGGCGCGATCGATGGTCAGAACCAGCATTTCCGGCTCGAACGGCTTGGCAAAAAAGTCGTAGGCGCCCAGGGCAATCGCCCGCAGTGCGTTGGCCTGGTCGTTCTGGCCGGTCAGTACGATCACCTTGGTGTCCGGCGCGATGGCCAGCAGGTTTTCCAGCAGCTTGAAGCCTTCGGAAACGGAGTCGGGGTCAGGCGGCAGGCCCAGATCCATGGTCACCACCGCTGGCGCGTGGCGCCGCATTTGGCTCAGCGCGGATTCACCGTCGTCGGCGGTCAGGGTCTCGAACTTGTCGAGCGACCAGCGCAACTGCTTTTGCAGCGACGGATCGTCCTCGACAATCAGGAGCGGGCGCGGCTTGAGGGAGCTTTCACTCATTGAGCTACCCAACCGTCACTGCGTAACACCCTACCCGAGGGAGGCGCATTGCTCAATTCGGCGCTCCCTTCGGGCAGCCGGGCGGGGGCGGTCATGCAGCCGCCGTTTGCAGGCGCTCGCGCGGGTCTGGAATGCCTGCTTCAAACAAGGGTAGTTGCACGGTCATTCGTGTGCCGGCTCCCAAAGTGCTGTCGACCAGCAGTTTTCCGCCCAGCTCCTGCACGTATTGCTGGCTTTCGTACGCGCCGATGCCCATGCCGGTGTGCTTGGTGGTCTGAAAGGGTTTGAACAGGCGCTCACGCACAAATTCCGGGTCCATGCCGGTGCCGGTATCGCCGACTTCGATCATTGCCTGCCCTCCGTGGCGGGCAAGCTTGACCCAAACTTTGCCGTTCGCCTGTTTCGATTCGGTCGCATCCAGCGCATTTTGCACCAGATGGCCGATCACCCGCTCGATGCGCTCTTCATGCCCGCGCGTCATCAGGCGCTCGCCTAACTCGATGTCAACATTTCTGCCCTGGGCCGCCTTGGCCTTGCGGATCTTTTCGACAATGCCGCCGAGATCGACGCCCACCGGGGTGCCCGGCGGGGTAGCGCCTTCACGCAACTGCAGCATCAATTGGCGCATGCGCTCGACCGAGTGCTGCACGGTCATGCGCATGTCGGCCTGGAATTCCGGCTTGTCGCTGTGGCGCTCGGCATTCTTGAGCAATAACGAAAGCTGCGTGACGATGTTCTTCAAATCGTGCACCACGAATGCCGACATGCGGTTGAAGGCATCGAACTTCTGCACCTCAAGCAGCGCCTCGGTGGCCTGCATCTGCGCCAGAAAGCTCGCCGCCTGCCGGCCGGCGGTGCGCAACAGGTCGTTGACCTCCCAGTTGACCTCGACACTGGTGCGCGCGCTGGAAAGCACCACAAAGCCGATCAAATCGTTGCCGCCGACCAGTGGCACCACCAGCCAGGCGTTGGGAACCTCGGCGATCCACTCCGGCAACTGCAGGTAGGAATAGCGCCCCGAGTAGCTGCGGTACTCCTCCAGGTTGATGACCCAGCCGCTTTCGTTGATGAATTTGCAGAGCGGGGAATCGATGCTTTCGCGGGCGTCGCAGGGCGGCACGTTCCAGCGCGAGACTTGACGGTAAGCGCCGTTGGTGGCGTCCTTAAGCCACAGGCCACCGGCAGGACTTTCGACCAGGTCGGCCAGGCCGCGCACCACCTGCTGGCCCATGGTCTCCTGCGTGTCCTGGATCGACAGGGTGCGGGTGAAGCGCAGCCATTCCTCGCGGTAGTCATAGCGATAGTTGACAAAGTGCTTGCCGAGCGTGACGCGCAGGGATGCGCGCATCGAGCGGGAAACGATCAGGGAAGCCAGCAGCAGCAGGGCGGCAAATATGAAAATGACCGTGAGCGCCTTGCCCCATGAACCGCCGAAATTGCGCACGTAGTATCCGGCGCCGGCCATGAACAGCAGGTAAACACCGACAAACAGCAGGCTGGCCGACTGAAACGCCGCTTTTTGCGACAGGCGGAATTTGGTCATCCAGTCGCGCGTGCGGGCGGTCGAGAGCCACACCAGCGGCACCACGGCGGCATGTACAAAACCGCGTGCGGCGAAGGCGTCGACGTCGATTCTATTGAACAAAAGCGCCTCGGTAAAGACGTACAGGTCGAACAGGAACGCGGCACCCAGGCCCAGGGCCAGAGGCTTTATGTGCCACAGCGAATCCTGCGCGGTGTTGCGCAGCAACTGCTCGAGCAGCACCAGCGCTACGACCACCAGAGCGAGCGCCAGAAACCAGGTGGCCTGGGACGCCTCGGTCCAGAGCCGATAACCCGCGGCGCCGGTGCCCTGCAAGACCACAGCGGCGGCGACGATCATTATTGCAATGGGCTTGATCGCGCCGGCGACCGCGGCACCGCCTGACGAACGCCCATCACTTTGCTGCAGCAGGCTCAGAAAAAACGCGTACCAGCTGCCGTAGCGCAGTGCATCCAGCAGCAGGCAGAGGGCGAAGAGTTGTGCGCTGTCAGCGAGGCTGAACGCGATATTGGACGCGCCCCAGACCGCGCTTAGCGCGATCGCCGCGAACATCGCGCCACTGGCCGCGCCGGCGCGCCAGTCGCGCTTGAGTGCGCGCAGGTAGATCGCGCACGACAAACAGGCAAGCACTGTCGCCGCATAGCTCCATGTTGCAAGGCTCAAGTCGGCGGTGTTCATTGATCAGGCGTGCTCCGAGCGGCCGTTTTGGGTGGTTCGCACAGTTGCAAGGTCTTGGCCTGTGGCGGTCGCGGCGTGATCAAGGATTGCGACACCGCATCGGTAGCAAGCCGACGGCTGCGGAAAAATGAGTAGCGGTAGAGATCAAACCGTTCACGCTGGAATTGTAGCCTTGCGATGGTGTCGCCGGCGGCGAAAACTTCGATAGCGAAAACTTCTATAGCTGCGCAGCTCCGCACGTCATTGCGGTGCCGCGTAGCGGAACCCGGAGTCCGGAAATCGCCATCGAATGCTCGGAAATCCGGGATTTGCTCCGGGGCAGGCCCGCAATGATGGAGCAGGACGCACTACCCGTCGGCCAACCGCGCTTCATCGATAATCAGGTCGGGAGTTGAATTCCGGTATCGATTCCCGTACTCGATGCCGGTATGCGATGCCGGTATGCGATTCAGGTATTCGAATTGTCAGCCCCAACTGTCAGCCCCAACGTGCGCTCAATGCCGGCCCCAACCTGCCCCTGCTCTAAAGGGTCCGGCAGGCGGAAGCGCTGCGGCTTCCTACTGCGCACCTTTTCCGGTCAGCACCACGCCCACAGTCTCAAACAGGATCACCAGGTCGAGGAACAGGGTGTTGTTCTTGACATAGTACAGATCGTACTGGAGCTTCTCGGCTGAATCCTCGACCGAGGCGCCATAATGGTAGCGAACCTGGGCCCAACCGGTGACCCCTGGCTTGACGCTATGTCGTACCGCGTAAAACGGGATCTCGCGGGTCAATTGGTCGACAAAGAACGGTCTTTCCGGGCGCGGACCCACCAGGCTCATGTCGCCCTTGAGTACGCTGAAAAGCTGGGGCAGTTCATCGATCCGGGTCTTGCGGATGAAGCGGCCCACGCGGGTGACGCGGGAATCGTTGCCGGTCGCCCAGCGCGGCGTGCCGTCTTTTTCGGCGTCCGTACCCATGCTGCGAAACTTGATGACGTTGAACAGCCTGCCGTTCAGGCCCACGCGCTCCTGACGGTAAATCACCGGAAAGCCGCTTTCCAGGATGATAAGGATCGCCGTGACAAGCATGATCGGCAGCGCCAATACAAGCAGCACCAGTGCGCACACAATGTCGAACAGGCGCTTGATGGCAGTGCGCGCCCAACCCTGCCTGAAACCATCGCCGAAAATAAGCCAGCCGGCGCGCAATGAATCAAGCCTGATCTGCCCCAGAGTCTGCTCGAAATGGCTCGCCAGATCGAGTACCTTCACGCCCAGAAGCTTGCAGTCGAGCAATTCACGCAGGGGCATGGCACCGCCGCGCCGCTCACTGAGCGCCACCACGATTTCGTCCACCTTCAGGGCGCGTGCGGTATCGGTGAGTGAACTTGAAATCGGCAGCAAGCGGTCTTCCGGAACCTTGATGCATTCCTCGGTGGGGCTCGGGTAGAAACCGACGATCTGCACGTTTGGATCCGATTTGTCCAGGGCGCGGCGCACCGCTAGCGCGTGTTCGCCGGCGCCGAAAATGAGAACGCGTCGCACCAGCATCGAGGAGGCGCCGGATTGCGACACGCCCAATCTGTGCACCACCATGCCAAGCACCGCTGTCATGGCCGGCAAGGCAAGTAGCTGGTGGCCATCGTCCGAAAGCGGGGCGTAGGAGAAAATGGCATATGCAAACAAGGCTGCCAGTGCCAGCGAAAACAGGGCGCGCAGCACCGACTGGAGAATCGTGCGGCTGTGGCTGGTCTGGTAAAAGCCCATCCAGGCATTGAACGACAAGGTAGAAATCGCCAGCGCAAGGGAGCAGGCGATCACGACCTTGACATTCAGGAGCGAGCCGTTGCCCAGCCAAAGGACCATCGCGATGCCACCAACAATGACGAACGAAAAGTCGGTAGCGAGTTCCAGAATGGTCCGCAAGCGAAGCCAGTGATTGAAAAGCTTGATCATTTTCTTGGAGGCTCTATTTTTGCAACTGTTGGCAATAAAACTGTTGCGAAAAAGCGGGCTTGATTGAGCGATTCAGCATGGGGCAAACGATATCGTGCTTCATGCTGTTTTCCTACCCCGCATTTGTCAACACATGTCAAATTCAACGCGAACGTTAGTGACTTTCGTCACGTCTCGCGATGCTCAGTGCCAAATTCACATATTTGGTGAGCAATGCGACACGAAAGTGCATTAAAAAAAGCGTGATCGAAGCAAGCCATTCAAGCGGTAGACCATGCCATCGTCATCATTACCGCGTCGCAAGACTGGCCGTGCCTCAAGGGGTGCTAAAACATCGTCCAAAGGCCAATTCTGCCTTCGGATTGTGAAAATGCTTCGATGTTTTCGTGACATTTCTCAACTATCGGCACAGAAGCGTGTGTCTTTAACACTTATTTGCAAAGTTCTTGTGGGTATGCTGATCCAAATTGCTTGATGGCGGGCACAAGGCTAGTCGATCAAGCTTGGGCTTCTCAACACATAGGTTGGACGCTCAAGCGATTCCGCAATGTGTCGAAAAACTTTACACACGCCTTCTCTCGGCCTTTGGGTTTCTTGATTGTGGTTTTATAATCAAGACGTTATGTTTTGCGCATGATTTTTGCTGCTTGGCTTGTTCCTGCTGCCGCACCAAGTTGCGTTGGCGGCTCCGCTGGTTTGTATCGACGGGATGCTGAAAATGATTTTTGGGGCGGATTTCGCGAAGTGGCAGCTGCGATCACCCGCGCTGCTGTTGGCGCTGCTGTTGGCGCTGACCGCTGGAGAATCTGCTTTCGCAGCGCCGGTGTATTCATCCGGCGTGGACCGTGAACGCGGCGCTGAAGGCCGACCCGTCGGCAATGAAGGATCGACAGGTGCTGCGAGCTCGGGCGCCGGGATGGGTGTGGAGCCTCGGCCTGCCGGCTCTGCAGCTAGCGCAAGCGATTCGGAGTGGACGCGTTTCAGGAAGACGTTGAGGTCACTGCTTTTCGATCAATCGGACGATTCCGCGAATCCGCGCCAGCCAACGCAGCCTGCGCGTAGCCAACCAGGTTTTTCCACGAACATCACGCCCGGTGCTTTCCAGGTACCGCCCTCAGGCGGTGGCAGTGGTGTGCCGGGGGCCGCGAATGACATCAGCGACATCGCCCGCAATTCCGCACTCGAGTTGTCACGTCAGTCGGGTGCCATGGGCGGTAGCGGCTTGGGTGGATTGGGCGATGCAACGCAGCCAGGCTCGGCGGGAAATCCGCAAATGCGTGGCAACGTTGCGGGTAATGGCGCAGCCGCGCAAGGCATGGCCGCACAGGGTGCGCCGGTGCAGGGCGGCAGCCCCGGGTCTGGCGCAGCGGACGGCGCGGACTTTCCGGTCTACAGGTCGCGCGAAACCAAAATGCTGGAGGGCATGCTCTTTTCTCAACTGGTTGATCAGGCGCAACCATGGGTCATTGGCTTTGTGGCCCTCCTGGTTTTCTGGCAACTGGTCAAGGGCATGATCCACGTGATGCAGGTGTCGCAGGAGCGGTCTCTGCGCCGCAAGGCCGAACGTAGCGCTCGCGCCAAGCGCAAGGTCCGCTAGACGCGCTGCGATGGCAGCAGTGAATTCCGCTTTGGTCCCGCCGACAGGAATCGAACCTGTATCTGGCGCTTAGGAGGCACCCGTTCTATCCATTGAACTACGGCGAGGTAATGGGAGCGGACTTCTTGCAGGTTCGCCAATTCTTCCACTCGCAGCCACTTTTGACGGCATTCCATCTTCCGCGGTATTGAGTCTGAGTCGCGCGTTGATCCGGAGTGCGTCGTGGCCGGTGTCTGCAAACTGAACGGCGTGTGGCGGGCCCTGAACCGCCGCAAGGGTCGGGATTCTATCACTCGCATTGCCTGATTTTGTACGACTTGCCGCGCATTGGACCAATTGGCCGTGCTCAAAGGACACCTCCCGCGCAGGCGCGCCAAGTTGACGCGAAAGTGAGTCGCCACACAAGTGCTTTCCTCTGGAACCACCCATAGAATGAACGCGCGAGTCTGGGGGCGGCCGGCTTGCGCTTGCACCGAGTGTTCCAATTTCAACCACACCTGGTGGCATTCCATTTCACACGGAAGTGAGTCGCGCGACGATGCGGAGTTTTTGTCGCCGATATTTGCCTGCTTGCCAAAAATTCCTTGACGAATTATGGTTGTTTCGACATAATCAGCGAATGGCAGATAGCGACCTTAAGCCCGTCGATTGGATCGGCTCCAGCTACAAGGATTTCAGGGCGTTTCCAGGCGAGGTGCAGGATCACATTGGCTACGCCCTGTACTTGGCTCAAACCGGTAACAAGCATGAGGATGCCAAGCCGCTCAAGGGATTTGGTGGTGCAGGGGTCCTGGAGATCGTTTCGGATCACGTAGGCGATACCTGCCGCGGGATCTACACAGTGAAATTCCCCGCTGCGATTTATGTGCTGCACGTGTTTCAAAAGAAGTCGAAGACGGGCAGCCAGACTCCGGCCATCGACATGGATATGATCACCCGAAGGCTCAGACTGGCCGAGGCCGACTACAAAGCGAAGCTTGCAAAAGGAAACAGGTCATGAAGGACGACACCAGTATCAAACGTGGCAGCAAGAACCTGTTCGCCGACCTTGGTCACGCAGACCCGGAAACGCACCTCCTGAAGGCGGGCTTGGTTACCCGCGTCCGGGACATCATCAAAGCCAGCGAACTCACCCAGGCTGAAGCTGCCGCACGCATCGGGCTCAGCCAGCCCGACGTGTCGCGGCTGCTACGCGGACAGTTTCGCGACGTGTCAGTCGAACGGCTGATGCGGATGTTGACCAAGCTCGGCTGTGACGTTGACATCGTCATTCGTGGTCGCGGTAAGACGACAACCAAGGGTGACACCATCCACCTGCATGCGCTGCCAGGGTAAGGTTGAAACCGTGGTACGGTGTCGTCCCGGAATACGGTGATGTCGATGTCTTCCGAGAATCTGGGAATCAGACCGAAGGCCTTGGACAGCGAAGTGCCGCCCTTGAAGAGAATGCGCGGGCTATCGGACTCGAGCCCATTGAAAAGCGCGTCGAGCGTCCAGCATACGCAGAAGTTTTTTTCGACATTCTGGATGGCGGTGCCCAGGCGGGCAGCCGCTGCGGCGAACAGGCCGGCCCGGCCTGCGTCGCTCGCCGCAATGATTTGGGAATAGGTGGGGTTCATCGTGGCTTCTGCGCGTCAGCGGTTTTCGATGGTTGGCGCGGTGCCTTGGGGCGCGTGACGGGTTGATCCAATTTTTGTGCGGGATTGAAGCCGGGGATGGTGCGCAGAAAGCTTTGCATCCAGACCGGCAGAAACGAGAACCCTGCACAAGATCGCCCCGGATCTTGTCTCCGTGCGCGCGGTCGCTCAGGAGGCGCGCCAACACATTTCTGATCCGGTCTCCATCTGTGGGCAGCATGTCTTTCAGCCAGCGCAGTGATTGGACGACGCGCATGGCCGGACGGCCAGCCCAGTAAAGCCGGCTTGGCGCGGCTTGCTTGAATTCGATGGTCAGTTGATCCAGTTGAATCGTGCGCCTCCGGGTGTCGGTGTATAGGGTGACCCTGGCAGGTACGCCGTTCGTCAGGCCCAGGTCGTTTGCCGCGGTCATGCCGTCCAGGAGGAGCTGCGTCTGATCCCGCCTAGCGAGGGCATCGACGACGGCCCGGTAATTGGGGACGGTGGGGCGCCCTGTGAGTTTGTTTGTTGCGGGCCGATCGTAGAGGCCGCGGTCCACCCGACGCAGGTCTCCGCGTGCGACCATGCGCTGCAAAGTGTTGTCGATGACGGCGCGACTGCCCAGCGCCGCCAAATCGGCTGGTACCCAGAGGCGGCCTGGCTCATCGTTGGCGACCAGGGCTGAGATTTGGTCTTATGCGTCAGACATGGCAAGCACTTGTTGTCCGAAAAATATATACATATTTCGGACAAAATCCAATGGTGAAGCGGTGAATTTGTCCGAAAAATGCATACAAAAAAAGGACTAGTCGGAAAAGGTGGCGCGATCAGACCGTCCAGCAGTAGCGCTCAAGTCGGCTTGCCGGGCGCATCTGGTGCCAAGTCGTGCCTACAGCCAGTTTGAGAATGCGGCTGCCTTGCGCCCAAAGTCGCTTTAGACGAGGATTGGCTATCGCGTGCGCTGCACAACCCGACTAACGCGCAAACCGGGGTTTGCTATGAGTCCCCGTGGGGACGCCACGAACGCCATATGCGTGCGCGGGATACAAACTGAGTCGAAAGTAAGTCGCCGCACTGGTGCTTCCCTCTGAAGGCACCCATTGAACTACGGCGAGGTAATGGGAGCGGACTTCTTGCAGGTTCGCCAATTCTTCCACTCGTAGCCAATGTTGACGGCATTCCGTTTCCCGCCGTAGTCAGTGGCGTGGCGATGCCGAGTGTGAGCGTCGGTAAAATCCGCGCTGTGCGTGGAAAGCACTGCCTTCGCAGGCTTGAAATCCAACTCGCCCCAACGACCGACTCGAAACACCCCGTCTATCATGCGACCTTCCGCTTCCGCTTCGTTGTTCGGCGATGAACCGCTCACAGGTTCGTCGCTGACCGGGGTTCTCGCGCAACACAAGCCCGCCAACAGGGCGCAGAAGGCCTTCCAGCAACTGGTTGGCAGGATCGAAGCCAAACGCGAGCAATTGCGGCATTGGCAGGCCTATTTGCAGCGCTACAACCGGCGCATTACCGACGAAGTCGAGCCGTCGCGGGAACGGTTGCGCGAAGGGCAGCGCAAAATGGTCGGTCTGATCGACGAACTTTTGAGTTTGCCTCGAAACGCGATGCGCTTGACGCGCTTGGAGCGCGCCAAGCTCGGGCAGTTGCTCACGGGTATGGCCGGCGGCCTGCTCGCAGAAGGCGGTGATGCGGCGCTGGAGGGGCTGTACGACAAGTACAGCGGCGTGTCGTACCGGCAGGTGCTGCGTTCCGAAATGGAGATGACTGAGTCGATGCTAAGCGAGGTGTTCGGCCTGGAGATCGACGGCGAAGATGGTGCGGCAAGCACCGAGGAACTGCTGGAACTCGCGCAGAAACAAATGGTGGAGCAATTCGAAGAGGAGGAGCGGCAGGCGGAACTGCGCCAAGAAGCACGCGCCGCAAAACGTGCCAAAGCGGGCGCTGCCAAGGCCGACGCCGTCCAAACCCGGCGCGAACAGGTCGCGAAGGAAGTCGGCCAATCCTTGCGCGAGGTGTATCGCAAGCTCGTAAGCGCGCTGCATCCGGATCGTGAACCCGACATAAAGGAACGACAGCGCAAGACGCACTTGATGCAACGGGTCAACCAGGCCTACGACGCCAACGACCTGCTGACACTGCTGGGGCTGCAATTGGAGATCGAACAGATCGATGCCGCACACATGGCTTCGGTACCGCCGCAGCGCCTGGCGCATTACAACCAGATACTGCGCGAGCAGCTTGCCGAACTTGAGGTCGAACTGGAGCGGTGTGTCGAACCGTTTCGTGGCAGCGTCGGCCCGATGTCCAAATTGACGCCGGACAACGTGGATCGCGAGATGGGCGTGGAGATCGCACGAATCGAATTGCAGATAAGGGAGGTGGTGCATGACCTGACGGCGTTTCGCGACCCGAACTATCTGCGCCAGGCGCTCAAGCTTTACCGGCTTGAAGCGGATTTTGTAGACGCAGAAGATTTGGCCGGCCTGTTCGACGTTCTCGCACCGGTGCAACCAACGCGCGCTGGCAAGAAACGGCGCCGGAAATGAAAAACCGCGCGGCGAGTTGAAGGTGCGGCACCATTGCCAATGATCAGGTCAACTGGATGTTTTTTCCAGTCTGGCCCGTAGCCAGGATGGAAAAGCCTTCCACGGCATGGCGATATGGCCGTTGGGAAGAATCCGTTCCTTGGCCAAACTGCTGAGATCCCGTCAGCAGCCATCTGCCGCAGCGTTCCGGTTCGGCATCGATGCGCATCTTCAGGTGCGACAGCAGGGCCGGAACGTACTGGATTTCGTCCAGGATCACCTTACGGTTCGCGAACCTGGCAAGAAAGCCGGCAGGATCAACGCCCGCGAAGTCGCGTTCGAGCGAATCGTCGAAGCCGACATAGTCGACATCCGCGCCGGTCTCGTGGCGAAGGAAAGTCGTTTTTCCTGACTGTCGCGGCCCCGTCACCAAAACAGCCGGGAATGCCAGAAGGGCTTTTCCCAAGATGGATGCGAGTTGGCGCCGCCTGTACATTTGACAATATCAAAAACGAATTTTAGTTTTGTCAAATCCGAAATGTCGGATATCCCAGCCTCCTTGGCGTCGTGCACATTTGAGGCGCGAATCCATATTGGCTTGGCGATCCTCAGGATTGCCGCAGGAACGCAGGCACGCCAAGTTGAGTCGCAACGCGGGCGACTGGACAGGCGATCATCCCGGCGCCCCTGTCGATTGATCATGCGCGGCGCGAGCGCCAATACCGGCGAAAGCCCCTATAATCAAGGCGCGCCGATTTGAGCATCAGCTTGCGGGCGCGGAAGGGCAACGCCCTCCAACAAATGCGGCTAAAGCGTGTCCAAGAATTCGTTGAACCCGTTTCCGCTGCCTTGTGCCGAAACGGGTTTTTCATTTGCGAAAGAGTTTGTGATGAGCGAAGAGTACGAGTACGGGTTCGACACCCGGGCAGTGCGGGCCGGGCAGCACCGCAGCGAGTTCAACGAAAACTCCGAGGGACTATATCTCACCTCCAGTTTCGTCCACGAGTCCGCCGCCATGGCGGCGGAGCGATTTGCCAACCGCGCGCCGGGCAACGTGTATTCGCGCTTCACCAACCCCACGGTGGACGCCTTCGGCGAGCGCCTTGCCGCGCTGGAAGGTGCACAGGCGTGTGTTGCCACCAGTTCGGGCATGGCGGCGGTGCTCACCTGCGCCATGGGGCTGCTCAAGGCGGGCGACCACGTGATCTGCTCCAACGCCGTGTTCGGCAGCGTGATCACGCTGTTCGAGAAAAACCTCGGGCGCTTCGGCGTTGCCACCACCTTTGTATCGCCCAACAAGGTGGGGGAATGGACGGCAGCGGTGCGGCCGAACACGAAGATGCTCTTTGTCGAGACGCCGTCGAACCCGATGATGGAGATCTCCGACATCGCAGCACTGAAGCAGGTGGCGGTCAAGGCCGGCGCCTTGCTGGTGGTGGACAACTGCTTTTGCTCGCCGGCAATCCAGCGGCCGTTCGAGTTCGGGGCCGACATCGTGATCCACTCGGCCACCAAGTTCCTCGATGGCCAGGGGCGGGTGCTGGGTGGCGCGGTGCTCGGTAGCCGCGAACTGGTGATGGGCGAGATCTATGGCTTCCTGCGTACCGCCGGGCCGAGCATGAGCGCATTCAATGCCTGGGTGATTCTCAAGGGCATGGAGACCCTGTCCATCCGCATGCGCGAGCAATCGAAACGCGCGCTGGAACTGGCGCGCTGGCTGGAGGGCCATGCGCGCGTGGAACGTGTGTTGCATCCGGGGTTGGAGTCGCACCCGCAGTTCGAACTTGCGAAGCGCCAGCAATCGGCCAGCGGCGAGTTTCTTGGCGGCGCTGTGGTGTCGTTCGTCGTCAAGGGCGGGCGTGAGGAGGCCTGGCGGGTGGTGGATGGCTGCAAGATCATTTCGGTGACTGCCAACCTGGGTGATACCAAGAGCACCATCACCCATCCGGCCTCGACCACTCATGGCCGCATCAGCGGCGAGGCGCGCGAGGCAGCCGGCATCGGCGAGGGCTTGCTGCGCGTTTCGGCAGGCCTTGAGAGCCTGGCCGACGTGAAGGCGGATCTGGCGCGCGGACTGGGCTGAGCACGGACGCGCCCACGGCGTGCAAGGGCATACGCACAAAGCACAAAGCACAAAGCACAAAGCACAAAGCACAAAGCACAAAGCACAAAG
>CAYYFR010000052.1:23220-33661 GCA_964470865.1 uncultured Burkholderiales bacterium | reverse complement strand
TCGGCGTAAACGGCAACGAAGTCACGAAAATTCATCCTGTGCGAGTCTAGCAGCCCGCTCGCGGCCGGCGCATGTGCGCGCTTTGACATGTGCGCGCTTCGACCGCGCGCCAACCCGGGGCTTACTTCAACTGCGCAACCAGCGCGCGTCGCTCGCCAGCTTGGCCAGTGCGCCGAAGTCTTCGATGCCCCGGGACTGGGCGCGTCGCAACGCGATCTGCGCCAACTGCGCCGTGGCGAACGCGTCGCCAAGCGCCGAATGGCGCATCGGCACGGCAACATCAAGATATTGCAGCCAGTCATCGAGCGCCTGGTTCGGCTTGGTGCCGAAGAGCGCAGGCAGCAGGACGGCGAGATCGAGCCACTGCAGGCGCAGGCGCACCCCCAGGGATTGCCGCACGCTGCGCAGGAGGAAAGCCTGGTCAAATGGGGCGTGGAATGCGATCAGCGGCGCCTTGCCGCAAAATTCCAGAAAACGCAGCAACGCTTGTTGCGGGTCCTCGCCACCGATCTGGGCGGCCTCGCCAATGCCATGGACGACGATGTTTTCGCGCGCACTGACGCGCGCCTGGCGCAGCACCGCGTCGAAACTGTCGGCAAGCGGAATGCGCAGGCGCAAAAGCCCGACCGCACCCACCGCGAGCAGCCGATCGTTTTGTGTATCCAGGCCGCTGGTTTCGGTGTCCACCACCACGCAGCGCGTCGCGGCGAAGCGCGCGTCGGGCGGCGGGGGCGGTACGGCCTTCCAGTCGGCGATGCGCCGTTCGAGCGCGGGCTCAAGCGACGCGCCGCGACCGAACCAGCGGGCAAACAGAGTCACAAGGCGTAGTCGAGCTTGAGGCGGCTTTGCAGCTTGCGCGCCTGGCGGAACGACTCTTTCAGGATGCGCCTGTCGAGTTCGTTAAGGGTTCCGATCTCGATCTGATTGGGCGGGCCGCCATCTTCCAGTGACTCGAACTGGCGCGCCAGGCGCAGGGTCTGAATGAACTGGAAGGATTCGATCATGGCTTCCATTTCGCGCGCCGAACCGTGGTGCAAAGCCGCCAGGCGCAGGCGCTGCGTGGTGTGAGTGGCAGCGATGCCGTTGGCCAATGCCAGCACGCGGGCGGCATCGATGAAAGGGCGTGCGCCCTGGCCTTTCAGATCCACCGCGCCGCTGCCGGCCAGTTCGCCGAAGATGTTGAGCGGCGGGTTGTTGTTGAGCGCGTTGGCCGCCAGCATGCGCATGAAAGCCGGCCGCCCTGCCGCTTCGGCGCTGAGCCAGGTGCGCAAGCTGTGGGCCAGGGCAGTGTTGCCATGCAGAGGGCGGAAATCGAAAAAGATCGCGGCATTGAGCAGGGCGGCGGGGGTCGGGTTGCGCAGCCAGTCGCTGAACCTCTCCTGCCATTCGGCGGCGCAGAGGCACCACTTCGGGTTGCCCGCCATGATGCCGCCCTGGCACAGCGGGAACCCGAGTTGCGCGAGCAGTTCGTTGACCTGGCGAGCGAAACCGAGCAGGCGGTCGCGGCTGGCATCAGTCGTGGTGCCCGGCCTTGGCGTGAAGATCAGGCCGTTGTCCTGGTCGGTGCTGATGGTCTGCTCCATGCGGCCTTCGCTGCCAAGCGCGATCCAGCAAACCTCGGTGGCGGCGCTGCCAGCGGCCTGTGCGCACATGCCGATCGCACGCTCCACCAGACGGTCGTTGAGAGCTACGATGAGCTGCGTCAATTGCTCGACCGCCATGCCTTGCGCGAGCAGGTTGCCCGCCAGCGCGCGCACATTGGCCGCAGCGGCGGCAAGCGCGTCGGCGTCGACCGCCTGATTGATGGCGCGGCCGACTTCGCGCATGCCCGTACGCTGCAACGAAAACAGGTCGCGTTCCGACACCACGCCCACCAGCACGCCGCCGCGCGTTACCGGCAGGTGGCGAATCGTGTGGCGCGCCATCAGCAAGGCTGCATCAAACGCACTGGCGTTTTCGTCGATGCTGTGCGGGTCGGGCGTCATGACCGACGCCAGCGGCTGATCCAGCGACTGCTCTGCAAGAACGATGCGGTCGAGCACATCGCGCTCGGTCAGAATCCCCACAGGCCGTGCGGCGTCGTCGACCGCGACGATCGAACCGATGCGGCGGTCGCGCATGACCGCAAGCGCTTGGCGCAGAGGCGCCTGCGCCGGACAGGTCACGGGCGTGCGGCGCAGCAAGGCCGACAAGAGGCTGGTCATGCCGTGCTGTGCATGGGCCTCTTCGTGCGCCAGCGTGCGTGCCTGGCGCCGCGATTCCTGCAGCAGATGGGCGATGCGCCGGGTGCAGAAGCCGGCGAACGGCGCGCTCGCGGCCATCAGCTTGTCGAAAACTGCCTTGTCGAATTCGTAGCAGAAGGTATCGCCCTGCGCAACGTAGTCGTTGACCACCGGGCGCCCCTCGACCAGGGCCCCCAGCGGGAACGATTCCCCGGCATGCAGCGCTGCCGCATGTGCCGCATCCGGCGGTGTAGCGCCCGCCGGGGCGCTGCTGACCGCGCCGCGCTGGATCACGTAGTAGACGCCAGGCGCACCATCGGCGGCGCCCAGCAGCCGGGTGCCATGCGCAAAGTAGTTGAGGGTCGCGCGTTCGGCCAGCCATGTCAGGTGGCGTGCTTCCATTTGCGCGAACGGTGCGTGCTGGCGCAGGAAATCGCCAACGCTGCGTACCAGCAAGGACGGGGCGGCGGCGCGGGTTTCCATGGACGCATCCTAACGCGATCGATACGCCCGGCTTTGACCGGGATCAAGACGGGCACACTGTACCGATTGCGTCGAGGCAGATCAACAAGAGCGTGGGCGCGACGCTTCCGCCCCGGCATGTTCAGGTGGTTTCGCACCGACCCCGGGCGCTACAATCCTTGTCATCCTTCTTGCGGAGTGCGGACCAACATGATGAGCGCCCAGCAAAACGAGCACATGTGTCGCGTCGGTCCCGAAACGCCGGCGGGATCGTTGTTGCGCCAGTATTGGCAAGCGATCGCCTTGAGCGAGGAACTGGCGGCCCTGCGGCCGCTGCGCGCGGTGCGTCTGATGGGCCAGGATTTTGTGCTTTTTCGCGATTCTGCCGGGCAACTCGGCCTACTCGATCGCGATTGCCCGCATCGCGGCGCGGATCTGGCATTCGGCAGGCTCGAGGATGGTGGCGTTCGCTGCGCGTTCCACGGCTGGTTGTTCGATGTCAATGGCCGCTGCCTGGAAACGCCGGCCGAGCCGGCCGCAAGCAAGCTGTGCGAACGGGTGCGCCAGCAGGCTTATCCGGTGATAGAGAAGAGTGGCGTGATATTCGCCTACATCGGCACCGGTGAGCCGCCGGCGTTTCCCGCCTTCGACTGCTTTGTCGCTCCGCAGGCCTACACCTTCGCCTTCAAGGGCATGTTCGAATGCAACTGGCTGCAGGCGCTCGAGGTCGGCATCGATCCGGCGCATGCTTCGTTCCTGCACCGCTTTTTCGAGGACGAAGATGCGGGCGACGCCTACGGCCGGCAGTTTCGCGGTGCCTCCGCCGATTCCGCCTGGCCGATGACCAAGGTGATGCGCGAATTCGCGCAACCCGAGATCATGGTGGACGCCGCCGATCACGGCATGCGCCTGACCACCCTGCGACGCATTGATGAAGTGCAGACCCATGTGCGCATCACCAACCTGGTATTCCCGCAGGCCTTCGTGATCCCCATGAGCACCGAGATGACCATCACCCAATGGCATGTGCCGGTCGACGATACCCATTGCTACTGGGTGGCGATATTCACCAGCTTTGGCAAGCCGGTCGACCGCGAGCAAATGCGTGCGCAGCGGCTTGCCACCTATACCCTGCCGGATTACACCTCGCGCTTGAACAAGAGCAACAACTACGGTTTCGATGCAGCGCAGCAGCGCACGCATACCTACACCGGCATGGGCATGGACATCAACATTCACGACCAGTGGGCAATCGAAAGCCAGGGGCCGATCCAGGACCGCACGCGCGAGCATCTGGGCACCACCGACCGCGCCATCATGCGCTATCGCCGCCTGCTGCTTGACGCGATCGACAGGCAGCGCGCCGGAGAAAACCTGCCGATGCGACCCGATGCGGCGGCTGCGGCATGCTTGCGCGGCCCCGCCACGCTTGACGGCATTGCGCGCGAGGTGCCGTGGAGCGAGTATTGGGTCGCCGCCGACCTGGCGCGTCGGCGCGCCGCGCCGTGGCATGCGTTGACGGCATCGCCCGTAGTTGTGGCGAGCGCACCGGAGGCGGCATAGTGAGCTTCGTCGCGCGCCATGGTTTATGGAGCGACGACCAGCGTGCGGCGGCGCGCGAGATGGCGAAGGACCTGCGCGCCGGCGCGGTCGAAGTGGTGCGCTTCGTGTTCGCCGACCAGCATGGCGTGACGCGCGGCAAGACCCTGGTCGCGGCCGAGGCCTTGAGCCTGCTTGAGGAAGGCGTGTCGCTCACCTCTACACTGTTGTTGAAGGACACCGCGCATCGCACCGCCTACCCCATATTCAGCGCCGGCGGCGGGCACGGCATCCCCGAAATGCAGGGTGCGGCCGACATGCTGATCGTGCCGGACCCGAGCACCTTCCGAATCCTGCCGTGGGCGCCGTCCAGCGGCTGGGTGTTGTGCGATCCGTATTTTCATGATGGCCGCCCGGTGCCCTTTGGCACCCGGCACATTCTTGCCCGTGCTGTCGAATCGCTCAAACGGCGCGGTTTCGCTTTTTGCGCCGGGCTGGAGGTGGAGTTCCACGTGTTTCGTGCCACTGATCCGCACATGGCGCCGGCCGACGCCGGGCAACCGGGAACCCCGCCTGCGGCGGAGTTGCTGTCGCATGGCTATCAATATCTGACCGAGCTGCGTTACGACCTGGTTGAACCAGTGATGGAACTGCTGCGCAAGAATGTGCAGGCGATCGGCCTGCCGCTGCGCTCACTCGAAGTGGAGTATGGCCCCAGCCAGTTCGAATTCACCTTCGCACCGCAGGCGGGGCTGGCCAATGCCGACGCCATGCTGCTGTTTCGCAATCTGGTCAAGCAGGTGTGCAGGCGTGCCGGCTACCACGCCACCTTCATGTGCCGCCCGGCACTGCCGAACGTTTTTTCCAGTGGCTGGCATCTGCACCAATCGCTCACTGACCTGGCCAGTGGCGTCAACGCCTTCGCGGCCCCGGCAGGTGCGACCACACCATTGTCGGAACTCGGCATGCACTGGCTGGGCGGCCTGATGGCCCATGCACGCGGTGCCGCCGCCTTGTCGACACCGACCATCAACGGCTACCGGCGCTTTCGCCCCAATTCGCTGGCGCCCGACCGGGTGGCCTGGGCGCATGACAACCGCGCGGCCATGCTGCGTGTGATGGGGCGCGGCGCGGCGGCTTCACGCATCGAAAATCGCGTGGGTGAACCGGCGGCCAATCCCTACCTGTATTTTGCTTCGCAGATCCTCTCCGGCACCGATGGGCTCGAGCGCAAGCTTGATCCCGGGCCGTCGGCCGATGCACCCTACGAGACCGCGGCACCGGCGCTGCCGCGTTCCCTGCGCGAGGCGCTGGCCGCGTTGCGCGAAGATGCCTGCATGGCAGCCGGTCTGGGCAGCGATTTCATCGCCTATTTTTGTCGCCTGAAGGAGGCTGAACTGGCGCGCTTCGATGCCGAAGTCACCGAGTGGGAGCAACGCGAGTATTTCGAGATGTTTTAGGGGGCCGGAAAAAGTGAACCCCTACTTTTTCCGGGCTTGATTGGCGTGAAATCGCCGGCGGAGCCGGACGATTTCACGGCTGAAAAACAATGAAAGAACCGTCTGGCGCTGCGGACTTATGCAAATGGTGAAAGTTGGGTTTGTGCAGCCGGATGGCGCGGTCGTCACTGTTGAGGTGGATGCTGGCAAATCGGCGATGGAGGCGGCGATTTTCAACGACGTGCGCGGCATTGCCGCCGAATGCGGAGGCTTGTGTTCCTGCGCCACCTGCCATGTGTATGTCGACCCGGCATGGGTTGACCGTCTGCCGCCGCCTGCGGCCGATGAAGACGACATGCTGGGCTTCACCGCCGCCCCGCGACTGCGGATGAGCCGGCTCGCCTGCCAGTTGCGCCTTCACGCTGGGCTCGATGGCCTGCTATTGGGCTTGCCGCCGACCCAGTTTTGAGCCTGAAATATGCGGCGTCAAAGGCGTTGAAATCGGCCCGGACGCGCCGCATCTTGTGGCTACACTCTTCCCAGGTCAATACAGTTCATGAATCGCTTTTCGCAAGTGACAACACTGCTTGTCGCGCTGGTAATCGCAGTGCCGGCCCTGGCGCGCGACGAGCCACAGGAAGGTGTGAGCGTTGGCAAGCACTCGGCGTTTTCGAAGCTGGTGCCGGCCGAGCAGGTCGAACGCAGCGCGGCGCAGCAGTATCAGCAGATGCTGCAACAGGCGGCGCAGCAAAAGGCACTGGCGCCGGCCGATCATCCGCAGGTCAAGCGCCTGCGCAGGATTGCCGAGAGAATGCTGCCGTTCACCGCCAAGTGGAATCCGCGTGCGACGCAATGGCAGTGGGAGGTCAACCTTCTGGGCAGCAAGCAGATCAATGCGTTCTGCATGCCTGGCGGCAAGATCGCCTTCTATGCGGGCATTCTGGAAACCCTGAAGCTGACCGACGATGAAGTGGCGATGGTGATGGGCCACGAGATCGCCCACGCCTTGCGCGAACATGCGCGTGAACGCATGGGCAAGTCGGCTGCCACCAATATTGGCGCCAACGTGCTGTCGAGCGTGTTGGGATTGGGCAATGCCGGCAACGCGGTGTTGGGCGCGTCGGCCAACCTTCTGAGCCTCAAGTTCTCGCGCGATGACGAAACCGAAGCCGATTCCGTCGGACTGGAACTGGCGGCGCGTGCCGGTTACGACCCGCGTGCGGGTATCACCTTGTGGCGCAAGATGCAGGAGGCCAGCAAGGGCGCCCCGCCGCAGTGGTTTTCAACCCATCCGGCCTCCGATACCCGCATCAAGGAAATCGAAAGGCAACTGCCCCAGGTGATGCCCTTGTATTTCCGCGCCAGCGGCAAGAGTTCCTGAGCCGCGGCCGCGGCCGTCACGACCCGGCCGTGCCGGGCCGGTAGTGCATGCGTTCTGCGATGGCCCGAAGTCGGCAGTGTTTCACCGCCTGATTGCGGCATGGCTGCCGGCGCAGGGCGCTAATCTCCCATCGACATACCGGAACTCCGATGGGGATGACGATGGCGCGTCTCGACGACGATCTCGATCGCCTGCTGAAACTGGCGCAAACGCGGCCTGAAGAACCCGCAGCCCTGGCCAAGCTGGGCGCGCTATACGAGCAGCGCAACGAGTTCGTTGATGCGCTCGGGGTCTACGGACGCGCTGTTGCCCTCAATCCGCGCAATCTGGATGCGTGGTGCCGGCAGGGCTTTTGCTTCATGCGGCTGTTCAAGCTGAAGCCGGCGATCGAAACCTTCGACTTCGTGTTGCAGATGGATGCGCGACATCTCGATGCGATTTACGGCCGCGCTATCTGCATGGAAACCATGGGTGCGCATGACGAGGCGATCGCGCTGATGGAACAAGCCATCGCGCTTGCCCCGGACAATCCGAATATCTATCCGTTCCGTGCCTACCTGCAGGCGACCTACGGCGGCGATCCGGCCAATACACTGGCCGCATTTCGCGACTGGGGTATGCGCTTCGCCGATCCGTTGACGCGGGCCGCGCCGCCCTTGCAGATTGACCTGGCGCCCGGCCGCAAGCTGCGCGTCGGCTACGTGTCCGGCGATCTGCGCGACCATGCCGTGGCCTATTTCGTGGAACCGGTTTTTGCCTTGCATGACCGCAGACAGTTCGAAGTCAGTGTTTTCGCCACCGGCCCGGCCGACCATGTGAGCGCACGCATCAAGCGCAACGTCGATCAATGGTTCGACGTCACAGCGATGACCGACCTGCATCTGGCCGGCCTGATCCGGCGCCGCAAGATCGACATCCTGATCGACCTTTCGGGCCACACCATGGGCAACCGCCTGCTCGCATTCGCACGCAGGCCGGCACCGGTCCAGGCCACCTGGCTGGGCTTCATGTATACCACCGGCATGGCGGCGATGGATTACCGCATCACCGATTTTTCCGTCGATCCTCCCGGCAAGACCGAGGCCGGCCACTGCGAAACCCTGTTCCGCATGCAGGGCATGGCCTGCTACCAGCCGCCGCCGGACACACCGCTTGCGTTGCGTGCGCCGATGGAGGAAGGGGGGCGTCCGGTATTCGCGTCTCTCAACAATCTGAAGAAGGTCACCGACGACATGCTGCGCCTGTGGCGGCGCGTGCTGGACCGGGTGCCGGATTCGATCCTGATCCTGATCGGTTACGAGCGCACCCAGGAAGAGGCGATCGAACAACAACGCGAGCGCCTGCTGGCGGCAGGTTTGCCGCTGGAGCGCCTGTGCATCCTGCCGCGCCTGGCACTGGACGGCTTCATGCAATTGGGACTGAAGGCGGATATTGCGCTCGATACCTTTCCGATTTCCGGCGGCACCACCACCATGCATTCGCTGTGGATGGGGCTGCCGGTGGTGACCATTGCCGGCCAGCAGGCGTTCGAATCCGCGACCGCCGCAACCTTGCGCGGCCTCTACCTGGACGAACTGATCGCCACCGACGAAGACGCCTATGTGGAACTGGCCGCAGCGCTGGCGCGCGACCCGGCCCGACTGGCGGCGTTTCGCTCGGACATCCGCGCGCGCATGCAACGCCTGCCGCTGATGAACCACCGGTTTTTTGTCAGCGACCTGGAAGCGGCCTACCGCCTGATGTGGCTCAACCACGTCTGCGGCGAGAAGCGCTACCTGCGCAGCACCTACGACCTCGCAGCGGAAATCACTGCTTGTGAAGAAGGCGCGGCAGTTGCGGCCTGAAGCACGGCGCGACCTATAATTCCCGACTGGGAACCCACGGCACGCAAAGCGCCGTAGCCGCTGGCCCAGGGCGACCGGGTCCGAAACGATCGGACCAGCACTTGATCACGGCGTATCCGGCAAACCCGCCCGACACGTCGATCGCCAGCGGATTTTAATAGCCGGAGCGATGCCATGATGTTTCCACGCACTCACATGACAGCCGCTGCAACTGCACGCTTTGCCTCGGCTTGTCTGGCAGCGTCACTGGCGACCGGGGCCTTGCAGGCACAGGCGCAGCCCGCCTTTCCGAACAAGCCGATCCTGTTGTCGGTCGGCTTCGCGCCAGGCGGCGGCACCGACATCACCGCGCGTCTTCTGGCCAGGAAGCTGTCGGAACAACTGGGGCAGCCGGTCAATGTTGACAACAAGCCGGGCGCCGGCGGCAACCTCGCCGCCGAACTTGCCACGCGCGGTCCGGTCGATGGCCATTTCATTCATCTGTCGGCGATCGGTCCGCTGACGGTTGCACCGCATATCACCAAAAAAGCGGGCTACGACCCGCGACGCGATTTGACGCCGATCTCGATGGCGGTGGCGTTTCCGAACGTGTTGGTGGTCAACTCCACCCAGCCGATGCGCAGTCTCGACGACTACGTCAAGTTTGCGCGTACCAAGGCTTATGCGATTGCCTATGGCAGCTCGGGCATCGGCGGCACCGGGCATCTGAGTGGCGCCTTGCTCGAATCGATCGCCAAACTGGATCTGACGCACGTGCCCTACAAGGGTGGTGGCCCGGCGATGAGCGACCTGCTGGGCAACCAGGTGCAATCCCTGTTCGCATCCGCACCCTCGGCGGTGCCGCAGATCAAGGCCGGCCGCGTGCGCGCGCTGGCCGTGACCGGGCCCAAGCGTAGTGAAGCCATGCCGGATGTGCCCACCATAGGCGAAAGCTTCCCGGGTTACGAGGTTAGCAACTGGTATGCCTTCGTCGGGCCGGCGAAAATGCCGCGCGAACTGGCCGAGCGCTGGAACCGTGAAATCGTCAAGGCCTTGAACGACCCGCAGGTGCGCGAGCAGATTCGCGAGCACGGCATGGACGCCGTGCCGTCCACCCCCAGGGAACTGGGCGATCGCATCGAGCGTGAATACGTGCTGTGGGAACGTATCGTCAAACAGGCGGGGATCACGGCGGACTGAGTCGACAAAAGTAAAACCCTACTTTTGTCGAGTATGGATTTGCGAAAAATCGCCGGCGGAGCCGGACGATTTTTCGACGTAACGGCCACACACAGGCTGTCCCTTGCGGTGCGGCTGTCGCAAGTTCAACCGTTTATACACACCACTATCTTGCCTACCTGGGCGTTGCTTTCCATGGCATCGCGTGCCGCCGGCAGTTGGTCGAAGGTGAACACCTGATCGATCAGCGGTTTCATCGCGCCGCTGGCATAGGCCGGCCATATGTCGGCCATGAAGCCGGCTACCGTTGCGGCGCGCAGGGCTAGCGGGCGCAGCTTGTTGGACTGAGTCGACAAAAGTAAAACCCTACTTTTGTCGAGTATGGATTTGCGAAAA
>CAYYFR010000052.1:0-23120 GCA_964470865.1 uncultured Burkholderiales bacterium | reverse complement strand
GGACTGAGTCGACAAAAGTAAAACCCTACTTTTGTCGAGTATGGATTTGCGAAAAATCGCCGGCGGAGCCGGACGATTTTTCGACGTAACGGCCACACACAGGCTGTCCCTTGCGGTGCGGCTGTCGCAAGTTCAACCGTTTATACACACCACTATCTTGCCTACCTGGGCGTTGCTTTCCATGGCATCGCGTGCCGCCGGCAGTTGGTCGAAGGTGAACACCTGATCGATCAGCGGTTTCATCGCGCCGCTGGCATAGGCCGGCCATATGTCGGCCATGAAGCCGGCTACCGTTGCGGCGCGCAGGGCTAGCGGGCGCAGCTTGTTGGACACGCCGAATACGCGCAGGCGCTTCGCATGTACCGCATCGAGGTCGATCTCGGCTTTCAGGGTGTTGTCCACATAGCCCACTATCCCCAGGCGGCCGCGGTAGGCGAGCGAAGCCAGGGCGTCAGGGAAGGCAGTGCCGCCGACGTTGTTGACCGCCAGCCGGACCCCCTTGTTGTCGGTCACGCGCAGCACTTCGGCGGCGAAGCCGGCGCCGCGCGCGACGATGCCGGCATCCAGCCCCATGGCTTTGAGGCGCTCCAGTTTGGCAGCCGAGCCCGAGGTGCCGATCACCCGTGCCTTCAGGTGCTTGGCGATCTGCAGCGCCGCCACGCCCACGCCGGACGAGACCCCGGTAATCAGCACCCAGTCACCGGCTCCCACTTCACCTTCGGGCACCACCATGTCATAGGCGACCCATTGCGCCAGGGAGGCGCCGGCGGCTTCTTCCCACGAAAGCGAAGCCGGCTTGGGCATGGTTTCACCCTCCGCGATCACCGAGTATTCGGCAAAGCCGGTCATGGTGCGGCCCATGACCGCGTCGCCGACCTTGAAGCCCTTGACCGCGCTGCCCAGCGCCACCACTTCGCCCGCGCCTTCGAGGCCGGCCGCCTTGGCTTTACCTGGCGCGTGCAGGCCGTGGCCGCGAATGAACTCGCCGCGGTTCAAGCCGGCGGCCTTGACACGTATCAGCACTTCGCCCGTTGCCGGCTCCGGGGTGGCCACCTCACGCATCTCCAGAGTACCGCTACCGCCTTCGATCCACCACGATTTCATTGCGCCTCCAGTTTTCTCAGGGCAAGGGATTGGGAAAGCGCGCATCTTCCTCCAATTCGGGCAGGCGTGCGGGGGCAAGGGAAGATTCGCAAGCGCGGGTTTAAAATGCTTTCCCGTTCGGTGCCACGCCGAACCAGCTTTCGTCCTGTCGAACCGTAACCACAGCCCCCGAGGACCTCATGACCGTCACCACCGAAGAACGCCCAGGCCAGCTCACGCATCACAAGGAAGGGCGCGTCGGCTATGTCGTGTTCGACAATCAGCGCAAATTCAATGCCGTCAATTTCGACATGTGGAATGCGCTGCCGAAAGTCATCGCCGGGTTTGTCGCCGACCCCGAAGTGCGGGTGATTGTGATCACCGGCGCCGGCGACCGCGCCTTCATTTCCGGTGCCGACATTTCGCAATTCGACAAGAAACGCACCGGCAGCGCCAACGACGATTACAACAAGGCCGTCGATGGCGGTTATTCGGCGGTGCTCGACTGTCCCAAACCCACGGTGGCCAAGATTCGCGGCATCTGCATGGGTGGTGGCCTGGGGCTGGCGCTCAACTGCGACATCCGCATTGTCGCCGACGACGTCAAGATCCGCATGCCGGCGGCGCGCCTGGGCCTGGGCTACCAATACCCGGGGCTCAAGCGCTTCACCGAAGTGCTGGGCCCGTCGAATACCGCCGACCTGTTTTTCAGTGCGCGCATTTTTGGCGCCGCCGATGCGTTCTCCATGGGCCTGGCCAAGCAGGTGGTGCCAGCCGCCGAACTCGACGCGGTGGTGACGGCCTACGTCAACCAGATCGCCGAAAACGCGCCGCTGACAGTGGCGGCGGCCAAGCGTGCCTTGCTGGAGATTCGCAAGGATGCCGACAAGCGCGACATCGCGCTGGTGGATCGCATGGTGCAGGCCTGCTTTGCGAGTGAGGATTACAACGAGGGCCGGCGCGCTTTCGCCGAGAAGCGCACGCCGGATTTCCAGGGCCGCTGAAGCGTACTTCTGCTGCGGTTCAGGGCCGTTCTCCACTCAGGTGGTCTTGACCCAGGACCGTGCCTCGGCCTCATCAAGCCGAACAGAGGCTGTCGGCCAACCCTGCCAGTGCCGCGCCGCAGTCGATTTGCAGCTTCAAGGACAAGAGCGGGTCGGCGCGCGTGCGCCCGAGATTGATCGCGGCAATCGGCTTGCCGGCGGCGTGCGCCGCTTCACACAGCCGATAGCCCGAGCGCACCATCACGGTGGAACCGACGATCAGGAGTGCGTCGGCCGCTGCAACCGCGGCCAGCGCCGCGCGCGCGCGTGGCAGCGGCACGCTGTCACCGTAGAACACCACATCGGGCTTGAGCATGCCGCCGCAGGCGGCGCAGGGGGCAATTTCGAAATCATTGAAGTTCGCTTCGATATCGGCGTCGCCATCCGGTGCGACAGTCGCCGATGTCGCAGAGAAATGCGGGTTGGCAGCCACAAGCGAGGCCTGAAGCCATTCGCGCGCGTGAGTCGCATTGCAGTCCATGCATCTGACTTGGCGCAAGCGGCCATGCAGTTCGAGCACGTTCATGCTGCCGGCCGCGGTGTGCAGGCCGTCGACGTTTTGCGTGATCAGGTGTGCAACCCGGTCTTGTTGCGCAAGCCTTGCAAGGGCGATATGGGCTGTATTCGGCCGCGCGTCGCGCATCATCGGCCAGCCCAGCATGCTGCGCGCCCAATAGCGTTTTCGCACCGCGAGATCGGCAATGAATTCCTGATGTGTGAGCGGCGGCTTGCGCTGCCAGTTGCCATCGGCGTCGCGATAGCCGGGAATGCCGGAGGCGGTGCTGATGCCGGCGCCGGTTAAGACCGCCAGGCGCGTGCTGGTGCCCAGGAATGCAAGGAGGCATTCGATTTCATCACCGACCAAGTTCCCTTCAGATTGTGAATGCATGGCGCTGCCATTGGCCTTGTTGGGTTGCTGGATTGTCTTGAAACAGGTGCGCCGCGGTGTCATTCGCGCTTGATGTCGCCTTGTGCAGCAGCCTGCGCCTTGCCGCTAATCGGCGCCTGCGGCAAGCCGCTCTGGCCCGGCTCGAGCATGAAGGTCTGCTCAAGTGACCACCATATCGCGGCACCATCAGGTGCCTGCGCTGCGCCCTCGTGGCGCACATAGTCACCGAGCAGCGCGCGGGTCACGCCGAATTGCGAATCGGTTTCCAGGTAGGGATCGTCGGCCACGTAGATCTGCGAGGCCATGGTCTTGAAGCCGGTCTTGTAGATCAGGAAGTGCAGGTGCGCCGGGCGCATGTTGTGGCGCCCCTGGGCGCGCAGCAGGGCGCCCGCGGGCCCGTCGGTCGGCACCGGGTAGCCTGAAGGCTTGACGCTCTGAAAAGAGAAGCTGCCGTTCGCGTTGGTGGTAAGGCGGCCGCGCAGATTCCAGTCAGCCTGTGACGGATCCTGGTTTTCGTACAGGCCGACGGTCGAGGAATGCCAGACGTCAACCGCAGCGCCGGCGATCGGCTGGCCATCCGTGTCGGTGACGCGGCCTTGCACCACGATCGGCTCGCCCGGCGTCGGCGAGCGCAAGAGCGAGCCGCCGTTTTCCACCCGCGGCGCTTCGGCGCGCCAGAAAGGGCCCAGGTTGTTGGCCTGCGTGGGCCGTGTGCCCATGGCGCCGTTGTTGAGCAGTGCCACCAGGTTCGATACCCCCAGCGCACCGCTGATCAGCATCACCTCGTTGTGGCTTGGCGTGGTGCGCTGGCCAAGCTCGACCAGAAAGCCCACTGCGGCCTGGAATTCGCGCTCGGTCAGGCGTACATCGCGCACGAAACCGTGCAGATGGGTGACCAGTGCGGCGAGAATCTCCTTGGTGCGCGGGTCGGGCGTACGCTGCATTTCCGCCAGCACCGCGCGGGTGACATCCTGCTGGTTTTCAATGATCATTTTGTGTGTTCCCCTGCCTGCGGCCTGTATCTTGATGGATGCGACTGCGCAAGCATCGATTGTCGCCAATAATCCGGCGGCCCCGCCAAAGAGATGCGCTGGCGATGCGTCTGGTCCATCCGGCCTGACTGGCGCGACAGCGTCCGTTCAGGCGGGTTCAATCGGTAAGCCGGCGGCTTCGAGCAGCACGTTCAGATACACCATCAGGGTGGCGCACTGCTGCAGCCAAGCCTCAAAGGTGGCCATTCTTGCGCTTTCACTCAGACAGGCAGACAAGATAGGCCCGGTCGGTCCGATAACAGCGCAGTCACGCGAAACCATTTTTTCTCGAAGCGGACAAAAATTAATTGACCAACCGGTCGGTTTATTATAAATTCTGTCTCCTCAGTGCGGCAGGAGTTGCGTATGTATACCCAGGCCATGGATCTTGCGGGCGCACCGAAAGCAGTGCGTGCCGTTTCGGCGGAAGAATCAGCGTTCAATGCGCGCATCGCGGAAGACCGCAAGGTTGAACCGCGCGACTGGATGCCCGAGGCCTACCGCAAGACCCTGGTGCGGCAGATCTCGCAGCACGCCCATAGCGAGGTGGTAGGCATGTTGCCCGAGGGCAACTGGATCACGCGCGCGCCCTCGCTCAAGCGCAAGGCGATCCTGATGGCCAAGGTGCAGGATGAAGGCGGGCACGGCCTTTACCTGTATGCGGCGGCGGAAACCCTGGGCACCTCGCGCGACCAGATGGTCGATGCCCTGTACGCAGGCCGCGCCAAGTATTCCTCGATCTTCAACTACCCGGCCCTGACCTGGGCCGACATGGGGGCCATCGGCTGGCTGGTCGACGGCGCGGCGATCATGAACCAGATTCCGCTGTGCCGCTGCTCCTACGGGCCGTATGCGCGCGCCATGATCCGCATCTGCAAGGAAGAGTCGTTCCACCAGCGCCAGGGCTTCGACATCATGCTTTCACTGTGCCGCGGCACCCCGGCGCAAAAGGCGATGGCGCAGGATGCGCTCAACCGCTGGTGGTGGCCGGTGGTGCAGATGTTCGGCCCGCCCGACAGCGACTCGGTGCACAGCGGGCAGTCGGCGGCCTGGGGCATCAAGCGCATTTCCAACGATGACCTGCGCCAGAAGTTCATCGACGCCACCGTAGCGCAGGCCGAATTGCTCGGCCTGTCGATTCCGGATGCCGACCTCAAATGGAATGCGGAACGCGGGCACTACGACATCGGCGCCATCGATTGGGACGAGTTCTGGCGCGTGGTCGGTGGCGACGGGCCCTGCAACCGCGAGCGCCTGGCCACCCGGGTGGCGGCGCATGCGCAAGGTGCTTGGGTGCGCGAGGCGGCGCTGGCCTACGCTGCCAAGTCGCAAGCGCGCGGGCAGCGCGCGGCGTGAAGGAGCCGGCATGATGGAATTTTCCGCCACCGTGGTCTGGCAACGCCACGACCAGGCCTTTATCGGCGGGCGCTACAGCCGCGCGCATCACTGGCATTTCGACGGCGGCGCCATCGTGCCGGCATCGAGTTCGCCGCTGTCGGTGCCCTTGCCCTACTCGGATGCCGAAGCGGTCGACCCTGAAGAGGCTTTCGTTGCCGCCTTGTCCTCCTGCCACATGCTGTTTTTCCTGGGGTTTGCCGCCAAGCGCCACTGGATCGTCGAAAGCTATACCGACAGCGCCGTGGGTTTCATGGAAAAGAACGTACGTGGAAAAATGGCCATGACCCGCGTGCTGCTGCGCCCGGCGATCGTGTTCGCGGGTGAAGTGCCGGCGCAGACCGACATCGATGACCTGCATCGTGAATCGCACGAGGAATGCTATATCGCCAATTCGGTCAGTTGCGAAGTGGCAATCGAGCCGCAACTGCAATGACAAACGGAGTTGACGCCATGAATGAAATCGAATGGCCCTTGTGGGAGGTGTTCATCCGCAGCAAGCAGGGGCTGGATCACCGGCATGTCGGCAGCCTGCATGCGACCGACGCCAGGCAGGCGGTGCAGATGGCGCGCGACGTTTACACCCGGCGCATGGAAGGCGTGTCGATCTGGGTCGTGCCTTCCAACCTGATCAGCGCCAGCGATCCCGACGACAAGGCGGAAATGTTCGATCCGATGGCAGACAAGGTGTATCGCCATCCGACCTTCTACAAGCTGCCCCGCGAAGTCGAGCACATGTAATCCAGAGCCCGGTTCGCGCCCGACCCGCAGCCGCACCGCATTGAATGTCGTTGCCAGTGACTACACGCCATGAATCCGCATATTGATTACCTGCTGCGCCTGGGCGATTCCTCGCTGGTCATGGGCCAGCGCCTGTCCGAATGGACCGGGCACGGGCCGGTGCTGGAGGAAGACATCGCGATGACCAACATCGCGCTCGATTTCGTGGGCCAGGCGCGCATGCTGCTAACCCACGCGGGCAAGCTGGAAGGCGCGGGGCGCGACGAAGATGCCCTGGCCTACTTTCGCGACACACGTGCGTATCGCAATTTCACCCTGTGCGAATTGCCCAACAGCGGCATCGAGAAGGGAAGCGGCGATGGTGCCTGCTACGCCTTCACCGTCATGCGCAACCTCCTGTATTGCGCCTGGCAGGCGCAATTGTGGGCGGCGCTCGCGGAATCGAAAGACACCGAGCTGGCAGCCATTGCCGCCAAGTCGGCCAAGGAGACCGCGTATCACCTGCGCCATGCGAGCGACTGGGTGGTCCGCTTCGGTGACGGCACCGAGCAAAGCCGTGCCCGCGCGCAGCGCGCGCTCGAGCAGTTGCTGCCCTACACCAACGAACTCTTCAGCAGCGACCCGGTCGAGGAGGCGGTGGCCATTGCGGGCATCGGCGTGCGCGGTGCCGACCTGAAGGCGGGCTTTGACCACCTGATCGGGGCGGTGCAAGAAGAGGCAGGCCTTGCGCTGCCGGCTGCTTGCGGGTTCCAGAGTACCGGCAAGAACGGCATGCACAGCGAACACCTCGATTTCCTGCTGACCGAAATGCAAAGCCTGGCGCGCGCGCACCCCGGGGCACAGTGGTGAGCGCTGGCATCGATTGCGACCTGCCGCCGGCCGGTGGCGATGTCATCGAGCGCATCATGGCCATCCTGGCAACAGTGCCCGACCCCGAGATTCCGGTGATCTCGGTGCTCGACCTCGGGCTTGTACGTGGCGTGAGCGAAACGCCCGACGGTTTCGAGATCAGCGTCACGCCCACCTACGCCGGCTGCCCGGCCACCCAGGTGATCGCGCATGACATCACTGCCGCGCTCGCCGCCGCCGGCATCAGCGCACGCCTGGTCACGCGCCTGTCGCCACCCTGGACCACAGACTGGATCACGCCGCTGGGGCGGGCCCGCCTGCGCGAATTCGGCATCGCACCGCCCGGCCCGGTAGACCACCATGCGCCGCAGATCGTGCATTTCGCGCCGCGCGCCGGGCGCAAGGAGATGCCCCCGGCATGTCCGCACTGCGGCTCGGAGCGCACCGAGCTGTTGTCGCAATTCGGCTCCACCGCCTGCAAGGCGCTGTACCGCTGCATCGACTGCCGCGAACCGTTTGACTACTTCAAGCCGCTATGAAAACGCCGAACGAGTCCCTGGAATACGGACTTGCGAATCAACAGTCTCTTCGATTCAACATCTTGCAAGAGCGACTTTCTCAAACTGCGGACTGGTTCGGTGTTTCCCGATGACGCAGCCGACGTTTCATTCCCTCATCATCCGCGAGGTGCGGCGCGAGACGGCGGATGCGATTTCGGTGCGCTTTGCGGTGCCGCCTGAGTTGCGCGATGCCTATGCCTTTACCCAGGGCCAGTTCGTCACCCTCAAGGCACGCATTGACGGCGAGGAATTGCGGCGCTCCTATTCGGTGTGTTGTGCGGTGTCGGACTACCTGCGCGACGGCGAACTGCGGGTAGGCATCAAGCGCATTGAAGGCGGGCGTTTCTCGTCGTTCGCCGAGCGCGCCTTCGAGCCGGGCATGGCGCTCGATGTAATGACGCCGGACGGCCGCTTCTTCACTCCGCTCAGAGCCGATCGGCGCAAGCACTACGTGGCGTTTGCCGGCGGCAGCGGCATCACCCCGGTGCTGTCGATCATCAAGACCGTGCTTCAAGTCGAGCCGCTCAGTCGCTTCACCCTGGTGTACGGCAATCGTGCGATTGGCGCCATCATGTTCGCCGAGGAGCTCGAAGATCTCAAGAACCGCTACCTCGGCCGGCTTTCCCTGTATCACGTGATCAGCGACGAGCCGCAGGAAGTCGAGTTGCTGGGCGGTCTGATGGATGCGCGGAAGTGCGCGCAGTTTCTGGATACCCTGATTCCCGCCGCCTCGATCGACGAGGCCTTCATCTGCGGGCCGGCGCCGATGATGGATGCGGCCGAAGCAGCGCTGCTCGCCGCAGGCGTGGCGCCCGCGAAGATTCATGTCGAGCGCTTCGGCACACCCCTGCCGCAGGCGGGGCCGCGCAAGGTCGCCCCCGCCGGTGCGGCGAGCGCCGAAGTGCACCTGATCTTGCATGGCAAGGCACGCGTCCTGCAACTGCCCTTCGAGGGGCAGGCGGTGCTCGACGCCGGCCTGGCCGCCGGGCTCGACCTGCCGTTCGCCTGCAAGGCGGGCGTCTGCTGCACTTGCCGCGCCCGCGTGCTCGAAGGGGAGGTACGCATGGAGCGCAACTTCTCGCTCGAAGCGCACGAGACCGCTCGCGGCTTCGTGCTGACCTGCCAGTCGCATCCGCTCTCGGCCAAGGTCGTGATTTCGTACGACGAACGCTAGCCGTCGGAATCGATTGCATTGGCCAGAACCCAGTCCGCCGACTACGAGGCGCAGCGCTTGAAGATTCTCGACAGCGCCGCCGCAGCCTTTGCCGCGGCCGGCTATGCCGCCTGCAGCATGACCGATGTGGCGCGCATGGGCGGCGCCTCCAAGGCGCGCCTGTACCACTACTACGAAAGCAAGGAGGCGATCCTCTTTGACCTGCTGGATCGCCATATCCGGCGCCTGGCGGATATCGCCGGCGAGGTGCGTGCGCGCGCGCAGCGCGAGCACCTGGCGCCGCGCGCCGAGCTTGAACTGATGATCGCCAGCTTTCTCGATGCCTACCGCACCGCGCGCACCCGCCATATCGCCTTGTTGAACGATGTCAAGTTTCTCGGCGAGGCGCAGCGTGCGGACATCGTCGCGCGCGAACGCGCGGTGGTCGGCGCCTTTGCCGATGGTCTGGCGCGGGCGTTTCCGCAGCGCGTGACCGCCGCCAACCAGCGGGCGGTGACCATGATGCTGATGGGCGCCATGAACTGGACCTTCACCTGGCTCAAACCCGACGGCCCCTTAAGTTATGCCGACTATGCGGCCGAGGTGTCCAAGGTCATGCTCAGTGGCCTTGCCGGTCCATAATGGCGGCAGCCGATGTCCCCGGGTCGGCAGATTGCCCGAGGCGCGACACGCGCCACGGCGCGCTAACCACCGCGCGGGTACGCGGGATAAAATGCTGCGTTCAATAGCGCATATCGTATTTATCGAATTCTTGATGGAGAGTCAGAGATGAGCAAGGCATTCGCATCCAAGGCCGACATGACGGCCAAAGTCACCACCTTCGAGCAGTTGTCCGAGCACGGCTGGGGCTACACCGCCGAAGGCGATCCGAATTCCGGCGTCATCATCGGCGACGACAGCGTGATGGTGATCGATGCCACCGCCACCCCGGTGATGGCGCAGGACCTGATCGCCAGGATTCGCGCTGTCACCGACAAGCCGATCAAGTACGTCACGCTGTCGCACTATCACGCGGTGCGTGTGCTGGGCGCTTCGGCCTATGGTGCGCAGCAGATCATCGCCTCGCGCCCGACCTACGAGCTGATCGTCGAGCGCGGCCAGGAAGACTGGCAAAGCGAATACGAGCGCTTTCCGCGCCTGTTCCAGAACGCCGATTCCGTGCCCGGCCTCACCTGGCCCACGATGGTGTTCGAAAAGCAGATGACGGTCTACATGGGCAAGCTCGAAGTGCAACTGATCCAGATCGGGCCCGGCCACACGCGCGGCGACACCATCGCCTGGCTGCCTGCCGAGCGCATGCTGTTTTCCGGCGACCTGGTGGAGTTCAACGCCGGCATCTACACCGGTGACGCGCAACTCGAGGAATGGCCGGATACGCTGGACAAACTACGCGCCCTGAAACCGCAGGCGCTGGTACCGGGGCGCGGTGCGGCGCTCAAGACCGAGGCCGAAGCGATCCAGGCGATCGAATTCACGCAAAATTTCGTGCGCCAGCTACTGGCCTGCGCCAGGGAGGGCGTGGCGGCCGGCAAGGATTTGAAGCAGGTGTACGTCGATACACGCGCCAGGCTCGACCCGGTGTACGGCAGCTTCCCGATCTACGAGCACTGCATGCCGTTCGATGTGAGCCGCGCCTACGATGAGGCCAAAGGCATCAAGAACCCGCGCATCTGGACCGCCGAGCGGGATATGGAGATGTGGAACACGATTGCGTGACGAGGAAACGGGAAGTGAGCAGAACGCGTACGAATCCGCGGATGACGCGGCCGGCGTCCGCTATACGGTGATTGGCGGTCAGGCGGTTATTCCGCAGGGCCAATTGTTTTGGCGGAATTCAGGCAGTTGAGACCGTAGCGTGCCAAACCCGGTTCGTTTTGTCGTGATGTGAGTTTTTTGCGAACGGGGTTTGAACGACTACGCGACTTGCCGCGCGCTGCCCGCGCATTCTGCAACGCGCGCCACAACCGCATGAGTGACCTGCTCTGTCGTCGCCGACCCGCCCAGATCGCGCGTATGCAAAGCCGGCTCCGCGGTCACGCTCTCGATCACCGCCATCAGCGCCGCCGCCGCCGCCGCTTCTCCCAGGTGTTCCAGCATCATCACGCAAGACCAGAAGGTGCCGATCGGGTTGGCCAAGCCCTTGCCCATGATGTCGAAAGCCGAGCCGTGGATCGGCTCGAACATCGAGGGGTAGCGCCGCTCGGGGTCGATGTTGCCGGTGGGCGCAATCCCCAGGCTGCCGGCGAGAGCGGCGGCCAGGTCAGAGAGGATGTCGGCATGCAGGTTGGTGGCGACGATCGTGTCCAGTGAGGCCGGGCGCATCACCATGCGCACCGTGGCGGCGTCGACCAGTTCCTTGTCCCAGGTCACGTCCGGAAAATCCTTCGCGACCTCGCGCGCGATCTCGTCCCACATCACCATGGCGTGGCGCTGGGCGTTCGATTTGGTGATCAAGGTCAGGTGCTTGCGCGGGCGTGATTGCGCCAGCCTGAAGGCATAACGCTGCACCCGCTCGACGCCGACGCGCGTCATGATCGACACATCGGTGGCCACCTCGATCGGGTGGCCCTGATGGGCCCGGCCGCCGACGCCGGAATACTCGCCTTCGGAATTCTCGCGCACGATCACCCAGTCGAGGTCGGCAGTCTTGCAGCGTGCCAGCGGGGTCTGGATACCGGGCAGGATGCGCGTCGGCCGCACGTTCGCATACTGGTCGAAGCCCTGGCAGATTTTCAGGCGCAGGCCCCACAGGGTGATGTGGTCGGGAATGTCGGGGTCGCCGGCGGAGCCGAACAGGATCGCATCCTTGCCGCGCAGCGATTCCAGGCCGTCGGCCGGCATCATCACGCCATGCTTGCGGTAATAGTCGCCGCCCCAGTCGAAGGCCTCGAATTCGAATTTGAAGCTGCCCAACGCTGCAGCCAGTGCGGTCAATACCTGCTGGCCTGCGGGGATGACTTCGCGGCCGATGCCGTCGCCGGGAATGCAGGCGATGCGATAGGTTTTCATGGTGGCTTAAATATGCTTTGAGCGGAAGCCGGCGATTTTAGACCGCGGCGCCGCTACTCGATTCTGGCGGCGATATCGATGGCGACGATGATGATGGTGGTGGCGAGCATCATCCAGGCACCCACCAGCCAGGCACCGGTGGCAATCGCGGCGTAGAAGGTGCGCCAGCCGTTGCGGTAGAGGTGCGCGGCGCGCGTCAATTCACCACTGGCCGCCGCTTCCGCGATGTCGCTCAGTTCGTTGCTGCCAGCGGCGCTTCGCGACAAGCCGAGCGAGTAGCCGGCGCGGTGATACAGGCGCACCGCTTTCGAAAAAAGCACTACACATGCGGCCAGGAGCGCCAGCGGCAGGAACAGCTTGAGATGGCCGCCGGGGTGCATCCAGTTGCGCAGCGCATCGGCTGCGTCCAGTTGGCTGTGGCCGATGGAAATCACGCCCATCAATGCCAGCACCGCGGTGCTGGCCATCAGCGACGCTGCCATTATCGAGTTGCGTACCGTCTGGATGGCGAGGATTTCAGACCCGGGCGCCGCCAGAATGCGCTTGACCCAGGCGCGGCGCAGTGCGATCGATTGCCCGGATTCGGCGTCCCGGCTGAGCGCCCAGGCGAAGCGCGCCGCGAGAATCAACAGTGCAATGGTGACTGGCACCCAATCCGGAATGGACAAGGGGCTATCGCAATCTTTGCGCCAGCCAGGCGCCGGCCGCCATCGCCGGCACGAACACCCAGGCTTCCACTGAGAGGGTGCCAAGCGCAGTCACGGCCGGACCCGGGCAATAGCCGGCCAGCGCCCAGCCGATGCCGAATACGGCGGAGCCGACGACCAGGCGGGCATCGATGTCCTTGCGCGTCGGCCATTGAAAGCTGCGCGCGGCCAGCGGCGCGGCGCGTGTGCGTGCCCAGGCGAACAGCAGGCCCGCGACCACCACGGCGCTACCGAGTACGGCCAGCAATTGTGGCCGCCATGCGCCGGCGAGATCGAGGAATCCCTGCACATTGCCGGGCTCTGTCATGCCGGAGACGAGCAAGCCTACGCCGAACAATGTGCCGATGCAAAAAGCCGATGCGAGCGCGGGGCTGAACATGTTTCAGGGGCTCCCCAACAAGTGCCGCATGACATAGGTGACGATGAATCCGGTGCCCAGGAAGCTCGCCACCGCCACCAGCGAACGGGCCGAGAAAAGTGCCAGGCCGCACACGCCATGGCCGGAGGTGCAGCCGTTCGCCAGGCTGGTACCGGCACCCACCAGGAGGCCGGCTGCGATCAGCAAGGGCAGCGGGCGCGCGCTTGCCAGCGGCTCCAGCGGAAACCAGCCGCCTGCAAGCGCGGCCACAGTGCCGGCCGCGACCATGCCGGCGAAAAAGGCCAAGCGCCATTGCCAGTCGGCAGGGGATGGCCTGATGAGCCCGCCCAGCACACTCGAAATCCCGGCGATCCGTCCGACGGTCAACATCATGAGACCGCTGGCCAGGCCGATCATGGCACCGCCAATCAAGGCGTTGATCCAGGCGTCGCTCATGTGTTTGCCCTTTTGCCGATCACCTCAAGGCCGGCGGCCTTCCAGGCCTGCATGCCGCCGGCAACATTGACCACGTTGTGAATGTCGCGCGCCGCCAGTTCGCGCGCCGCCAGCATCGAGCGAGTGCCGCTGCGGCAGATCAGGTAGAGCTTGTCGCAACCCGCCGAGAGTTGCTTCAAGCGGCCATAGTCGTCATGTGCGACCGGCACCGCGCCCGTGGCGTGGCCATCGGCGTAATGCCAGGCGTCGCTCAAGTCGACCAGAAGGGCGCGATCATTGCAGCGCAGGTCGCGCGACGCTAGGGTCGGCGGCAGTGTCTCCCAGGGGGTGTCTCCCTCGGCAACCGGTCCGGCCATGCGGTTGAGCGGCACGGCCTCGTCGATGCGCTTCGGGCGCGGCAGGTTGAGCGCGGCCATCAGCGCCACGAAGTCTTCTTCGGTGGTGCCCGCCAGGCGCGGATTGGCCGCACGTTCGGCACCGATGCTGCTGTCGGTACGCCCCTTGTAGTCATGGCCCGGATATACGCGCGTGGCCGGCGGCAGGGTGAAGAGTTTCCGCGTGATGCTGGCATACAGCGCATGGGCGTCGCCATTCTGGAAATCCGAGCGGCCGCAGCCGCCGATCAACAGGGTGTCGCCGGTGAATACCCGGTCGCGCCACAGGAAGCACATGCTGCCGGGGGTATGCCCCGGCGTGGCCAAGACGCTGATCTGTTCATTGCCAAACGAGAGCGTGTCGCCGTCGTTGAGCGGCTGGTCATAGCCTCCCGCGCCGCAGGCTTCGCCGACCGCGGAAGACGCCCCGGTGGCGATCTTCAGTGCATTGGCGGCCGTTACGTGGTCGGCATGCACATGGCTGTCGAGAATCCATTTGAGCTTGAGATTGCCATCGCGCAGCACCTGCAGATCGCGCGCGCGCTGTTCAAGCACCGGATCGATGACGACAGCCTCCAGCGTCGTGTCGTCAGCGAGGATGTAGGTATAGGTGGAAGAAGCAGGATCAAACAGCTGATGGAAGATCATCGTGGGCCTCCGGTAGGAAGTGGGTTTCCTTGACCAAGCGCAAGCGGGAACCGCGGGTTTGGGTGTCTGATGATTGCCGGGTTCCCGACAGGATTTGCAAGGCCATGGGTCGCTACGCCAATCAACTAGGCCGCAGTCGTGCCGCCACCGCTCTGCCGCGCAAACGCCGCGCGCGCGTCGGCGGTGCGCTCGAACTGGCGCGCGATGCTGCCGCATACCAGATCGCACAAGGCATAGACCGAGTCGTCGGCGATGCGGTAGTAGACGCTGGTACCGCGACTCTCGCGCGCGACCAGGCCGTGCTTGGTCAGGAGCGTCAAGTGGCGCGAAACGTTGGCCGAGGTATAGCCGCAGGCTTGCGCGATCTCACCTACGTTGCGCTCCCCCGTGCGCAACAGGTTGAGGATCTTCAGCCTTGTGGGCTCGGCAAGTGCCTGAAAGTAAGTGGCCACTTGCTGCAGCGCTTCGTTCGACAAACCATCCATGGCGGGGCAGGCGGCGGGTGGGGAAGCCGTGATGATGCCCATGGAAAAGCTCCTTGACAAGAATTAGTTAATTACGTACTTGACTATTTGCGTACTTAAGCAAATAATAGCATGCATTGAATGAATGTCCAGCCCGATCAACACCGGCAGTTTCGGCGGGCAGGCGCGGCAACGTGAAGGAGCAAGGGCAATGGGCGGTTCCAATCGAAGGGGGGCGGGACTAAGCGCCGTTTGGGCGCTGACGCTGGTGTTGCAGGCGGCAGCACAGGCCGCACCGCCGGCGGCTGCCGTGCCCGGGTCCGCGCCGGCGTCCGGCGCACTCGCCAGTGTCACCATCCAGGGCCACGGAAGCAGCGACACTTCCGGATTCGACGGTGTGGTCGAGGCGGTGCGCCAGACCGTGATCGCAGCCCAGGTGCCCGGCGCTGTGCTCGCGTTGACAGTCAAGGCCGGCGACAGCGTCAAGGCCGGTCAGGTGTTGGCGCGCCTGGACGCCCGCGCCGCCCAACAAAACGCCGCGGCCAGCGACGCGCAGGTGCGCGCGGCGCGCGCCGCGCAGGAGGTTGCCACGCGCGAGGTGGAACGGCAGCGTCAGTTGTTCGCCAAGCAGTACATCAGCCAGGCCGCGCTGGAACGCGCCGAAGCCCAGTTCAAGGCCACCGACGCGCAGGTCGCGGCGCAAATGGCGCAGGCGGACGCGGCGCGCACCCAATCGGGCTTCTATGTGTTGAGCGCGCCCTATGCCGGCGTGATCGCCGAGGTTACCGTGGTGCAGGGCGACATGGCGATGCCCGGTCGGGCACTGATGACGCTGTACGACCCGGCGGCGCTGCGGGTCACCGCACCTCTGCCGCAAGCCACCGCCGCACGCCTGTCCGCAGCCGACGCCGTCAGGACCACGCGCATCGAAGTGCCCGGCTTGGCGTCCGCGCGCGCCAACCAAATGCCCACACGCATCAGCGTCTTGCCCACCGCCGACCCGGCCACCCATACTGTGCCGGTACGCTTCGACCTGGCGCCGGGTTCCGGCGCCACGCCCGGCATGTTCGCGCGCGTCTGGCTGCCGCTGGCCGGCAGCGCCGCCACGCGCATCTACGTGCCGCTGAAAAGCCTGGTGCGGCGCGCCGAGATGAGCGGCGTATACGTGCTCGATGCCGCCGGCAAGCCGCTGTTGCGCCAAGTGCGCCTCGGGCGCGTCAGCGACGAGTCGGTCGAGGTGCTGGCAGGCGTCGCCATCGGTGAGCGGGTGGTACTCGATCCGCAGGCCGCGGCGCGCGTGCGCTAGGGACCCGGCATGAACCAGACCCGCGGATTCTCCGGCCGTGTCGCCGCCTACTTCCAGGCGGCCAGCATCACGCCCCTCCTGGCGCTGCTGGCCCTTTTGCTGGGCGCCTTCGCCGTGCTGGTGACCCCGCGCGAAGAAGAGCCGCAGATCAACGTCACCATGGCCAACGTGCTGATCCCGTTTCCCGGCGCCGCCGTGGCGGACGTGGAGCACATGGTGGCAGGCCCGGCCGAACAGGTGCTGGGGCAGATCGCCGGAGTCGAGCACGTGATGTCGGCCTCGCGGCCCGGGCTGGCGGTGATCACCGTGCAGTTCAAGGTCGGCGTGCCGCGCACCGAGGCGCTGGTGCGCCTGCACGACACGGTGCGCGCCAATGCCGACTGGCTGCCGCGCGGTCTGGGCGTGCTTACGCCCTTGATCAAGCCCAAGGGCATCGACGACGTACCGATCGTCTCGCTCACGCTCTACAGCCGCCAGGCTACGATCGGTACTTTCGACCTTGAACGGGTGGCGCACAGCGTCGAAGCAGATCTGAAACGGGTAGCGGGTACCCGTGAAGTGACCACCATCGGCGGCCCGGGGCGCGCGGTGATGGTCGAGCTCGACCCGGCGCGCATGGCGGCCTCCGGCGTTACCGTGGCCGACCTGCGCGGCGTGCTGGCGGGTGCCAACTTCGGCCTGCCGGTGGGCGACCTGATCAGCGCCAACCGCGCGCTGGCGCTCGAGGCCGGCCCTTTCCTCAAGGATGCACGCGAGGTGGCCGAACTGGTGGTCGGCGTGCGTGACAGGAAACCGGTGTTCCTGTCCGAGGTGGCGCAGGTGCGCGACGGTCCGTTGCCGGCCACCCGTATGGTCTGGCACGGCATCGCCGGCGCCGAACGCGGCGAATTCCCGGCCCTGACCATCTCGATTACCAAAAAAACCGGCGAGAACGCGATCGACGTCGCCAACGCCGTGCTGCGCCGGGTCGAGTCGCTGCGAAACACCGTGATCCCGCGCGATATCGAAGTGGCCACCACGCGCAACTATGGCGCCACCGCCAACGACAAGGCGCAAAAGCTGATCCAGAAACTGCTGTTCGCCACCGCCTCGGTGGTGGCGCTGGTGTTCATCGCGCTGGGTCGGCGTGAAGCGGCGATCGTCGGCATTGCCGTCGCACTCACCTTGACTGCAACCCTGTTCGCCTCGTGGGCCTGGGGCTTCACGCTCAACCGGGTGTCGCTGTTCGCCCTGATTTTCTCGATCGGCATCCTGGTCGATGATGCCATCGTGGTGGTCGAGAACATCCACCGCCATCAGCATCTTTACCCGGGCCGCCCGTTAGCCGAGATCATTCCGGCGGCGGTTGACGAGGTTGGTGGCCCGACCATACTGGCGACTTTGACGGTGCTGGCGGCCTTGCTGCCGATGGCGTTTGTCAGCGGCCTGATGGGGCCCTATATGGCTCCGATTCCGATCAACGCCAGCATGGGCATGCTGCTGTCGCTGGCGATCGCTTTCGTGGTCACGCCGTGGCTGGCGCTACTGTGGATGAAGCCGGTGCCGGCCGCGCATTGCGAGGCAGCGCATGCGGGCGCACCGAGCGGCCTTGCGGCCAGGCTGGCACCACTGTTCACGCGCATTTTCACGCCCCTGCTCGACCCCCGACGCGGCGGCCGCAATCGTGCCCTGCTGGGCCTGGCCGTGGTGCTGATGATCGTAGTTTCGCTGGCCCTGCCGGCTGCCGGCTGGGTGGTGCTCAAGATGCTGCCGTTCGACAACAAGTCGGAATTCCAGGTGGTCGTCGACATGCCCGCGGGCACGCCGGTGGAGCACACCGCGGCGGTGCTGCGTGAACTGGGGGCGCATCTGGCAGGCGTGCCCGAAGTCACCGACTACCAGGCCTATGCCGGCACCGCCGCGCCGATCAACTTCAATGGCCTGGTGCGCCAGTACTATCTGCGCAGCGGCGGCGAATATGGCGACCTTCAGGTCAACCTGGTCGACAAGCATCTGCGCGCCGATCAAAGCCACGCGATTGCCACCCGCGTGCGCCCGGCGCTAAAGAAGATCGGCGAGCGCCATGGTGCCAGGGTCAAGGTGGTCGAAGTGCCGCCCGGCCCGCCGGTGCTCTCGCCGATTGTGGCCGAGATCTACGGACCCGAAGCCGACGGCCGGCGTGACCTGGCGCGCGCGGTGCGCGGCGTCTTTGCCGGCACCGCAGGCATCGAGGATATCGACGACAGCAACATCGCCGAAGCACCGAAAAAGCTGCTGCTGGTCGATCGCCGCAAGGCCGCACAACTGGGGATTTCGCAACAGGCGATCGCCACCACACTGGCCGCCGGGCTGAGCGGCGCGCCCACCACCTATCTGCACGACGGCGCCAAGTACCCGGCCGCCATCACCCTGCAACTGCCGCCCGAGGCGCACGGCGACCTCGATGCCCTGCTGAAACTCGCGGTGCGCGGCAGCGACGGGCGCCTGGTGGCGATTCGTGAACTGGTGACCGTGAGCGACACGCTGCGCGAGCAACCGGTGTTCCACAAGGACCTGTTGCCGGTAAGCTACGTCATCGGCAACATGGCCGGCAAGCAGGACAGCCCGCTCTACGGCATGTTCGCGATGCGCGCCGAGATTGCGAAGCTGGCCGTGCCCGGTGGCGGTGCCATCGCCGAATACTTCATCCGCCAACCGGAGGATCCCTATCGCGGCTACGCCATCAAGTGGGATGGCGAGTGGCAGATCACCTACGAGACCTTTCGCGACATGGGCGCCGCCTATGCCGTGGGGCTGGTGATGATCTACCTGCTGGTGGTGGCGCAATTCGGCTCCTACCTGACGCCGCTCATCATCATGGCGCCGATTCCGCTCACCATCATCGGCGTGATGCCCGGCCATGCGCTGCTCGGTGCGCAGTTCACCGCAACCTCGATGATCGGCATGATCGCCCTGGCCGGCATCATCGTGCGCAACTCGATCCTGCTGGTCGATTTCATCAACCTGCAACTGGCCGCCGGCGTGCCGCTGGCGGAAGCGATCCCGCGTTCGGCGATGACGCGCGCGCAGCCGATCATGCTGACCGGCCTGGCGGCCATGCTGGGCGCCTTCTTCATCCTCGACGACCCGATCTTCAACGGCCTGGCGATCTCGCTGATCTTCGGCATCCTGGTTTCCACCGTGCTGACCCTGGTGGTGATTCCCCTGTTGTATTTCGTCGCCTACCGCAAGCGCATTCCCGTGCTCGCGGCCCAACCTTAAAGGAGCTCAAGCATGACCTCATGGCAAGTCGTTCGTCTTCTCGCCGGTACTTTCATCCTGGTTTCGCTGGCCCTGGGAATTCCCGGCAGCCCGCTGTTCGCCAGCCAGTGGTGGCTCGCATTCACCGCCTTCGTTGGCGCCAACCTGCTGCAAAGCGCGCTCACCAAGTGGTGCCTGATGGAATCCATCCTGCGCAAGCTTGGCGTGCAAAGCGGCGCCTGAGGCAACGGTCATGCACCTTTACTGCCCTGCCTGCGGCACCACCAACCGGGTGCCGGATGCGCGCCTCACGGACGGCCCGGTGTGCGGGCGTTGCAAGGCGCAATTGCTCAAACCGGAACCGGTCGCGCTGACCGATGCCAACCTGCAGGCCTTCCTCGCCGGCACCGAATTGCCGGTGGTGGTCGACTTCTGGGCCGAGTGGTGCGGGCCGTGCAAGATGATGGCGCCGCATTTCGCTGCGGCCGCGCGCGACTTGCCGGAAATCCGCTTCGCCAAGGTCGATACCGAAGCGTCACCCAGAGCCAGCGTCGGGTACCGGATTCGCAGCATCCCGACCCTGGTCCTGTTCGAGCGCGGCACCGAGGTGGCGCGCGCATCGGGCGCGATGCAGGCTGCCGAACTGACGCGCTGGATCCGCACTCACCTTTCGCAAAAGGCCTGACCATGCGCCCACGCACTGTCGCCTTCGCTGCCATCGTCGCAGTGGTCTCGCAAGCCGCCTCAGCCATCGATCTGGTGGGCGCCTGGCGCGCCGCGCGCAAGGGGGATTTCGAATATAGCGCGGCGCAGTCCGCCGGCGCCGCCGGACAGGCGCGACGTGCGCAGGCCGACAATCTGTGGAACCCGTCGCTGGCATTGAACGCGACGGCGGGCGTCGGTCTTTCCGATACCTCCACCAGCGGTGCGCGCTTCTCCGCACCCGGCTTCGGGCAGTCGAACGGAGTGTCGTTCAACACTTCGGTCAATCACGGCGCGAGCGGGCGCTTCGCGGTTGTTGCGCGCCAGCCGCTGGTGAGTGCTGAGCGCAGCGCGCAACGGCGTCAACTCGAACTCGGTGCTGATGTGGCCGCAGTCGAACTCGAGGCCGCCGAACAGGCGATGGCGTTGCGCGTGGCCGAAGCCTATTTCGATCTCGCCATGGCCGCGGAAGCGGAGCGCGTATTGCGCCGGCAGCAGGTCGCAGTCGAGCGCGCACTGACCCAGGCGAAAGACCGTTTTTCGCTGGGCGACGTCCCGATCACCGACACCCACGAGGCGACGGCGCGCGCTGAAAGCGTCAAGGCGCAGGTGCTCGCCGCCGCGACGGAGGTCGAACTCAGGCGCGCCGCCCTGGCCGACCTGACCGGGCTGCCGGCGGCGCAACTCGCCGCCCGCGCGCCGGCAAGTGTCATCGCAAGCGCCGACCTGCCCTCGCTCGAGCGCGCGCTGGCCGCGGCCGCGGCCAACAACCCGGCTTTGCGCGCCTCAGCAGTCGCAGTCGACATCGCGCGCCAGGAGGTCGGGAAGCACGCCGCCGGCGCTGCGGCTGCGGTAGATCTGGTGGCGCAGTTCGGGCGCGAGCGCATCACCGGCAGCGGCGACTTCGGCGGCGCCAGCAGCGGCGCCACCAACGGCCTGATCGGTGTGCAGGTGAGCCTGCCCTTCACCATCGGCGGTTACCGCAGCGCGCGCCAGGACGAAGCGCTGCGCTTGGTCGAGAAGGCGCAGGCCGAATTGCAGCGCGCGCGCCAGCAGATCGCCCTGCAAGCGCGCACCGCGTGGCTCGGCCTGTCCGTCGGCCGCGGCCGCATCAACGCCCTGGCCGAGGCGCAGAAGGCGAGCCATGCGCGCCTGGACGCGACGCGCCTCGGGCGCAGCATCGGCGACCGCACCACGCTCGATTTGCTCAACGCCGAAAGCGACGCGGCGGCGGCTGACTTGAACCTCACACGGGGGCGCGTCGGGCTGCTGCTCGACCGCCTGCGCCTGGCCGCGCTGGCCGGTGCGCTTGACGAAGCGCTTTTGATGACTGTCAACGCAAGCCTGGGCTACGAGCCGCGATGAAGCACGTAACGCAAGCGCGGCCGGCGCACCGCGGCAGATTTCCGCAACTGCGAACCGCGCATTCCACTCAAGGGAGAACGTAATGGCACATATCGTCATTCTGGGCGCCGGAACCGGCGGCATGCCGGCGGCTTATGAACTGCGCGCCGAAGTCGATCGCGCGCACCGCATCACCGTGGTCAACGCGGTGGACTATTTCCAGTTCGTGCCGTCCAACCCGTGGCTCGCGGTGGGCTGGCGCGAGCGCGATGCGATCACCTTTCCGATCCGCCCGCACCTGGCGAAAAAGGACATCGATTTCGTGGCCCAGCGCGTCACCCGCATCGATGCCTACGGCAATGCATTGGAGTTGCTGGACGGCACCCGCCTGGCCTATGACTACCTGGTGATCACCACCGGTCCCAAGCTCTCGTTCGACGAGGTGCCGGGCGCCGGCCCCGCCGGCCATACCCATTCGATCTGCACTGTCGATCATGCCGAAAAGACCTGGGCGGAATACCAGGAATTTCTCAAGCAGCCGGGGCCGGCGATCATCGGCGCCATGCCGGGCGCCTCGTGCTTCGGCCCGGCGTACGAGTTCTCCTTCATCTTCAACACCGACCTGAAGCGCCGCAAGCTGCGCAACAAGGTACCGATCACCTATGTCACCAGCGAGCCCTACGTCGGGCACATGGGCTTAGGTGGCGTGGGCGACTCGAAGTCGATGCTGGAAAGCGAGTTCCGCAGCAACGACATCAAGTGGATCACCAATGCAAAGGTGACCAAGGTCGAGGCCGGCAAGATGTTCGTCACCGAGCTCGACGACCAGGGTCAGGTGAAGAAAGAGCACGAGTTGCCGTTCAAGTTCAGCATGATGCTGCCGGCGTTCAAGGGCGTCGATGCGGTGGCTGCGGTCGAAGGTCTGTGCAACCCGCGCGGCTTCGTGCTGGTCGACGAGCATCAACGCAGCAAGAAGTACCGCAACATCTTTTCGGCCGGCGTGTGCATCGCGATTCCGCCGGTGGAGGCCACGCCGGTGGCCACCGGGGCGCCCAAGACCGGCTACATGATCGAGACCATGGTCACGGCCATCGTGCACAACATCGCCGCCGAACTGGCGGGCCATGCGGCCAAGGCCAAAGGCAGCTGGAACGCGATCTGCCTGGCCGACATGGGCGACACCGGCGCCGCCTTCGTCGCCTTGCCGCAGATCCCGCCGCGCAACGTGAACTGGTTCAAGAAGGGCAAGTGGGTGCACCTGGCCAAGATCGCGTTCGAAAAGTACTTCATGTACAAGATGAAAAACGGCACCTCCGAACCGATCTATGAAAAGTACGTGCTGAAGATGCTCGGCATCGAGCGGCTGGAAAAATGAGGGCCAAGGTCGCGCACGAGCGATTGCCTGCCTGCGGGCCGGCAGCCGAGCGAAGCGACGACGCTGCGGGCGCGCCGCGCGCCGATGCGGCCATCGATGCGCGCAACCGGAACTGTCCGATTCCCGCCCTGCTTCTGCGCAAGCATTTCAGGCAGGCATTCAAGGGTCAGGTGGTCTGCATCAGCGTGACCGATCCAGGGGCACCTGAAGAGATTCGCCGCTTCTGCAGAAACACCGGTGACACGCCGCTAACCAGGCGTGACATGCGCACGCATGTCGACCTGTTCGTGCGCAAGAGTCGAATTTCCTGATCAAGGCATTTTCTGCCGCAAACCTGCAAACCACCTGGCCCTGCCAGGCCATCTCAAAGGACGCAACAACATGACCTATCAC